>JBGPPE010000032.1:0-23932 GCA_041488395.1 Gallionellaceae bacterium
CGCACTCGACTTGCCCGCATTGGAACGGCCGGCAAATGCCACCTCCTTGCCGCCATGCAGCGGCAGGGCATGCAGGTCATTGACGGTGGTAAAAAAGACCGCGCGCGAAAAGAGTCCCATGTTTATTTGTTACCAGGCCGCAAAAATTTTATCGGCCGCAGCGATGGTCGCCGCGATGTCGGCCTCGCTGTGCGCAGCCGACACAAAACCCGCCTCAAAGGCAGACGGCGCCAGATAGACGCCCGCATCCAGCATGGCGTGGAAAAAGCGGTTGAACGCCTTGGCATCACATGCCATGACTTCGGTATAGCTGGTGGGAACCGCCGCACTGAAATACAGGCCGAACATGCCGCCTACGGATTGAGCGCAAAAGGTCACGCCATGCTTTTTGGCGCTGGCACTCAGGCCCTCGGTGAGCTGCTTGGCACGCTTTTCCAGATTTGCATAGAAGCCAGGCGCCTGCACCAGCTTGAGCGTGGCCATACCCGCCGCCACCGCGATCGGGTTACCCGACAGCGTGCCGGCCTGATACACCGGGCCCAGCGGAGCCAGGCACTGCATGATGTCGCGGCGCCCGCCAAACGCGGCGGCCGGCAAACCACCACCCATCACCTTGCCCAGCGTGGTCAGGTCCGGCTTGATGCCAAAGTAGCCTTGTGCGCCCTGCAGGCTGACGCGGAAACCGGTCATCACCTCGTCCAGGATCAGCACCGCACCGTGCTCGCTGCACAGTTTGCGCATGGCAGCGAGAAACTCCGGCTTCGGCATAATCAGGTTCATATTGCCCGCCACCGGCTCCACGATCACCGCCGCCACCTCCTTGCCCATCTCGGCAAATGCGCGCTCTAGCCCAGCCACATCGTTGTAGTTCAGCACCGTGGTCAGCGCGGCAATTTCCGCCGGCACACCGGACGAACTGGGCTGGCCGAAAGTCAGTGCGCCCGAACCGGCCTTCACCAGCAAGCCGTCCGAATGACCGTGGTAACAGCCCTCAAACTTGATGATGCGGCTGCGCCCGGTAAAGCCGCGTGCCAGGCGTATCGCCGTCATGGTGGCTTCGGTGCCGGAGCTGACCAGGCGCACCATTTCCAGGCTGGGCAGCAACTGGGTCAACGTGGTGGCCATATCCAGCTCGGCTGCGGTAGGCGCGCCAAAGCCCAGCCCCTGTGCGGCAGCGTCCTGCACGGCCTTGACCACCTCGGCGTGGCAATGGCCAACGATCATTGGCCCCCACGAACCTACATAGTCAACATAGCGCTTGTCATCGGCATCCCACACATACGCACCTTGGCCGCGCTTGAAGAACAGCGGCGTGCCGCCTACCGACTTGAATGCGCGCACCGGCGAATTGACGCCGCCCGGAATCAGGCGCTGGGATTGTTCGAACAGTTCTTGATTGTGTGATGTCATGATGCTTTTGCCTGTGTAAAAAGTTTTGCAAAATCCTGCGCCGCCGCCCGAATGTCAGCGGCCTCAAACAGTGATGAAATGACGGCCAGCGCATCCGCGCCTGCTTGCACGAGGAGCGCGCCGTTGCCAGCCGTGATGCCGCCGATGGCTACCAGCGGCACCTCCAGCTCACGGCGTGCTGCCCGCAACAGCTCCGGCTGTGCCACCGCCGCTTCAGGCTTGACGCTGGAAGAATAAAAAGCACCAAACGCCACGTAATCCGCGCCGGCGCGCACGGCTTCCTGCGCCAGTGGCAACTGGTTGTAGCAAGACGCCCCGATCAGCCTGTTCTCGCCCAGTAGCGCCCGCGCTGCCGCAATCTCGCCGTCCGCCGCACCCAGGTGCACGCCATCTGCGTCCACCGCAACGGCGAGTTGCGCATCATCGTTGACGATGTAGGTCACACCAAATTCACGCGTCAGCGCGCGCAGTGTTTGCGCCTGCGTCAGGCGCAAACCGGCATCAGCCAACTTGCTGCGATACTGCAACACCCGCGCTCCGCCCTCTATAGCCTCGCGTGCGCGACGCTGCAAATCGGCGCTATCAGCACATTCCGGAGTAATTGCGTACAGACCGTTAATGACGAGTCTTGGATTCACTCTCGTCATCTTCCTCTTCATCCCGCGCCCAGAACAAACGATCCGGAATATGCTGGCCCATGCCGGGGCGGAAGCCGTATTTCAGCGCTTCCCAGGTATATTCCTGGGCTTCGCGTACCGCCTCTTCCATCGGCAAGCCATTCGCCAGCAATGCGGCAATGGCCGAGGCCAGCGTGCAGCCGGAACCATGATAGATGCCGGGCAGGCGCGGCCAGTTGTCGCTGCGCAGCAAGCCGCGCTCGCCATACAGCGTGTTGATGACCTTGGGCGTATTTTCGTGGGTGCCGGTAATCAGCACGTACTCACTGCCCAGCTGAATGATGCGCTTGGCGCACTCCTCCAGGCTGGGATTCTCATCATCGTTTTCATCTTCCTGGATCAGGCGCCGCGCTTCCATGCTGTTCGGCGTCAGGATAGTCGTTTGCGGTAGCAGCAACTCGCGCAGTGCCACCAGCATGTCTTCATTGGCCAGCTCATCGCCACGACCCGAGCTCAGCACGGGGTCAAATACCAGTGGCACGTCCGGGTAGTCCGAGATGATCTCGGCGATAGCCGAAATGTTGTCCACGCTGCCCAACAGCCCAATCTTGAATGCCGCCACCGGCATGTCTTCCAACACGGTGCGCGCCTGGTCGATCACCCATTCGGCATCTACCGGCTGCACATCGTCGACACCACTGCTGTCCTGCACGGTAATCGCCGTCACCACGGAAAGCGGGTGACAGCCCATGCTGGCGATGGTCAGGATGTCGGCCTGGATGCCTGCGCCGCCGCTGGGGTCAGTCGCGGCAAAGGTCATCACAATGGGAGGGATATCGGGCGTATTGGCTGACATCGTTGTAAAATAGGCGGTCTTAAAGGCTGCATTTTAACTTAAATCTCCCCCATGGTCCCTACAACAAACTCAATGCCCGGCGAATACAAAACCTATATGTGCCTGATTTGCGGCTGGCTCTACAACGAAGCCGCCGGCGCGCCTGACGATGGCATTCCGGCTGGCACCCGCTGGGAGGACGTGCCAGTCAACTGGACCTGCCCGGAGTGTGGTGCGCGCAAGGAAGATTTCGAGATGGTGGTGATCTGATGCGCATCCTGCACACCATGCTGCGCGTGGGCGATCTGGATAAGTCCATTGCCTTCTACACCGAAGTACTGGGCATGAAGCTGTTGCGCCGCAATGACTATCCGGCCGGCAAATTTACTCTCGCCTTTCTTGGTTATCAGGAGGAGAAGGATAGCGCCGTCATTGAGCTGACCCATAACTGGGGCGTCGACTCTTACGAGCTTGGCACAGCCTATGGCCACATCGCCATCGAAGTTGATGATGCTTACCATGCCTGTGAGCTGGTGAAACAACGTGGTGGCAAGGTTATCCGCGAAGCCGGGACTATGCAGGGTAGCACCACGGTGCTGGCCTTCATCGAAGACCCGGATGGCTATAAGATTGAGTTTATTCAGAAGAAAATTTAGGATCAGGTACGGCGTAATAGCCATCGGCATTATGCTGTTTGTCTCCAACGCCTGAATTTCAAAACGGGCGACCCCCGACGGTGTTGCTAATTAAAACCAGGCAAGCGATACATACGCTGTCGCAAACCAGGCGCTACTACTTCTCTGCCAGATAATTCGCAATCCGCGCAAACTCCGCCACACCCAGATTCTCCGCGCGCAACTGCGCATCAATCCCCAACTGCTCGAAATCCGCCTCATTCAAGTAAGCCTTCAGCGTATTACGCAAAGTCTTGCGCCGTTGCCCAAACGCCGTGCCCACAATCTCGGCAAAGCGCTTCTCGTCGCGTACCATGACCTCTTTTGCCGGCAGCGGGATCATGCGCACGATGGCCGAATCCACTTTGGGTGCAGGCCGGAACGACTCGGGCGGCACATCCAGCAGCTTCTCCATGTAGAAGCGGTACTGCAGCATGACGGACAGACGCCCATAGGCCGCGGTGGAAGGTTCCGCCACCATGCGCTCGACCACTTCGTTCTGCAGCATGAAGTGCATGTCGGTGATGCGCTCGGCGTAGGCCGAGAAGTGGAACAGCAGCGGCGAGGAGATGTTGTAGGGCAGGTTGCCGACGATGCGCAGCGGCGTTGGCAGCTCGGCGAAATCGAACTTCAGCGCATCACCCGCGTGGATCACCAGCTTGTCCTGCGGGTAGTCTTTCTTCAGGCGCTCGATGATGTCGCGGTCGATCTCCACCACGTGCAGCAGCTTGAGTGACTTCAGCAGCGGGCGCGTCAACGCACCCAGGCCGGGGCCAATTTCCACCATGTTGTCATCGGGCATCGGACGGATAACGCTGATGATGTCGGCGATGATCTGCTCATCGACCAAAAAATTTTGTCCAAAGCGTTTCCGGGCCTTATGCATGATTTTCTCCTTCCGGAAACGCTTCAGTGAAGGCTAACTTGTGCAGTTTGCAAGTTATGCCGCAGCTAAAGCGGCAGGCTTTGTGCATCATGATTTGCGCTCGTGTTCTGCCATCAGCAAGGCGGTGTGGATCGCCTCCAGCAGGCTGCCCACTTCGGCACGTCCGGTGCCGGCCAGATCCAGCGCGGTACCATGATCAACCGAGGTGCGGATGATGGGCAGGCCCAGGGTAATGTTGACGCCTGCGCCGAAGCTGGCGTGCTTGAGCACCGGCAGACCCTGGTCGTGATACATCGCCAGCACCGCGTCGCATTCCTTCAATCGGTGCTGCGCGAACAGAGTGTCCGCCGGCAGCGGCGCGCTCACGTTCATGCCCTGCGCACGCAGCTTGTCCAGCACCGGGACCATGATGTCGAGCTCTTCGCGGCCCAGGTAGCCGCCTTCGCCGGCATGTGGATTGAGCCCGGCCACCAGGATGCGCGGCCGCGCAATGCCGAAGCGGCGCTGCAGGTCGCGCTGCATGATGGTCAGCACGCTTTCCAGCAGCTCGGCGGTGATGGCATCGGCCACCTCGCGCAGCGGCAGATGGGTGGTGGCCAGCGCCACGCGCATGCCGCCGCCGGCCAGCATCATCACCACCAGCGGTGTGTGGCTCTGCTCGGCGAGGAATTCGGTGTGGCCGCTAAAAGGAATGCCCGCATCGTTGATTACGCCCTTGTGCACCGGGGCGGTAACCATGGCGGCAAATTCGCCCGACTGGCAGCCTTGTAACGCACGACTGAGCAGGTTCAGCACATACTGGCTATTGGCCGGATTCAGTTTTCCCGCTTCTGCCGCCTGTGCCAGTGGCATATCGAGTACGCACAAATAACCTGCGGGGAGGTGCTGGATATTTTGCGGATCATAATCGTGCAGTTGCAGTGCAACACCCAGTTGTTGCGCACGCTGTTGCAACAGCCGCTTGTCGGCCAGCACGACACAGGGCGCAGCGAGCTTCTGCCTGGCCAGTTGCAGGCACAGATCGGGGCCGATGCCGGCCGGTTCGCCGGAGGTGATGGCCAGCACGGGCTGTGTGGGCTGCGCCATCACCTAGTTGCGATACTCGACAAAGGCACGGTCGCGCAGCTGGCGCAGCCAGTCCTGGTAGGCCTCATCGGATTTAAACGCACGTATCGCCATTACCGCGCGCTGCCGCTTCTGTTCGGCGGTGACATCGGCATTGCGCCGCTCCAGCACCTGGATCAGGTGCCAGCCAAAATCGGTCTGCACCAGCCCGCTCATCTCGCCCGGCTGCAAGGCATTCATCGCCTTCTCGAACTCCGGCACAAATGTGCCAGGCGAGGCCCAGCCCAGGTCGCCGCCTTGCGCAGCACTGCCGTCTTCGGAATACAGCTTGGCCTGATCGGCAAAACTTGCGCCCCCCTCGATGCGTGTCTTGATCTCCGCTAGGCGGCTCTTTGCCTCGCTCTCGGACACCAGCTCGCTGGTCTTGATCAGAATGTGGCGCGCATGCGTCTGGGTAATCACCACCGGCACATCCGTGCTGCGCCGGTTAAGCAGTTTAAGAATATGAAATGCGTTGGGGCTGCGCAATATGGGGCTGATTTCCCCTGGCTTCATTTGCTGCAAGGCATCCAGGAAAAGTGCCGGGATGCGGTCTGCTGGACGCCAACCGAGGTTGCCGCCCTGCAGCGCGTCCTGGGCGTCAGAGAAGCCGGCGGCAACCTGGGCAAACTTGCTGCCACTGCGCAATTGTGCCTGCGCCTGTTCGGCACGCCGCTTGATTGATTGTATCTTGTCAGCACTGGCCTGCTCGGGCACCAGCAGCAATATATGCGCCAGCTCCAGCTCTTCACCCTTGCCTGCCTGTTTGGACTGGGTCAGCAGATAGTTTTCGATTTCGCTGTCGCTCACCACCATCTTGCTGTCCACCTCGCGTTCGCGCAGGCGGGATGAAATAATTTCGCTGCGTATTTCCTCACGGAATTTCTTGAAATCGACCCCGTCCTTGACCAGTTTGGCGCGAAACTCTGCCAGAGAAGCAAAATTGTTCTGCTGCGCAATCCGCCCCAGCGCCTTGTCCAGCTGCACATCGTCGACCCGCACGCCGGTCTCCTTGGCATACTGCAGCTGCAGCAGCTCCATGATCATGCGCTCCAGCACCTGCTTCTCCAGCTCCGCCGCTGCGGGTAGCGACGTGCCCTGTTTCTTCAGCTGCTGCTTTACCGTATCGAGACGCTCATCCAGCTCATGCCTGGTAATCACATCGTCATTGACCACCACCACGATGCGATCTATTTCCTGGCCGCTTGTTTTATCAGCCGCCTGCACTGCAGCCAGGCCGAGCCAGCACAAAAGCAGCGCCTGTACCATCTTGTTACGCAACATAGTTACTTTCCATTTTCGGGTTAACGCAAACCTTGCGCAGCCGGTTCGCGGGGAGGATCGTTGAGTTTGGTATAACCGGGCACGCTCAGGCGCAGAGCATCCAGTGGATCTGGTCCCACGCGGATCAGCTCATTCAATTCGAGCTGCAAAAAGAGTCCGGTTGATGTCTCCTGGGTGGCCGTGGCAAATTGCTGCCCCACCAGCCGCACTGCCCAGCAGTCCTGATTATACTCAACCCCGGCCAGCACCTCTACCGCACGCTGGTCCAGCAACGAGTAATTGTAACGCCCGACGGCATGCCACCTGCCCCACAACAGCCATTGCGTCGACATGTCGATTTGCCGCAACGCATCCCCGGTCATGCGATAACCCAGATTGAACACCTTGCCCGCTTCCGGCGTGTAGCGCCCGGTAAAGGTATACATTTCGTTGCGCGATTCATTCGGGTTGTACTGCAGCAAACCATCGAGCGAGAGCGCGCGCGTCACCTTGCCGCCTACGCCGAGCAGTATGTCGGACTTGTTGGTCGTTGCCGTTGGTGCCACCAGATTGACGCGCGGCGTCTCCAGGCTGAAGCGCTCGCCCAGCATGACACGCAGGCGCTCGCTGCCGGTATCAGCTTCCAGCAAACGCGAGGTCAGCGCCAGCGTGACCTGATTCGCGTCGCCGATGCGGTCATTGCCGAAAAAGCGGTTCTCCATAAACATCTGGCCAAAACTGAACGGCGCCTGTGCCGTGTCAAAATTCGGCAGCATGTCCTGATTTTCGTACGGCACATACACGTAATAGGCACGCGGCTCCACGGTTTGCACATAGTCGGTGGAAGCCATATTGAATTCGCGTTCCAGCGTCATACCGCTATCCAGGCTGAATATCGGCAAGGTGCGCTCAAAGTGCTGCTGCGTGCCCGGATTATTGACCCCCAGGGTATATTGCGTATTGTGCACGCCCAGCTTGGGCGTCACGTAGTAAGCGGGATCACTGATCAAGGGATAACTCACCGTCGGGTAAAGCACCACACGGTTGCCATTGACCGCAGTGGGATGGCTGAAATCCACATATTCAGCGCTCAGCGCCAGATTCGAGCCGGCCAGCACCTGGTGCGCGGCCAGGTTGAGTTGCGGCAGCCGCTGATAGGGCACCACCACCGGGGCCTCCGGATCCTGCAGCGTCTGGTAGCGCTGCACCCGCAGCGAGCTCGACCACCAGGTGCTGCCATAGGTCAACACGCCCTCCTGCAACAGGTTTTTCTGTGCCGCATCGCCGAGCGATCCGGACAAATCGCGGAAATAGGCGTCATCGGATACGGCGGTGTAATTGATCGCCGCCCCCACCCCGCCGCCCAGGTTCTGCGTGTGCACGAGTGCCGAGCGAGAACGTTCCTGATGCGTCAACTGATCGTAGGGCAGATCGTCATAGTGCAGTTCGCTCATGAAGCTCTGCCCCATGTAGCGGAATTCGTTGTTGTACAGCGTGCCGCGCTTGTCCATCACGCGGGGCGCCAGCGTCGCATCCATGTTGCTGGCGATATTCCAGTAGAAAGGTACGGTGATCTCGCTGCCGCCCTTGTTGGTGCCGCCGAACAACGGCCCCATGAAACCCGATTTACGCTGATTGTTTAACGGGAAGTCCATCCATGGCGTGTAGAAGATAGGCACATCCTTGAACACGATACGGGCGTTATAGGCCTGGCCGATCTGGGTGTTACGGTCCAGATCAAGCTCACTCATGCGTACCTGCCAATCCTCGTTGCCAATCGGGCAGGTGGTGTAACGCGCGTCCTCAAAGGTAAAATTTTTCTTGCCCTGCATGTGCATCGTTGTGGCAGAACCACGCGCCTTGGTGTCACTGAAGGTAAACTCAGGCCGCGTCATCTCGCCGACATTGCTGTCAATATTCACCTGCAGCCTGTCTCCTGTCACCGTTGCGCCTTGCTGCTGCAGGCGCACCGAGCCATCGGCGGTCAGGTCCTTGCTGACCTGCATGAACAGCAAGTGGTCGGCCGCAATCGACTGGTCATCCGAGCGCAACTCCACCTCGCCGGTCGCCTCGACCTGCTGCTCAGCCTTCGCTTCCAGGCGGCGTGCGGTAATAAAAACCGGCGCAGCCTCGTTGCCTGGCGGCGCTTTCTTGAAAGTGCGATCCAGCTTGAGCGGCGCAGCATCTGCCTGCGCGGGTGTAGCATCCTGCGCACAGCTGGCCGATGAAAATGCGTAGAAGACAGAGAGGGTAACGAGCTTAATGCGGAAACGCATGGTGCGGGATAGTCAAATTAAGGTGGTAAAATCGCACAAATCCAAGATTTAGGCAATCAAACACCATCACATGAAACGTCAACAGCTCATCAATGACTGGCTTGCCAGTCTCTACCCCGGACAAACTTTCACCCTGGCACCGGCTTCAGCCGACGCCAGTTTTCGCCGCTATTTCCGCGCCACCCTTGCCGAGCGCACGCTGATCGTGATGGATGCACCGCCCGAGCACGAGAACTGCGGGCCGTTCATCCACATCGACCGGCTGTTCGCCACGGCCGGCGTACATGTGCCGCAGATCATTGCGCAGGACCTGGACCAGGGCTTTCTGCTGCTGAGCGACCTGGGCAACACCACCTATCTGCAGGCGCTCGCCGATGGCAAAGCCAGCACGGCACGCGAACTGTATAGCGCGGCAACCGATGCACTGATCCAGATCCAGCTTGCCAGCCGCGAACATGAGCTGCCCGATTACGATGAGGCACTGTTGCTGCGCGAAATGCGTTTGTTCCCGGAGTGGTACATCGGCAAACACCTGCAGGCGACACTCAGCGCCGAACAGAGCGCCATGCTGGAAAACACCTTCCAGCTCATCATCCGCAACAACCTGGCACAGCCGCGCACCTATGTGCATCGCGACTACCATTCGCGTAACCTGATGCTCAGCGCCCCCAACCCCGGCATCCTGGATTTCCAGGACGCCGTCTACGGCCCGATCACCTATGATCTCGCGTCGCTGTTCAAGGATGCCTATATCCGCTGGGAAGAGGCCGACATTCTGGACTGGCTGATCCGTTACTGGGAAAACGCGCGCAAGGCCGGCCTGCCGATACATGCCGACTTCGGCGACTTCTACCGCGACTATGAATGGATGGGTGTACAGCGCCACCTCAAGGTGCTGGGCATTTTTGCGCGCCTGTACCACAGAGACGGCAAGGAGGGCTACCTCAAGGACCTGCCGCTGGTGATGGACTACCTGCACCGCGCCTGTGAGCGCTATATCGACCTCAAGCCCTTGCTGCGCCTGCTCGACGACCTGGAAGTAAACAAGCCTGCAGTGGGATACACGTTTTGAATCGACTCACTCTGCGCATCACCCCTCCCCCCATCCCGCTTACGGGAGAGGGCGAGTACGTGAAAGGCGAAAAATCATGAAGGTCATGCTGCTGGCTGCCGGGCGCGGCGAACGCATGCGCCCGCTCACCGACCACACCCCCAAACCGCTGCTGATGGTGGCCGGCAAGCCGCTGATCGTCTGGCACATCGAGCGCCTCGCCCGCGCCGGTCTGTGCGACCTGGTGATCAACCATGCCCACCTCGGCCAGCAGATCGAAACCGCACTGGCTGACGGCAGCCAGTTCGGCGTGCGCATCCGCTATTCGCCGGAGAACCCCGCGCTGGAGACCGCCGGCGGCATCGCCAATGCCCTGCACCTGCTTGGCGATGCGCCCTTTGCCGTGATCAACGGCGACATCTACTGCGACTATGACCTGGCCCAATTGCCGCGCCATGCCGCCGCGCTGGCTGCCGGCAACGACGCCGCCCATCTGGTGCTGGTGAACAATCCGGCGCATCACCCCGCTGGGGACTTCTGCCTGCGGGCCGGGCGCATCGTTCCCGCGCCGGCAGCGCAAGATGTGCCCCCCCCCGCCAAGCTGACCTTCAGCGGCATCGGTGTGTACCAGCCCGCCATGTTCCGCAGCATAGTTCGCGGCACTGCCGCACCGCTCGCCCCCCTGCTGCGCACCCACATCGCACAGGACAGGATCAGCGGTGAGCACCACAGCGGCCACTGGGTCGATGTCGGCACGCCGCAACGCCTGCAAGAGCTCGACAAGCTGCTGCGTGCACCGCACAATACCGCCCATGTTTAATCCTGCCATTTACGCCCAGCGTCGCGCACGACTGCAACAGCAAATGCAGCGCGGTATCGCGGTGCTGCCCACTGCCCCCGAGCAGATACGCAACGGCGACGCACATTACCCTTTTCGCTTTGACAGCCATTTCCACTACCTCACCGGCTTTGACGAGCCGGAAGCGGTGCTGGTACTCATCGCCGGCGCGCAGCCACAGTCCATCCTGTTCTGTCGCGAGAAGGACATGGAGCGCGAAATCTGGGATGGCTTTCGCCACGGCCCGGATGGCGCACGCAGCGAATTCGGTTTCGACGCCGCCTTCCCCATCGCGCAGCTCGACAGCAAACTCATCGAGCTGATGGGCAACCAGTCCGCGCTGTACCACCCCCTGGGCGCGCACGCAGTGTGGGACGACCGCATCCTCGAGCTGCGTAGCCGCGTGCAGGCACAGGCGCGCAGCGGCATTACCGCACCGAATGAAATTCACGACGTGCGCATGCTGCTGGACGAAATGCGTCTGTTCAAGGATGAACATGAGCTGGTCACCATGCGCCGCGCCGGCGTCATCTCGGCTGCGGCGCAGGTACGCGCGATGCGTGCCACGCGCCCCGGCAAAATGGAATACGAAATCGAAGCCGAACTGCTGCACGAGTTTCGCCGCTGCGGCGCCCAGGGGCCGGCCTACACCTCCATCGTGGCGGGCGGTGCCAACGCCTGCGTGCTGCACTACATCAGCAACAACGCAGCACTCAAGGACGGCGACCTGCTGCTGATCGATGCCGCCTGCGAGCTGGACGGTTACGCCGCCGACATCACCCGCACCTTTCCGGTGAATGGCCGTTTCAGCGCCGCACAGAAAGATGTGTATGAGATGGTGCTGGCGGCACAGGCTGCCGCCATCGAGGCCGCACACCCCGGCGCGCACTGGAACCAGCCGCACGATGCCGCACTGAAGGTGCTGGCGCAGGGCCTGATCGACCTCAAGCTGTGCACGGGCAGTATCGATACGGTACTGGAGAGTGGCGACTACCGCCGCTTCTACATGCACCGCACCGGCCACTGGCTGGGCATGGACGTGCACGATGTCGGCAACTACAAGCAAAATGGCGAGTGGCGTTTGCTGGAACCCGGCATGACGCTCACTGTCGAACCCGGCTGCTACATCCGCCCGGCGGACAATGTGCCGCAAGCTCTGTGGAATATCGGCATCCGCATCGAGGATGATGTGGCCATCAGCGCAGCGGGATGCGAGGTGCTGACCGATGCGGTACCCAAATCTGTCGCGGCGATCGAAGAATTGATGAGAACGGCATGAATGAACATTGCGACATCGCGATCATAGGCGGCGGCCCGGTGGGCGCTGCACTGGCGCTCGCGCTGCGCGACAGCGGCCTCGTCATCGTGGTGCTGGAAGCACGCAAGGCCGAGCAGGCCGCCGCCGACCCGCGTGCCCTGGCGCTGTCCTACGGCAGCCGCCTGCTGCTTGATCGTCTCGGTGTGTGGCAGGCCATCGCGCAGATCTCCGCTATCCGCCACATCCATGTCTCGCAGAAGGGCAGCTTCGGCCGCACCCTGCTGCATGCCGACAAGCTGGAGGTACCCGAGCTCGGCTACGTCCTGCCTTACCCCGCCTTGCACGCCGCCCTGCTGCAAGCCCTGCACAGCAGCCCTGCGACCTGCCTGGATGGCGCCACGGTTACCGGGCTGCACACGCATGCCGATGGCGCACGCATCGACTATGAGCTGAACGGCCAGGCGCTGCAGCTGCATGCGCGCCTGGCGGTGGTAGCCGACGGTGGCAAATTGCTGGAGGCAGCACATCCGCCTGAGGTGCACGATTACGGGCAGAGTGCCGTGATCGCTCATCTCACCTGCAGCCAGTTCCAGCCCGACACTGCGTTCGAGCGTTTCACCGCGCAGGGCCCGGTTGCCCTGCTGCCCTACCGTGCTGGCTACGAGCTGGTGTGGACCATGCCGCACGCGCTCGCACAGGACGTATTGAGCTGGGATGATGCGCATTTCCTCGCGCAGCTGCACCAGCACTTTGGCGACAGGGTCGGCGACTTCCTTACGGTCGGTCCGCGCAGCTGCTTCCCGCTGCGCCTCCGGCGCGCACCCGACACCACTCTGGCGCACACCGCGCTGATCGGCAACGCCGCGCAAACCCTGCACCCGGTATCCGGCCAGGGCTTCAATCTGGGGCTGCGCGATGCCTGGGAGCTGGCCCGGGAAATACTCGGCACGGAACAGCAAGCGCTGGGCTCACCCGCCATGCTGGCTGCCTACCGCAGCAGCCGCCGCCTCGATCGCAACGGCGTGATCCGCTTTACCGACGGCCTGGTGCGCCTGTTTTCCAACGACCTGCCTCTGCTCGGCAGTGCGCGTGGCGCTTCGCTCAGCCTGCTCGACTGCCTGCCTCCTGCCAAGCAATTCGTGGCGCGACGCATGATGTTCGGTGCCAACGGGTAAACCGCGATGACCGCACAAAGACAAAAACTGGCCATCCTGTTTGCCGACATCAGCGGCAGCACCGCGCTCTACGACAAACTGGGCGATGAGACGGCACGCCGCCTGGTGGCGCGCTGCCTGACCATCATGAGCAGCGGCATCGCAAGCTTTGGCGGCAAGCTGGTCAAAACGCTGGGCGATGAAATCATGTGCACCTTTCCCAGCGCTGAAGCCGCGCTGCGCGCCGCCAGCGAAATGCAGCTGGCGATCCAGACCGACAGCCAGCACAGCGAACACCCGCTCTATATCCGTGTCGGCTTCCATTATGGCGACGTCTTGTGCGAAACCGGCGACGTCTACGGCGATGCCGTCAACATGGCCGCACGCGTTACCGCGATCACGCGCACCAACCAGATTATGACCACCACGGCGGTAGTCGACGCCCTGCCTGCCGGGCTGCATGAAAAGGTACGCAAAATCCTGCGCGCCGAATTCAAGGGCAAACAGGAGCAGTTCGATATTTTCCAGGTGAGCTGGGAACGTGACGATGTCGAGAGCACCCGCATCGGCATCCCGGCATACCGCCGCAATGCGCTTGCCGACGAACTGACCCTGCGCTATCGCGGCGAAACCCATCTGGTCAACGAAATGAGCCGCAGCGTGCTGCTGGGGCGCGAAGCCAGCTGCCAGCTGGTGGTAAAAAACGATTTCGCTTCGCGCCAGCACGCGCATGTGGAATTGCGCCTGGGCAAATTCATTATTTCCGATCACAGCATCAACGGCACCTACATCCGCTTCAGCAGCGGCCAGATCGTGCGCATCAACCGTGAGGAAGCCGTGTTGCTGGGCAGCGGCTCTATCAGTCTGGGACAATCCTTTGCCGACCACCCGACTGAACTGATCGAGTTTTCCATTCCGCCGCGCGCGGAACAACACGCTTAGCTATCAGAGGTGCAACCATGGCATTGCCGACAGCCTCACATCTGAAAACACTGCTCATCGCCGCCGTCTGGCTGACACTGGCTGGCGCGCTGTTTTATTTAATCAACCTGCAGGTGCACCCCAACACGAGCGCTCAGCTTGCCTCCTCTCCCGAGGTCACCCTGAAACGCGATCTCGCCGGCCATTACCGCGCCGAGGCTTTTATCAACGGCATCAAAACACCGGTGATGGTGGATACCGGTGCAACCGATGTCGCCATCTCGCAGAGCCTGGCCGACAAGCTGGGCCTGCACAGCATCAATGCCATTCGCACTGAAACCGCCAATGGCGACACGGTCAGCTATATGACGCGACTGGCCACGGTGCAATTGGGCGGCATCGTCGCGCATGATGTGTCCGCCTCGATTACACCGCGCCTGGGCGACGAAATACTGCTGGGCATGTCTTTTCTGAACCGCATGGATGTGCGCCTGTACCAGGGCACCATGACCATCCGCGCCATCCATGATTAGGCCAAACAGAGCGCCAGATGAACTCATCTAAACAGACAACCCGGCTGGCCATCCTGTTCGCCGATATCTCGGTGAACAGCGTGCTGTACGAGAAGGTCGGCGACGAGCTGACACGGCGCCTGGTCAAAAACTGCCTCGACCTGATGAAGCAGGAGGTGGAGCGCTTTCAGGGCAAGCTGGTGCAGACCATCGTGAATGAAATCCTGTGTTCCTTTGCCACGCCGGCAGAGGCCATGCAGGCTGCCTGCGCCATGCAGAATGCGGTGCAGCATGCGCAGCTGGGCGGCGACTACCCGCTGCACATCCGCATCGGCATCCACTACGGCGAAGTGAACCTCAACGGCGATGAAATCAGCGGCGAGGCGGTCAACATGGCGGCGCGCGTCACCGCCATGACGCGCGCGCGCCAGATCATGACGACACGGCACCTGGCCGAAGCGCTGCCGGAGAATTTGCGCCGCAAGGTGCGCCAGGTAAAGCGCGCCAAGACGCACAACAGGAAGGACACCTTCGACGTTTTCCTGGTCACCTGGGAATTTGAGGACACTACCATCAGCCGCGTCGGCCTGCCAAAATTTCGTGAGCCCCGCGAAGCGCGCAACGAGCTGTTGCTGCGTTACCGCGACCAGCTGGTGGTGGTGAGCGAGCAGCGCAAGAGCGTGGTACTGGGGCGCGGCGACAGCTGCGACCTGATCATCCAGAACACCCACGCCTCGCGCCAGCACGCCCGCATCGAGTTCTATTTCAACAAATTCGTGCTGGTCGATTACAGTGCCAACGGCACTTACATCCGCTTCAGCGACAAGCGCATATCACAACTGCTGCACAGCGAAATCACCCTGCACGGTTCCGGCACCATCAGCCTGGGCCAGCCTTATTCGGAAAACCCCGTCGAGCTGATCGAATTCATTCTTCAATAACGTCATAAAGCCTATCAACACATGCGCATCCCCATCCTGATGTACCACAATATCGGCACACCGCCTGAAGGTGCACGCCTGCGCGGCCTGTATGTGCGCAGCAAGTCGTTTGCGCGGCAGATGCGCTTGTTGCGTTGGCTGGGTTTCCAGGGACTGTCCATGTCGGCTGCGATGCCCTATCTGCGCGGCGAAAAGCAGGGCAGGGTAGCGGTGATCACCCTTGATGACGGTTATCTGGATACCTTTGATAACGCCTTGCCCGCCCTGCGCGCCAACGGCTTCAGCGCCACCTGCTACTTTGTCAGCGACCGCCTCGGGCAGAGTAACGACTGGGATGCCGCCACGCTCAAGGTGAGCAAGCCGCTGATGAGCACAGCACAGATGCGTGAGTGGCATGCCGCCGGCATGGAGGTTGGCGCCCACTCGCGCACCCATCCGCGCCTGACCGGCTGCAGCGATGAACAATTGCAGGCCGAGCTGGCCGGCAGCAAGGCCGAACTGGAGGCGCACATCGGTGCGCCGGTGACGCAGTTCTGCTATCCCTATGGCGACTATGATGCGCGCGTGGCCCAGGCCGCGCGCCAGGCCGGCTACGAGGCGGCTACCGTTACCGGACGCGGGCGCGCCCGTCCCGGCGACGACCTGATGCAGCTGCGCCGTGTGCTGGTTACCGGCAGCAACATGCTGCACCTGTTTGCCCTCAAGGTGCTCACCAACTACGAGGACGGACGCTGATGCGCTTGCTGTTTGTCGGAACCAATCGCGGCGGCGGCGGCACCGAAAGCCACTTCATCACTCTGGCGCGTTCGTTGCGCGAGGCCGGTCATGAGGTCGCCGCCGTGGTCTACCCAGGCGCCCCCATCCATCAGGGCTTGCAGGGCAGCGGCGTGCAGCTGATCGACGGCGTGTTCCGCAACGCCTTCGACCCGCGCGGCTTCAGCACCGTGTGGCGCACCTGCAGCACCTTCCAGCCGGACTGGATCGTCGGCAGCTTCAGCAAGGAGTACTGGCCGCTGGCCCTGCTGGCGCGAATGCGCGGCATCAGGCTGGCGCTGTTCAAGCACATGGACTTCCCCATGCGCCCCGCCACCAACTACTTCATACCGCGCCTGGCCACGCGCTTCATCGTGATCTCGGAGTTCATGCGGCAACGCTTCATCGAGCGCGGCATCCCGCCCGCGCGTCTGCAGATCCTCTACAACCCGCTCGATCTCGGCCACTTTCATGCCGAGCCCGAGCTGCGCCGCAGCAGCCGTGACGCGCTGGGTTACGGCGACGAGAACGTCGTGCTCGGTTTTGTCGGTGCCCTGCACCCCGACAAGGGCATCCTGCAGCTGGCTGAATCGCTCAACCAGGCCATGGCGCACATGCATAACCTCAGGGCAGTGTGGATAGGCGATGGTCCCGGTGCCGCACAACTGGATGCACTCATCCAGAACGGCGGCCACCCCCTGCGTCACACACGCAAGCCGTGGACACCCGACGTGCGCCCCTACTATGCTGCAATGGACATGCTGGCGATGTGCTCGGTGGGTGGTGAGACCTTCGGCCGGGTGTCTGTAGAAGCACAGGCCTGCGGTGTGCCAGTGCTGTGCAGCAACAATGGCGGCATCCCGGAAACCATAGTGCCCGGTGTCACCGGCCTGCTGCTTCCGCCCGGCGATGTCGCCGCCTGGCGTGATGCCATCCTGGAACTGGCCGCCAACCCGCTGCTGCGTACGCAGATGATTACCTCAGGGCGTTACTGGGTTGAGCACAATTTCAGCGCACCGGTGATTGCGCGTCAGTTTGTGGAGTTACTGGAGAAATAGCCATAACTAGAAACGAATCCAAATCTCGGGGCTGCCCTTACAAACGACATCTGTGGTGGAGTCACGTTTGGCTGATAGGCTTCAACTTGTAATGGTCGCATGGCTTGCGTTGTACATTTATATTTATAGAGGTGTGATATGTTAAAAAAGATGCTGTCAGTATTTGGCCTGACTCAGGTTCAACGCGAAGAAATTCGCCATGAAATTGATTTGTTCGAGGCAATAACTGCGCATGCCAATTGGAAAAAACGCCTTATAGATTATATTGAGGGCAACTCCAGCGAAGATTTACAACCGCACAATATCTGTGTGGATAACCGGTGCGTGCTCGGAACATGGATACACGGAAACGGCAAGGCACGGTTTGGGGACTATCTGCTGTTCCAGCAGCTAGTCGAAGAGCATGCAAAATTCCACTTTTACGCCTCCAAAGTGGTCGAGGCGCATCAGGCAGGCGATGACGCGTTGGCGCATAAACTCCTGAATGAGAATTTCATTGGCCAATCAAGAAAAACCGTGAATTGTCTGGCCAAGTTAAACGCGGAAATCGATGGGCAACAATCAGCCGCCTGAGTGTCTATAGGCGTTTCAGCAGCTTGGCGTGGATGCCGCCAAAGCCGCCGTTGCTCATCACCAGTATCTGGTCGCCTGCTTTTGCCGCCGCAGTAATCTCAGCAATCAACTCTTCCAGATCATCTTTCACCACCGCCTTTGCGCCCATGGGAGCCAGCGCCCCGCGTGCGTCCCAGCCGAGGTTGCCGGCATAGCAGAACACCTGGTCGGCATCCTTGAGGCTGCCGGGCAGGGCGTCTTTCATCACGCCCAGCTTCATGGTGTTGGAGCGCGGCTCCAGCACGGCGAGGATGCGCGCCTTGCCCACTTTTTTACGTAAGCCTTCAATCGTGGTGGCGATGGCGGTGGGGTGGTGGGCGAAGTCATCGTAGACGGTGATGTTGTTGACGGTGCCGCGCACTTCCATGCGCCGCTTCACGTTCTTGAACTCGGCCAGGGCTGCCAGGCCCTGCGCCACCGGCACGCCGGCATGGCGTGCGGCTGAGAGGGCGGCCAGCGCGTTCATGCGGTTGTGTTCGCCCATCAAGTCCCAGCGCAGGGTGCCTTGTGTCTGGCCATTGAGGGTGACCACATCGTTGTCGTCGATCTGCCAGCCAGTTGCCCTCTCCCCTAGCCCCTCTCCCGCTTGCGGGAGAGGGGAACCGAAGAAGTCCACCGGCGTCCAGCTGCCTCGTTCAAGCACGCGCTGCAGCGACTCCTCGCGCCCGTTGCACACCACCAGGCCGTTGCCCGGCACGGTGCGCACCAGGTGATGGAACTGCGTCTCGATGGCGGCGAGGTCGGGGAAGATGTCGGCGTGGTCGAATTCGAGGTTGTTGAGGATGGCGGTGCGCGGGTGGTAGTGCACAAACTTGGAACGCTTGTCGAAGAAGGCGGTGTCGTATTCGTCCGCCTCGATCACGAAAAAGGGCGACTCGGTAATGCGCGCCGAGATGCCGAAGTTTTCCGGCACGCCGCCGATCAGGAAGCCGGGGTTGAGCTGCGCGTATTCCAGTATCCACGCCAGCATGGAAGTGGTGGTGGTCTTGCCATGAGTGCCGGCCACGCCCAGCACCCAACGATCACGCAGCAGCGTATCCGCCAGCCATTGCGGGCCGGAGACGTAGGGCAGGTTGCGGTTGAGGATTTCTTCCATCAGCGGATTGCCGCGCGACACCACGTTGCCGATGACGAACACGTCCGGCTTGAGTTCTAGCTGCTCCACACCGAAACCTTCGATCAGCTCGATGCCCTGTGCTTCGAGCTGGGTGCTCATCGGCGGGTAGACGTTGGCATCGCAGCCGGTGACACGGTAACCGGCCTGCTTGGCGATGGCGGCGATGCCGCCCATGAAGGTGCCGCAGATGCCGAGGATGTGGATGTGCTTTTGCATGTCGTGAGTCCTAATAAAACAACTCACCACAGAGACACATAACCAGCGACTTGGCTGGCGCTTTTGCCAGCCTTAGTCGAATGGCTAGTAGTTTCATCAGAGACCCAGAGGAAGACCAACCCAATAATTCGTTCCTTGAAAATTGGAAAATGAATTGATTAGATTTTGTTTTTCTCTGTGTCTCTGTGGTGCAAAGGTTTTAACGCTTCAAGTTCTAAAAATAAAATACACCGCGCCCATCAGGCACAGCCCCGCATACAGATAATCCATCTTCAGCGGCTGGTTCATGTAGATCACCGCGAATGGCACAAATACCGTCAGCGTGATCACTTCCTGCAAGATCTTCAGCTGGCCGAGGCTGAGCTCGGTGTAGCCGATGCGATTGGCCGGCACCTGCAGCAGGTACTCAAACAGCGCGATGCCCCAGCTCACCAGCGCGGCAATGTACCAGGGCGAAGTCGCCAGATTTTTCAGGTGACCATACCAGGCGAAGGTCATAAAGAGGTTGGACACGGCCAGCATCAGCGCCGTGACCAGTAGCGGGTTTGAAATCAATCCCATCGCGTTTTTTCAGTAATGCCTAATTCACGCCAAGAAGTTCAACGTCGAATACCAGTGTCGCATTCGGCGGAATCACGCCGCCTGCACCGCGCGCGCCGTAGCCCAGCTCTGGCGGGATAACCAGCGTGCGCTGCCCACCCACCTTCATGCCCGCCACGCCCTGATCCCAGCCCTTGATCACGCGCCCCGCACCCAGCGGAAACTGGAACGGCGTGCCGCGATCACGCGAGCTGTCGAACTTCATGCCTTTGTGCCCGGGGGCCGCTGCGTCGTACAGCCAGCCGGTGTAATGTACGTTCACATTGTGTCCCGCTACCGCTTCCGCGCCGGCACCCAACTTGGTATCGGTCTTGACTAGTTCAGCAACGTTACTGACCACTGCTGGTGGCGTGGTTTGTGGGGACGTTTGTGTAGTGGCTTGTTGGCTGCAAGCCGAGAGAGCAAAAATGCTCGACGATAACAACATCGCCGATGCTAATAAGGATGTCTGTTTCATTTTGTGTTCCTTGCAGTTGAGGGCGCAATGGCTTGAGCGTATTGCGCCGCGTGGATAGTATTCGTCTACTTTGCGCTGCTTTCCTGCTCCTGGAGATTAGCCACGGGGCGCTGTTCCTGCGGTGTCTGGACTGCCACCTGCGGCACTGGTGCTGGTGTTGCTGGCGCTGCTGCTGGCGTTACTGGCGACAGCGATTGGTAGGTCAGCTCCAGCTTTATCCGATCACGCTCTTTTACCGCCCCGGCATTTTCCGGATTGAGTCTTACAGCGTCATCGAGCAGCGACTTTGCACTTTGGAAATCCTTGGCTTTTACCTTGAATGCCGCGAGCTGACAAACAGTGTCTGACGCTTCCTTGCGCTTGCCCATTTTGCGATAAATTCCGGACATCTCGGTCAAGACATCCTCTCGCCCATCTTTGACCTTGGCGAGCAGAGTGACATAGATATCGTCCTCGAGAAAGCCGGCGGGTGGAGTAACAGCAGCTTTGTAATTAGACAGGGTATAAAGCTTTGGATAGTCGCCGTTTGCAAAATCAGTGCGTGGCTTGTAGCCCATAAGCATATTGCCGGAGTATTCGGGAGCGCGAACTTTCATTTCCGGCTTTTGCGCCTTGATCCAGTCCACCAGAGAGCGAGCATCACGTTGCAGCTCAGGGGAGTTCTTTGGCAACAATTTCATATGCACCAGCCATGCCGCCAGAAGATGCGGGCTCTTGTCATGGGCATTGATGAGTACCAGCCAATAGTCTGGCTCCGAGGAACCAACTTTTGACACACTGATCGACCTGACCAGCATGTAATACAAAAACGAATCCATGTATTTACTCTGCTTCAAGGCAGGTATGGCTGCTATCCGTTTTGCCTCTTCATAAACCTCAGCATCCTTCTTGGTCTTCTCGGTCAGATCGAGCACGTCCAGAAATTTTTTGTCTATGGCCGCGTCGTCCTTGTAATCCGGTGCAACCTGCTCCAGGCGCTTTACATTCTTGACGAGATTCCAGTCTCCCGCATATGCAATGCTTGCCGCTGACATCAACAACACAGTAAGTAACGTGATCGATCCTTTGTTCATGGCACACTCCACATTAAATGACATTTAGCTCCACTCCTCGCGCAGCTTCCGGTTTTTACATCGACGACAATTCTACTACGTTAATAACTCAGCACCGGCGCCAGCCAGCGCTCAGCCTGTTCCAGCGTCATGGCCTTGCGCTTGGCGTAGTCCTCGACCTGATCTTTGGTGATCTTGCCGACGGCAAAATACTGCGATTGTGGATGCGAGAAATAGAAACCGCTCACCGCTGCGGTGGGCAGCATGGCAAAGCTGTCGGTGATGGTGATGCCGGCATTGATTGGTGCCTGCAGCAGGTCGAATAGCGGGCCTTTCTCGCTATGCTCGGGGCAGGCCGGATAGCCGGGAGCAGGGCGGATACCGCGATATTTTTCGGCGATCAGCGCATCGTTATCCAGCACTTCGTCTGTGGCATAACCCCAGAACTCGCGCCGTACGCGCGCGTGCAGCAGCTCGGCAAAGGCTTCGGCGAGGCGGTCGGCCAGCGACTTGAGCAGGATGGCGCTGTAGTCGTCGTTGTTCTTTTCAAACTCGGCCACGCGCGCATCGATGTTGAGGCCGGCAGTTACCGCAAAGGCACCGATGTAATCGGCCACGCCGCTGTCTTTCGGCGCGATGAAATCGGCCAGGCAGTAGTTGGGAATATCGGCCGGCTTTTTGGTCTGCTGGCGCAGGTTGTGCCAGGTGATGGCCACTTTCTTGCGCGTGTCGTCGGTGTAGATTTCGATGTCGTCTCCCGGACCTCCGTTAACAGTCACGGTATTCGCCGGGAACAGGCCGAACACCGCGTTGGCGCTGAGCCATTTCTCAGCGATGATTTTTTTCAGCATGGCCTGTGCATCGGCAAACAGCTTGCGTGCCTCTTCACCCACCACTTCGTCCTGCAATATTTTCGGGTAGCGGCCGGCCAGTTCCCACGCATTGAAGAACGGCGACCAGTCGATGTACTCGGCGATCTTGTCCAGCGGGTAGTCTTCAAACTTGTGCACGCCGCTGAGCCATGGCCTGGGCGGAGTGTAATTTTTCCAGTCGATTTTTACGCCGTGCGCGCGTGCCTCGGCCAGGGTGACATAGCTGGCCTTGCCCTTCTTGCCTTCATGCTGCTCGCGCGCCGCGGCATAGTCGGCCTTGATCTCCGCCACGTAGTTGTCGCGCAGGGTGCTGCTCAGCAGATTGCTGCACACACCCACGGCGCGCGAGGCGTCGTTGACGTACACGGTGCTGCCGCTCGGGTAGTTGGGTTCGATCTTCACTGCGGTGTGCACGCGCGAAGTGGTGGCGCCGCCGATCAGCAGCGGTATCGTGAAGCCCTGGCGCTCCATCTCCTTGGCCACGTGCGCCATCTCTTCCAGCGACGGGGTGATCAGGCCGGAAAGACCGATGATGTCGGCCTTGTGCTCGCGTGCAGTGTCGAGGATTTGCTGGCACGGCACCATCACGCCCATGTTGACCACTTCGAAGTTGTTGCACTGCAGCACCACGGTGACGATGTTCTTGCCGATGTCGTGCACGTCGCCTTTGACCGTGGCCATCACGATCTTGCCCTTGGTGGAAAGGTCACCTGAGCGCAGCTTCTCCGCTTCGATGTAGGGCACCAGATGCGCCACCGCCTGCTTCATCACGCGTGCGGATTTCACCACCTGCGGCAAAAACATCTTGCCCGCGCCGAACAGGTCGCCGACCACGTTCATGCCCGTCATCAAAGGGCCTTCGATCACCTCTACCGGCATTTTCGCCTGCAGACGCGCTTCTTCGGTGTCTTCCACAATGTAGGTGGTGATGCCGCGCACCAGCGCATGGGTGAGGCGCTCCTGCACCGTACCCTTGCGCCACTCCAGGTCTTCCACCTGTTCCTTGCCGCCGCCCTTGACACTCTCCGCCATCTTCACCAGCTTCTCGCCGGCTTCGGGACTGCGGTTGAGCACCACGTCTTCCACCGCGTCGCGCAGGTCTTTGGGGATTTCTTCATACACGCCGAGCTGGCCGGCGTTGACGATGCCCATATTCATCCCCGCCTTAATGGCGTGATAGAGGAACACGGTGTGGATCGCCTCGCGCACCGGCTCGTTGCCGCGGAAAGAGAACGACACGTTGGACACGCCACCGGAAATTTTGGCGTAGGGCAGGTTTTTTCTGATCCACGCGCTGGCTTCGATAAAGTCCACCGCGTAGTTGTTGTGCTCCTCGATGCCGGTGGCAATGGCAAAAATGTTCGGGTCGAAGATGATGTCTTCCGGCGGGAAGCCGACCTTGTTCACAGGATGTCGTAGCTGCGCTTGCAGATTTCCGTCTTGCGCTTAAAGGTA
>JBGPPE010000033.1:0-23823 GCA_041488395.1 Gallionellaceae bacterium
TCTGCGTAATCTGCGGATCACCCGCCTTTTTCCTGCAGCAGCTGCAGGAAAGCCTGCTCATCCAGCACCGGCACGCCCAGCTCCTGTGCTTTCTCCAGCTTGCTGCCGGCCTCGACGCCGGCCACCACGTAATGCGTTTTCTTGGACACGCTGCCGGCGACCTTGGCACCGAGTGCTTCCAGACGTGATTTTGCCTCATCGCGCCCCAGGCTGGCGAGTGTTCCGGTGAGCACGAAGGTCTTGCCTGACAATGGCAAGGGTTCTGTGCTGACACCATCGTGCTCCTGCCACTGTACGCCCAGTGCGCGTAATTGCTGCACCACTTCGATGTTATGCGCCTCGCCGAAGAAATCAACGATGCTCTGCGCTACCACCGGCCCCACATCAGGCACGGCCAGCAAGCGTTCTGCATCGGCCTGCATGATGGCTTCCAGCGTGCCGAAATGCCGTGCCAGGTCCTTGGCTGTGCTCTCGCCGGCATTGCGGATGCCGAGCGCAAACAGGAAGCGGTTGAGCGTGGTGTGTTTGCTCTTTTCCAGTGCGTCGAGCAGGTTTTGCGCGCTTTTCTCGGCCATGCGCGGCAGCTGCGCCAGCGTGCTCACGTCCAGCCGGTACAGGTCAGGCAGGGAGTGGATGATATTTTCATCCACCAGCTGGTCCACCAGCTTGTCGCCCAGCCCTTCGATATCCATCGCGCGGCGGCCGGCGAAATGCAGGATGGCCTGCTTGCGCTGTGCTGCGCAGAACAGTCCGCCGGTGCAGCGCGCGGCGGATTCGCCTTCCTCGCGCACCACATGGCTGCCGCATACCGGGCAGTTGGTCGGCATCACGAACGGCCTGGCATGCGCAGGTCTCCTCTCGGGCAATACGCCGACCACTTCCGGGATCACGTCGCCGGCACGGCGCACAATCACGGTGTCGCCGATATGTACGTCCTTGCGGCGGATTTCGTCTTCGTTGTGCAGGGTGGCATTGCTGACCGTGGTGCCACCGACGAATACCGGCTCCAGCTTGGCCACCGGCGTGAGCTTGCCGGTGCGCCCCACCTGGATCTCGATATCGCGCAGCACGGTCAGCTGCTCTTCCGCCGGGTATTTGTGCGCCACCGCCCAGCGCGGCTCGCGCGAGACGAAGCCGAGCTCGGCTTGCAGATTAAGCCTGTTGACCTTGTACACCACGCCGTCGATATCGAACGGCAAGGCATCGCGTTTGGCCGCCACCTTGCGGTGGAATTCGGCCAGTTCCGCCGCACCATGCACCACGGCACGCTCGTCGCATACCGGCATGCCAAATTGCTGTAGCGCATCCAGAATGCCGCTGTGCGTGGCAGGCAATGTCCAGCCTTTCACCTCACCCAGTCCATAGGCAAAAAACGACAGCGGCCGCCTCGCCGCCAGTGCCGGGTCAAGCTGGCGGATGCTGCCGGCGGCGCCGTTGCGCGGATTGACCAGGGTGGGCAAGCCCCGCTCACGCTGCTTGTCGTTGTAACGCTGGAAATCCTTGCGCGACATGTAGACTTCGCCGCGCACCTCCAGCACCTCGGCGTTGCAGCCGTGCAGATGCAGGGGAATGCAGTGGATGGTGCGCACGTTCTGCGTCACGTCCTCGCCGGTTTCACCGTCACCGCGCGTGGCGGCCTCCACCAGCACGCCGCGCTCATAGCGCAGGTTGATGGCGAGGCCGTCGAACTTGAGCTCGCAGGCATATGCAATATCGCCCCCGAGCGAACCCAGCGCGTTGCGCACACGCGTGTCGAAGTTGACCGCACCGCTGGCTTCAGTGTCGGTCTCGGTGCGGATGGACAGCATGGGCACGGCATGGCGCACCGGCGCAAAACCGTCCAGCACCTTGCCGCCGACACGCTGGGTGGGCGAATCCGGCGTCAGCAGTTCGGGGTGTTGTGCTTCCAGGTGTTGCAGTTCGCGGAACAGCTTGTCGTATTCCGCATCGGGGATGGTGGGCTTATCCAGCACGTAATAGGCATGGTTGTGCCGCTCAATCTCGGCACGCAACTCAGCGATGCGTTGTGTTGCTGAAGTCATCTATGCGAACAGCCTGCGTGCCTGTGCGCTGCCGGGGACAATATCGCCGGAGAACATGCGTTTCTCGATAATCGCAATCTGCCCGCGGATGTGGGCAAGTGCAGCATCCTGCAGGGTCACGCGGTGGTCATCCACCAGGGCTGCGCGCAGCTCCTGCGCCAGGCTACGCCCCAGCGCCAGCATTTCGTCAAAGCGCTGTACCGGCTGCTCCACCCGCGGTACATCGAGCAACAGGGTCAGCCCGGTGACGCGCATCTGGTTGAGGGTGTGGTGCTGGAAGGGAAGGTTATCGTAGTTGCTCAGGATAAACTGGGTCAGGCCACGCCCATCCAGCAAATGAAAAGCGCCATCGGCCTGCAAACTCATGCCGTGCATCTCGGCCACACGTTCGATATCGCTGCCTGCCAGCGCGCGTCCTCCGCCAGGCAACAGGTTGATGCCTATCATCTGGTCGACTTCGGCGCAGAACTCGTCCAGCGCCTGTGCCCGCTCTGCCGCTGCACTGACATCCGGGAAGCTCGATTCGGCCTGCAGGCGCTCGCTGATATCTCGCGCCATGTCGCGGAAATCACTGAGTCTGGACTCGCTCACCGCACCCGAGCGGTTTGCCAGCTGCACCGCCAGGCGGAAGGCACGGTAAGTCAGCTGGCTTTCGGCAATGACTCTTTCCCAGGCACCGGTTTCAGCATTCTGGCCGCAGGCGTAAACGTTCTTGCCGAAATCGAAACGGCGTTGCCACAGTGGCGCAAGGGCATCGGCGCTGCCCGGATTTCTGGGGAAGATTTCAGCAATGTAGTCGGTCATTTCATCGAGCAGGCTGCACGCCTCATCCGCCATATTGGTTCTCGCTGTGTCTGGTGACACCAGTGAGTCCGTGGCCTCGTCGTCCAGCAAGGCATGCGATGCCTTCTTTGCGGTTTCGTGATACAGCGCATCCTCGCGCCTGGGCTGGAAGGCAGCGCCAAAGTGGCGGCGGTATTGCCGCTGCTGCCAGTAGCTGTAGGCATACACCGCAATTACCACGATAACACCGATGGCCAACAGGCTGATCTGCAGTTCACTCATATCGCTAACCGTTGTGTATACGTAGTTGGAGGCTTATCGATAACATGCAAAATTATCGCAATCATCGTCCCAAATAGCAAAAGCAGCCCGGAAAATATTCAGGCAAATTTCAGTTCACCGCTGCTGCTGCCTATGCTGGCCACTTCATGCAGCGCCTTGATAAAGCCGGCTTCCTCATGCAACTGTACCAGCGTCTCCGGGTGGGGACGGCCGCGCATATGTGCGATGCGCGCCTTGCTGGTCGCCGGCATCTCCCATTTCAGGCCGGCCAGCAGCTCGTCCGCCAGATCCGGGCGGTTGCACACCAGCACCATGTCGCATCCTGCCTGCAAGGCCGCTTCCGCGCGCTGCACGATGCCGCCGGCGACAGTCGCGCCTTCCATGCTGAGGTCGTCGCTGAAAATGCAGCCCTCAAAGCCCAGCTCGCCACGCAGCACGTCCTTCAGCCATACCTTGGAAAATCCAGCCGGGTTCGGATCCACCTTGGGGTAAATCACATGTGCGGGCATGACAGCAGTCAAACCGAAACTCACCATCTGCCGGAACGGAATCAGGTCGCACAGCTCGATGTCGGTATAACTGCGTTCGTCCACCGGGATTTCCAGATGGGAATCGGCGCGGACAAAGCCATGTCCGGGAAAATGCTTGCCCACCGTGTGCATGCCGCCCTGGCGCAGGCCCTGCAGCAGGCTGTGTGCCAGCTCGGCAATCGCCTGTGGCTCGGAATGGAAAGCGCGGTCACCGATCACGCCGCTGCTGCCATAGTCCACATCCAGCACCGGGGTAAAGCTGAAGTCCACGCCGCAGGCACGCAATTCGGCAGCGAGCACATAGCCGGCCTGCTCTGCCAGATGCTTGGCGCGCTTGGGGTGTTCATCCCATACTTTGCCCAGTTCGCGCATCGGCGGAATGCGCGTAAAGCCTTCGCGAAAACGTTGCACACGCCCGCCCTCGTGATCCACCGCGATCAGCAGGGGCGGTGTACGCACAGCATGGATGCTGGCGGTCAGCTCGACAAGCTGGTGCGTGGATTGAAAGTTGCGCGCAAACAGGATCACGCCGCCCACCAGCGGGTGGCGTAACCTTGCCTCGTCTTCAGCCGTCAGCACCGTGCCGGCAACATCCAGCATGACCGGACCTATCCCCATCAACTTTCTCCTTCCAGAACCACGAATGCCACGGCGACATCTCGTTCATCACTGATGCTGAGATGGTGGCGACTCACCCCCAGCTTGTTCAGATAAACCGCCAGTTCTGCAGCAAACGCAAACGCCGGTTTGCCCAGTACGTCATGGATGACACTGATTTGCTGCAGGCTGACCGGGAAGCGCATGCCGCTGCCGGTGGCCTTGGCCAGCGCTTCTTTGGCGGCAAAGCGTTTCATCAGCAGGCGCGCCGGACTGGCATGCGTGGCAAATTCGGCCATTTCGCCCGGGCTCAGCACACGCCTGGCGAAACGTTCGCCATATTGCTGATGCAGCGCTTCTATGCGCGCCAGTGCGACGATGTCGGTGCCGATTCCCAGGATCATGGCTGTACGGTCAGCAGTGCCTTCATTTTTTTCACCGCCTGCTCCAGCCCGATAAACAGCGCTTCGGCCACGATGGCGTGGCCGATATTGAGCTCGGCTACATGCGGGATCGCCACGATCGGCTGCACATTGTGGTAATTCAGGCCGTGCCCGGCATTGACCTGCAGGCCGAGAGAGTGCCCGAATGCAACTGCACGCCTGATGCGCTCCAGCTCGTGCGCCTGCTCGGGCACGCTGGCTGCATCGGCATATTTTCCGGTGTGGATTTCCACCACCGGAGCACCGGCGGCTTTGGAGGCTTCCAACTGCTTCTCGTCGGGGTCGATAAACAGGGAGACACGTATGCCTGCTTCGGCACATTTGGTGCAGGCATGTTTCACCTGCTCGAAGTAGCGGATCACATCCAGGCCGCCCTCTGTGGTCAGTTCCTCGCGCCGTTCCGGCACAAAGCACACATCGTGCGGCCTGATGCGCAGGGCAAAGGCCAGCATCTCGTCGGTAATGGCGCTTTCCAGGTTCATGCGCGTTTGCAGCATGTCGCGCAGGATTTCCACATCCTTGTCCTGGATGTGGCGGCGATCTTCGCGCAGATGCAGGGTGATCGCATCGGCACCAGCGGCCTCGCCTACCAGCGCGGCCTGCAGTACATTGGGATAGCGCGTGCCGCGCACCTGGCGCAGCGTGGCGACATGGTCAATATTCAGGCCCAGTTTAATCATTGCATTTCCTTCCAGTCAGCAGCCATTACAGTTTGGTCAAATCCTTGATCAGCTCGCGCGTATGCAGCATTTTTCCGCCCAGGTGATGATTCAGCAACATGCGCATCAGCTGCTTGCCCTGGCGTGCACTCTGCGCGTCGCTGTAATCATCGGCCGCCATATCCAGCAAGGTCTTGCCGGACACCGGCATGCCCGCTTGCTGGTCGTCACTAT
This sequence comes from Gallionellaceae bacterium, assembly GCA_041488395.1. Lineage (GTDB taxonomy): Bacteria > Pseudomonadota > Gammaproteobacteria > Burkholderiales > Gallionellaceae > 39-52-133. Next base: position 5,571 of record JBGPPE010000033.1, read on the forward strand.
CACGTAGTGCACCGCGCTCGATCACATAACGGTATGACTGAGCCGGATCGATTGCCTCCCCACTGCCTGCTTCCCGTTCCAGCATCAGCGCATAGCCCAGCTCCTGCAGCAGATGCTTCTCGAAACAGCGCAAGGTGGCGGCGTGATCAGCACCAAAAGCCAGGCGTTGCAGCGTCAGCTGGTAGTATTCAAACAGCTGTTCGTGCGGATCATCGCGCACCATCAGGTTAAGCAACAGCTCATTCAGATAAAACCCGCACAACAGCGCAGTGCCCTGCAATTGCGGCTGTCCGCCCTGCCATTCCGCACGGTGCAGGGTGCGCAACTCGTTCTTGCCGAACCAGCTTAACAACAAGGGCTGGAAGCTCATCACCAGCCCGCGCAGTGCCGACCTGGGCCGGCGCGCTCCGCGTGCCACCAGCGGCAAAACACCATGCTGGCGGCTGAACACCTCGAGTATCAGGCTGGTCTCGCGAAACGGGTAACTGTGCAGTACGAATGCAGGTTCATCTTCCAGGCGGAGTTTGTGCGGCTGCATTCCTTAACCCGCTTATTCGTAGCCCAGGCTCTTCAGCATCTGCGCGCTGTCAGCCCAGCCGCTGCGCACCTTGATCCACACTTCGAGGAACACTTTGCCGTCAAACATTTTTTCCATATCCAGGCGCGCCTGCGTGGCAATTTCCTTGAGCTTCTCGCCGTTCTTGCCGATCAGCATGGCCTTGTGCGCATCCTTGTCAACCAGGATCGCCGCATGAATGCGGCGCATCTTGCCATCCATCTTGAACTGCTCGATCACCACGCTGACCGAGTAGGGCAGCTCTTCGCCGGTAAAACGGAACACCTTTTCGCGCACGATTTCGGCGGCAAGGAAACGCTCGTTGCGGTCGGTGACTTCGTCTTCGGGATAAATCTTTTCGCCCTCAGGCAGAAACGGGCGTATTGCATCAAGCAGGGTATCGAGCTGTTTGTTCTGCTTGGCGCTCACCGGCACGATGGCGGTAAATTCACGCTCTTTGGCGATATCCTGGATAAAGGGCAACAGCTGGCCCTTGTCTTCCATATTGTCGACCTTGTTGATCACCAGCAACACCGGCATATTCCTGGGCAGCAGTTCCATCACCTGGCGGTCGCGCTCATCGAAGTGGCGCGCCTCGATCACAAACAGCACGACATTGACATCGCGCAGACTGCTGGTTACGACTTTATTCAGGCCCTTGTTCAACGTGTTCAGATGCTGCGTCTGAAATCCAGGCGTATCGACAAACACGAATTGGGTGTGCTCCTCGGTCAGAATGCCGGTAATGCGGTGGCGCGTGGTCTGCGCCTTGCGCGAGGTGATGCTGATCTTCTGCCCGATCAGATGATTGAGCAGGGTGGACTTGCCCACGTTCGGGCGCCCTACGATGGCGATAAAACCGCTGTGAAACAATGTATTTTCGGTCATGGGGTGTGAGTTTTAAGTTTCTGATAAGCGGCCTCTGCCGCCACCTGTTCAGCGATGCGACGACTGCTGCCTTCGCCGCGTGTTGCCAGCTTCACCTGTGCAATCTCGCACTCGACCTGAAACAGCTGCTCATGGGCTTCACCCTTGGTGGCAATCACCGTATATTTGGGTAACGCCAGTTTGCGACTCTGCAAATATTCCTGCAACAGGGTTTTGGCATCCTTGCCCAGCGTCTGCACGTCGGCCTGCTGCATAAATGGCACGTATAGTTTCAATACAACATTTTCAGCAGCCGCGAATCCCGCATCCAGAAACACCGCACCTATCAGCGCTTCCAGCGCATCTGCCAGAATGGAGGGGCGGCGAAAGCCGGCACTCTTGCGCTCTCCTTCGCCCAGCTGCAATTGCTCCCCCAACTGCAGCTGCTGCGCCAAAGTAGAAAGTGTCTGCTGATTGACCAGGTTGGAGCGCAAACGCGACAGATCGCCTTCCGGCCAATCCGGATGGCTGTCGTACAAATATTTGGCAATCGCACAATTCAGCACGCTATCGCCAAGAAACTCGAGACGCTCGTTGTGTGCCGCACTATAGCTGCGATGCGTCAGCGCTCGCTGCAGCAACTGCGGCTGCGCAAATTCATGGCCTATCAGCCGGCACAACGCGTCACGCTTCATCTGTTGGTTACTGGGATGCCGATGGATTGAACTCGATCAGCAAACTGACATTTCCGGCCAACGGTACTTTTACACTATAGCTGGCACTCAGAGACAACCTTCCCTCTGCCTTGCCTATTACGAGATCGTTCTCAGTGATGCTGGTCACGTTATCCATGGTCACAGCGCGCTTTGCGAAGGTATCCTTGATTTCAGCTACTGTGGCTGTTTGCAAGGCCGGATCGTGCACAATAGCATCCATAGCCTTCTGAATTTTCCCGTTTTCCATATACGAAGGTATGATCTTCATGCCAAAGATCGCTGCCGATATCAGTATGGCGGCCACCAAAATGAAACCCGTAAAAGAAAAACCACATTGCTGCCTGACTATTGCGTTCATCGCTTTTCCCCCTAGTTAATAGATATACCAATACGTTTCAAATCACCCAGATTCATCCAGATAAAAAATGCCTTGCCCACGATCAGATTGTCCGGCACAAAGCCCCAATAGCGGCTATCGCGGCTGTTGTCGCGGTTATCACCCATCATAAAGTAATGTCCTGCAGGAACGGTACAGCGCATTTCTTTCTGGCTATAACTGCACTGATCATGCAGTGGAAAGTCGGCCACCGAGCCCAGATGAACCGGCGGCATGTCGGGGTTCAGCAAGACTGAGTGTTCATGCCCATCCAGGTTCTCGTTGTAGCGCTCGGTATGCACAAAACTCAAACCGCTCTCGACATAGTTGTACTCGCCGGCGCTCTTTTGCTGTTGTACCGCGCCATTAACAAGAATCTGCTTGTCGCGATAGACAATAACATCTCCCGGCAGACCTACCACGCGCTTAATATAGTCGACAGAGGGATTCTCCGGGTAATGAAAGACCATGACATCGCCGCGTTTAGGATTGTTTATATCAACGATTTTCTTGCTGATAATTGGCAGGCGGATGCCATAGGTAAATTTATTCACCAGAATAAAATCGCCCACTTGCAGGGTGGGAATCATCGAGCCGGACGGGATTTTGAAGGGCTCCACCAGAAAGGAACGCAGCAGAAACACCGCCAATATGACCGGGAAAAAACTCTTGGCATACTCGACCCACCAGGGCTCTTTTGCTTCTGTGGCGCGCTTGGACTGCAAAGCAAAACGATCCAGCAACCAAATGGCGCCAGTTAGCAGCAACAGCAAAAACATGATTAACGCGAAGTCCATCTGATTTCCCGATTAGTTATTTGTCATCCACACGCAGAATCGCCAGGAAGGCCTCTTGCGGTATTTCCACACTGCCCACCTGCTTCATGCGCTTCTTGCCCGCCTTCTGTTTTTCCAGCAGCTTGCGTTTGCGCGAGATATCGCCGCCGTAACACTTGGCCAGCACGTTTTTGCGCAGCGCCTTGACGTTCTCGCGCGAAATGATATTCGCACCGATGGCCGCCTGTATCGCCACGTCAAACATCTGGCGCGGGATCAGCTCACGCATTTTGGCTGCCACTTCACGCCCGCGGTACTGGCTGTTGGCACGATGCACGATAATCGCCAGTGCGTCGACTTTCTCGCCGTTGATCAGGATATCCACCTTGACCACATCAGCCGGGCGATATTCCTTGAACTCGTAGTCCATGGAAGCGTAACCGCGTGATACCGATTTGAGCTTGTCAAAGAAATCCATCACGATTTCCGCCATCGGCATTTCGTATACCAGCAATACCTGCTTGCCGTGATAGCTCATATTGATCTGCACGCCGCGCTTCTGGGTGCACAGCGTGATCACCGAGCCCACATACTCTTGCGGCATGTACAGGTTTACCGTAACGATAGGCTCGCGAATGACTTCGATCTTCGATACGTCCGGCATCTTGGACGGGTTATCCACCTCCAACACCGAACCGTCACGCATTACCACCTCGTAAATAACTGTAGGCGCGGTAGTGATGAGATCCATGTCGAATTCGCGCTCGAGGCGCTCCTGCACGATCTCCATGTGCAGCAGGCCGAGGAAGCCGCAGCGGAAGCCGAAGCCGAGTGCCTGGGAAACCTCCGGCTCATATTGCAGCGAAGCATCATTGAGCTTGAGTTTTTCCAGCGAGTCGCGCAGCGCCTCGTACTGATTCGACTCGACCGGGAACAGGCCGGCAAAAACCTGCGGCTGCACTTCCTTGAAGCCCGGCAGTGCGCTGCTGGCCGGCTTGACCTGCGAAGTAATGGTATCGCCGACCTTGGCGTCTTTCAAATCCTTGATGCCGGCGATCACAAAGCCCACCTGACCGGCAGACAACAGTTCGCGCGGCTGTGATTTGGGGGTAAACACACCGATATGTTCGGTCAAGTGCTGCGCGCCGGTGGCCATGAACAGTATCCGGTCTTTCGGCTTGAGCGTGCCGTTAACAATGCGCACCAGCATGACCACACCAACGTAATTATCAAACCACGAGTCGATGATCAGCGCCTGCAACGGCGCATCCGGGTCACCTTTGGGTGCAGGGATTTTGGCAATGATGGCTTCCAGCACATCCGGCACGCCCAGCCCGGTCTTGGCCGAACAATGCACGGCGTCATGCGCATCGATGCCGATGACATCCTCGATTTCGCTGATGGCGTTTTCGGGATTGGCGGAGGGCAGGTCAATCTTGTTCAGCACCGGTACCACTTCCACCCCCAGATCCAGCGCGGTGTAGCAGTTGGCCACGGTCTGCGCCTCCACGCCCTGGGATGCATCCACCACCAGCAGCGCACCTTCACAGGCCGACAGGGAACGCGAAACCTCGTAGGAGAAATCCACGTGCCCGGGGGTATCGATCAGATTGAGGTTGTAAACTTGCCCGTCGCGCGCCTTGTAGCTCAGCGCTGCAGTCTGTGCCTTGATGGTGATACCGCGCTCGCGCTCGATGTCCATGGAGTCCAGCACCTGCGCCTCCATTTCACGATCGGACAGACCTCCGCACAAGTGGATAATGCGGTCTGCCAGCGTGGATTTACCGTGGTCAATATGGGCAATAATGGAAAAGTTACGGATATGTTGCATCTATCTTGTCACCCCAACGAATCCCGCCCGCTTCCGGTGGAAACTCGCACAGGGCACGGAATTCGAAAAACCCGAATTCTAGCCGATTTTGGCTGGATACGCTGGCACTCCTGAACTCCCCGGACAGCAGCATTGCGTAATAAGGAAATGCCGAAAGCACCGCCCCAAAACTATCCGTTACTTCTCATCCAGCTTGATCGCCACATAAGAAGCGCTATCGCCGCGACGCACCAGCAAGGCAACGTTGCGCCCCTTGGGGAATGCCTTCAGCATGCTGTTGAATTGTTCGATGCTGGTAACGGGCACATTACCCAGCGCCTGAATAATATCGCCGCGCTGCAGCTCGGCGCGTGCGCTGGCGCTGCGCACCTCGTCAATCAGCAAGCCATCCTCGATTTCCAGCTGTTTTTTCTGTTCCTGGGTCAGTTCAATGACGCCAATACCCAAACGTGCAATCTGGTCAGCGCTTGAATCCCCCCTTGCTGCACGGCTAGCCCGGCCGTCCACCGGCATTTCTGCCACGACCAGACTCAACTCCTTGAGCGCTCCCTTGCGCCACAATTGCACGCTCACTTTGCTACCCGGACGGGTCGCGGCAACCATGCGTGGCAGATCATGGGAAGCATTGACTGCCTTGCCGTCAAATTTGAGGATCACGTCACTGACCTGTATTCCCGCCTTGTCAGCAGGACCATTTTTTTCCACACCTGAAATCAGCGCGCCAGTGGCATTGTGCAGGCCAAAGGTCTCTGCCAGGTCGCGCGTCACCTCCTGTATCGTCACTCCTATACGACCGCGCGTTACCTTGCCCGTGGTGCGCAGCTGATTCACCACTTCCATGGCGACATCGATGGGGATGGCAAACGACAGCCCCATGTAACCGCCCGAGCGGCTGTAAATCTGCGAATTAATCCCGACCACTTCGCCCTTCATGTTAAACAAGGGGCCCCCGGAATTGCCGGGGTTAATGGCAACATCAGTCTGAATAAAGGGTACGTAATTTTCCTGTGGCAGCGAGCGCCCCTTGGCGCTGACGATGCCGGCAGTCACGCTGCTGTCAAAGCCGAATGGCGAACCAATCGCCAACACCCACTCGCCCACCTTGAGCAGCGCAGCATCGCCCTGGGTGACCTTCGGCAAGCCGGTTGCATCTATCTTGAGTAACGCCACATCAGTGCGCTTGTCTGCGCCGATCACCTTGGCCTTGAATTCGCGCTTGTCGGTCAGGCGCACGGTAATTTTGTCGGCGCTGTCGACCACATGGGCATTAGTCAAAATATAGCCGTCCGCACTGATAATAAAACCCGAGCCGAGCGAATGAGACTCCTGCTCACGCGGCACCTGTGGCGCAAAGCGGCGAAACAGCTCAGCAAACGGATCCCCCTCGGGTAATCCCTCCAATCCTGACGGTGCATTCTGTATGATTTGTGTCGTGCTGACATTCACCACGGCAGCGCCCTGCTTTTCTACCAGCTCGGTAAAATCAGGCAGCTCTTTTGCAGACAGTGTTTGCGCAAACAGGCCAAACAACGCGATTACAAAAAACTTTCTCAGCATTCTTTCCCCTTCTCAGTCTTTACACATCATCAATGTTTGCCCATGCCGCAGCCAGACGCGGACGACATGCAGGACGCAATAACCGGCTGCGCCACCGCCAATCCGCGCTGTCGCAGCGCCAATATTCGCGCCAGAACAAATCCCAGCAACAGGCCGGTGAGCGCTCCCAGCACAGCATAGCCATCCGCACTCCCCGCATCTTGCGCCCATTGCCCGGCGATAGCTGCGCCCGCAAACAGGCATACCAGGGGCAAAATGTACATCAGCAGCGCACTGCGCAGCAGCACTCCTTCCGTCAGGGTGACAGACACCTCGCTGCCCACCTGCACATTGGCATCATTACGCACCCGAAAGCGTCGTGGTCTGGTAGAGAATAATTGTGACAACTTGCCGCTGCCGCAGCCATTTTCACTGTCACAGTGTCCACACCCGCCGCCCTGTTTGGCTTCAACTAGTGCCTCATTGCCGTTCAGGCTAATTACTATTGCCCTGGTTTCAATCATGTCCACCTCCGCTGAAACGAACGGACTCTGCCACCTGCAGGAGTGTGCGTGACGGCACTTCACCCACTACTGTAATGAGATTCTTATCGACGATTTTGCTGTAAATCTGAATAACGCCCTGGCTATACATACCCGGGCGTACTTCCGGTTTATTGTCCATGCTCTCAATAAACACCGAGATGCCTGCCAGACCATCAGAGAACACCAACTGCGTCACCGGCGCCTTTCCTTCGCGCAAGGTGCGGCGCATTTCCAGTATTTTCCTGAAACCGGCAGGTAGCCCCCCCACTTGCCAGCCGCTCTTTACGGCCACACCCGCCACATCGTTCTTGGCATCAGCAGCCTGTGGCTGGGAAGATTTTTCTGAAACGATCCATTTGCGGTCAATATTCCCGCCTATGGTCAATTGCGTAAAAGCGTACTGCTCGATGACTTGCCCTGGTTCATCCAGCACCGCCGCCTTGAGCAACAAACCAGAATCGCTGTGAGCCCACATTTTGTGGGTATAGCGCAAATTGTCCCGCGGCTGGAAAATTAACGTATGCGCATGAAAACCGGCCACCCGATCTTCCTCGCCGCGCTTGATCAGATAATTTTCATTCAGCGAAGAAAGTTGCTCGGGCAACAGCGCCGGGAATGTGCCGCCTCCTTCACGCCGCTTGATCAGAACCTTGCGATTCCCCTGATAACACCAGACATGATCATTATTGCGAATAATTTCGCGCCGCTCGCCATCAAGGCCTTCCAGACGCTCATGCTCACCGGCCGCATCGGTAACATGCGTGATGCGTGATGTCTCGACGTGGTTACCAGTCTGGTAAATAAACGTGCCACTGTAATCTGTACGGTGCGCTGCAAACGCCATGACTTTCAGCCAGCCCAACTCATCCTGGGGCATAGGTTCTGCCATCAAGGGCTGTGCCGCCGACAACACAGCCAGCAGAAAAAACAGTTTTGATTTCATTCTGAGAATTAGCACTATTTTGCGGACACTGTATGAATATAAGCAGCAGCACCTTCCACATTGGCACTGGGAGAAAATTCCTGGTGCGCCATCAGATAATCATCCATGCCTTTATTGGCTGAATCGCTGGCCTGCTGAACCTCGGCGGGCTGTTGCACCTCAGCCATCTGCGGGGTGGAATCAGGACCAAGCCTGATTGACACCCACACAACCAGCGCCACAGCCATCAGTGATGCGGCCGCAGACATGGCAAAATAACGCAGTTTTTTGCTGATCCGACTGCGGGGGGGAGCCAGCACCGTAGGTTCGTTGCGCAAGCGTTCGCGCAGGGTTGAACTGATATCTCTGGAAATATGATCAGGTTGTCGCAGAATGTCGCCAATCAAATGATAAGTCTGCCACTCTTGCCTGGCCCCGCTATGGTGTTTTATCTTACCCAGCAAAGCCTCAGCTTCATCTTCAAACAACTCGCCATCCATTAACGTCGAAATGCTTTCTTTCATTCCTACCACCTCTGATCGTTACTCGTACCCAACAGCGGGCGCAAATTCGTAGCAATTGCTTCACGCGCCCTGAATATTCTGGAGCGCACCGTACCAATCGGACAATTCATTACTTCGGCAATTTCTTCATAACTCAGACCTTCAATTTCACGCAAGGTCAGCGCTGTACGCAAATCATCAGGCAACTGCTGCAATGAGGAGTTCACCACATCAATCACCTGCTTGCTCATTAATTCATTTTCCGGCGTGCTGACATCTTGCAGCTGGCTAGCCCCCTCAAAGTCTTCCGACTCCTCCGCATCAAACTGCGTCGTTGTAGGTGGGCGTCTTCCCAGTGAGAGCAAGTAATTTTTTGCCGTATTAATTCCTATCCGGTACAGCCAGGTATAAAAGGCACTTTCGCCGCGAAAAGCCGGCAACGCCCGATAGGCCTTGATAAATGCCTCCTGGGTAACGTCCTCGGCTTCGGCGCTATCGCGCACAAAGCGCGATATCAAACGCCCCAGCCTGCGTTGATATTTGGCCACCAGCAGTTCGAAAGCGTGCTTGTCGCCTTTTTGCGCACGCTCTACCAATTGCTGATCGACTTCCCTGTCGCCCATTCCCGGTTATCCTAGTCTTGTAATTTGCAGGCCGCTTCTTGCGGGTAACCAGTATAACCGGACAGGCGCACAGCGTCAGCTTTGCCTGTTACGCTCAATTGACATGGCCAGAACAACTAAGTTCACTTGACCCCATCACTTTGATCAAGCCGACCTGGACTTGCACTGCCTCATCAGAGTTTGCTTAAATTTGCTATAGTTCAGTTCAGTAAACAAGCAGACGGTTATCCCGCGTGATCAAATTTGACGCCCTGATTATTGGTAGTGGCCTGGCCGGCCTGTCGCTGGCGCTTAAGCTCGCTGACCAGCAAAAAGTTGCCATCATTACCAAAAAATCCATGCTGGACGGTGCCAGCGCTTGGGCGCAGGGCGGCATTGCCGCCGTATTGTCACCAGACGACTCCTGGGAAGAGCATATTCAGGACACACTCATTGCGGGTGCTGGCTTGTGCGACCCAATTGCTACCCGTTTCGTAGTCGAGCATGCAAAAACCTCCATCGACTGGCTGATTGCCCAGGGCGTGCCCTTTACCCGTGATGAGGACAACGGTTACCACCTGACGCGCGAAGGCGGCCACAGCCACAGACGCATTATCCACGCTGCCGATGCAACCGGGCTGGCGGTACAGAAAACGCTCTCCGCCAAAATACTGGCTCATCCCAACATCACTTTGCTGGAGCATTGCATCGCCATCGACGTGATTACCGGAAAAAAGCTCGGGCGCAAGGACAATCGCTGTTACGGTGCTTATGTACTGAACACTCTGAGCGATGAAATCATCACGATCAGCGCACGCAACACCATCCTCGCTACAGGCGGCGCTGGCAAGGTCTATCTCTATACTACTAATCCTGATACCGCCACCGGCGACGGGATAGCAATGGGGTGGCGCGCCGGATGCAGAGTGAGCAATATGGAATTTATCCAGTTTCACCCCACCTGCCTTTACCATCCCCACGCAAAATCCTTCCTGATCAGCGAAGCCGTGCGCGGTGAGGGCGGCATCCTCAAATTACCCGATGGCACGCGCTTTATGCCATGGCATGACGAGCGCGCAGAACTGGCACCGCGCGACGTCGTCGCCCGTGCGATCGACTTCGAAATGAAGAAACATGGCCTGGACTGTGTTTACCTCGACATTTCACATCAGCCGCTCGAATTCCTGCAGCAGCATTTCCCCAACATCTACGCGCGCTGCCTGGACCTGGGTATCAATATTGCCAAAGAACCCATACCGGTGGTGCCGGCAGCCCACTATACCTGCGGCGGCCTGCAGGTCGACCTGCATGGACGCACCGATGTTGAGCAACTCTATGCCATCGGCGAAACCACCAACACCGGCCTGCATGGCGCCAACCGCCTGGCCAGCAACTCGCTGCTGGAGTGCCTGGTATTTGCCGAAGCAGCGGCTCACGACATATTGGCGCAAGCTTCCGTCGCCCTGGAAATCTTGCCGCAATGGGATGAAAGTCAGGTCACTGATGCGGATGAAGCCGTGGTGATCTCGCACAACTGGGCGGAATTGCGGCGCTTCATGTGGGACTACGTGGGCATAGTCCGCACCACCAAACGGCTGCAGCGCGCACAGAACCGCATACATCTGCTGCATGAAGAAATCAACGAGTACTACAACAACTTCCATGTCACTTCCGACTTGCTGGAATTGCGCAACCTGGTGCTGAGTGCCGACCTCATAGTGCAAAGCGCACTCCAGCGCCATGAAAGCCGCGGACTGCATTTCAGCAAAGACTATCCGGACACCCTGGCTGAAGCTGTTCCCAGCATGCTCACCCCGCCGAACTACACCGTGCGCAACGACTGAAAGCGGTTCACTGCCCCCAGCGCAGCAGCACCCGCAACTGCCTGAAAGATTCAGGAGCAATTGCGTCTGGAAAGATGACCACACTACGGGCAAAGCGTGCCCCATGGGGCAAAATGCGCAGCAAAGTCATAAAGGGCATTACCACGCTGTCACTCAGCAGCTGGCCGGCCAATTCCTGCCCGTTGCGGGCGATCAAAACCACATGCGTCTTTTCCAGGCGAAATGCCACCCACGATGTCGATAAAGATCGCCAGGCGTTGCGTCGCAAATAATAGATCAAGCTGGCCAGCAGACTGATCGCCGTAGCCCATTTGCCCCAGGCTGGCACGGGCAACCGCAGCACGCTTGCCAGAGCGAGCACATGGATTAGCAGCAAGAGTGCCGTGAGAATATACGAAGAATGTAAACGGAAATGTTTCTGCATCTGGCTTTCGTCCGCGAACGAATTGCCAATCAGAACATAAAGACTGAAACCAGCCCGACCAGAACCAGCACAACAATAATAATCAACAGCAGATTTCCGCCACTAACCTCCTCTTCGGCCTCCTGCTTTTTCACGGGAGCTGGGTTCGATGCTGGCTTGGGCTTGGAAAAATCAGGTGCCACTGCCCTGGGCTTGGTTGCAGCAGCCGGAACAGCTGAGCGATTGAGCTCTTCCATGCTGGGGATAGGCATCTTGAATGTTTTGGATAACTCTTCAACATCAGCACTGCTGCCAGTCAAGGCTGCCAGTCGCATGGTCGCCGCGGCAGAATCAAAAGCAGAAGAAAGGCCCGCTGCCACAGGCTTGGACTCATCCTCCCTGCTATCAACAGGCCTGGTTACCGGAATCGCCTCAGCAAGCTGCACTCCTGGTGAAATGCCGGGTTTGCTTATGTCCAGCGGCGTTGCCGCAGAGCGCGGCATGCGCTCACGACAAGCACGCAAATCATTGGCAAATTCCTTGGCATCCTGATAACGGTCATCGACATCCTTGGCCAGCGCCTTGGCCACGATAAAATTCAACATCTCCGGCACGCCCGGGCTCAGCGAGCTGGGGGGAGGCGGCACCGCATTCAGGGTCTGGTACATGATGGCATTGACGTTCTCGCCCGTGAACGGCGCCTGACCAGTGAGCATTTCATACAACATCACACCCAGCGAGAAAATATCCGAACGCTGGTCTGTCAACTTGCCCATCACCTGTTCCGGTGACATATATTTTGGTGAGCCCAACACCATACCGGTCTGTGTGCGCACGGCCGCAGAAGCCATGCGTGCAATGCCGAAATCGGTAATCTTCACATGGCCATCACGCACCACCATGATGTTGGAAGGTTTTACGTCGCGATGCACGATCCCGTGCTCGTGTGCATACGCCAGCCCCATTGCCACCTGGGCAACGATATCGATGGTCTGATCCACAGCCAGGCGCTTGCCATCGTTCAGGATGTCGCGCAGCTCGCGACCCTGCAGGAACTCCATTGCAATGAAGGCAATGTCACCACTTTTGCCCACATCATAAATAGTGACGATATTGGGATGACTTAAGCGCCCGGCAGCCTTGGCTTCCTGATAAAAACGCCCCTCATACTCATCTTTCTCATCCAGCGCCAGGCTCAGATTGATAGTCTTGATCGCAACTATACGATCAATTAGCGGGTCAACCGCTTTATAGACGGTACCCATCGCGCCCTGACCGAGCTCACCGATAATGTTATAGCGACCCAACTGGCTAATCATGGTTCTTTATCAAGGGAGGGTTATTTGTTGGGAAATTTGCTCTTCACACTGCGAAACACCGGGCCCCAGATTGGGTGCCCAGCCTCGGCAGGCTCAAGATCGAAATGAGGATCAATTTCCAGTGCTTTTCTGAAATAGTTACGGCACATTTTTTCTCGCGAAGAAACACAATGTATAAACGCCAAATATTTATAAGCACGCACACGATCAGCATTGCTGCTCAAGCCGGCCTCAAGAACGCCTTGCAGCGCCATCATGGATGCCTGGTAATTACCTTCTTCATAACTCAGCACACCGTAGTTAAGTTTCTGGTCAGCCGGGTTATTGTTGCATGTATTCCCGCCCACGGCACTACACCCGCTTAACACCAGAGCAGCCAAGCCACTCAGCAACACATATCGAACGCCTGACATTTTGTACTCTCCAACCCGTCAATTGACGAACTTGTGCTTTATTTTTATTTTCTCGCCAGCCTTGACCTTGATAGTTTGCTTGTACACTGGGAAAGTCGCGTTGCGAATTTCAATTTCGTGCTTTCCTGCGGCAACCTGCAGCTCAATCAAAGGCGGGCTAACGCCTTGCATTTTACCATCCAGATAGACATCACCCCATGGTTGCACTGAAATATTAACCACTGCCACACCGGCCGTCTCTTCCAGCGTACGCACGCGAGGGATTTTCCTGGAACTGGCACTTTCGCGCCTGGGTCGCTCGCTTGCAGCGGCACTGCTTTCAGTTTTTTTTGCCGCCGAAGTGCTTGCAACAGAGGACGATGGCAAGACCTTCATGGCAGCCGGCTGTTCCATTTCCGGGTAATAACGCACCACCACCTGCTTCGCGGGGGCTGCCGGGCGATGCATCAAGTACCACTGATAGCCCCCCCAGGCAAGCAGCGGCAGCGCTAATACGCCGGCAAACATTGCACGCTTTTTATTCGATGCATTTTTAACGGTGTCATAAAGACTTTGCCACCAGCCGCCAACATGGCCCAGCAGTTTTCCGGTGACATTTTCCCGGCCGCCCTGGCTCGCCAGCCTGTGATGGGTCAGCGTAAACTCGCCCGGATAGCCGATCGCGTAAATTTCGTGTTCGCGCACATGCTTGTCAGTGCGCGACCCCTGATAATGGAACATGCCGGCGTATTCCTGCGACAGGCGCGACACCGCATCGTAATAAGAACGTGAAACCAGCAACTGCCCGACATCGGCAAATCCCATGACGCGTTGCGCGACGTTGATGCCGTCGCCGACTATGTTTGGCTGGCTGTTGATGTCTTTGACCAGGCGCACTGGCCCCAGATTGATGCCCATGCGCACCAGCAGGGGCGGATCCTGATTCATGCCCTCGTTCAAGAGGCGCGTACGCACACCCAGTGCCACCTGGAGCGCATCTTCAATATCGCCCAGAAAGCTGATGGCTGCACCGTCGCCAGTGTCCAGAATAATGCGATCTGTAACAGGAATATCGTGAATAGCGGTAGACAAAAAGGCGTTAAAGCGCTCTTTCAGGGTAATTTGCCCGGAAACAGACTTCTTTGAATATTCCACAATATCCAGAAACAGCACACTGCATATGATGGTCTTGTTACCGCGCTCTTCCATTCAGCCTATCCGATCTTATTACTTCTGGCATTGTAACCTTATTGAACAACCGCTCCCAACCCTACGAATTTTAATGATACTTAGCCTTTCGCGCCAGCTTTAGTTTTATTGCGCGGCCTGCTGCGCGGCGCTTCCGCCTTGCCTTGAGGGCGGCGTCCCTTGCCAGTCTCCATGCGGGGCTCTCTGCGCGGTGCTTTATTGGCCACTTTGCCTGGTTTCTCAGGTGTTCTTTCGGCGCTGCCGCGCACCGCCTGCACAGGCTCAACCTCCTCTGCAACCGGCGTGCTCAGGCCCACCCAATCCATGATCATGGTTACCTCGCCCTCGCCCAGCTCCGCCATCTTGCCGCGCTTGATGCTCGGCGGCAGGTTCACAATACCGAAGCGCACGCGCATCAAACGACTCACCGTCAGCCCCAGCGCCTCAAAAGTGCGCCGCACCACGCGATTGCGCCCTTCTTTCAGCACCAGGCGGTACCAGTGGTTGAAGCCCTCACCGCCTTCATCGCTAAGCTTGTCGAACTTGACCAGGCCGTCCTCCAGCTCGATGCCCTCCCTGGTCATCTGGCGCATCTGCTCGGGCGTCATCTCGCCCTGCAGACGTACCGCATACTCGCGCTCCACCTCAAAGCGCGGGTGCATCAGGCGGTTGGCCAGCTCACCCGAAGTGGTAAAAATCAGCAAACCGCTGGTATTAAAATCCAGACGGCCGATGGCTATCCATTTCTGCCCGCGCAGCTTGGGCAGCTTTTCAAACACATTGCTGCGTTTTTCCGGGTCGTCGCGGCTGACAATCTCGCCCTCCTGCTTGTGATACAGCAGCACGCGCGGCAAGCCTTGTTCCTCCTGCGCCTTGACCACCACCGTGCGCTTGTCCGCGCGCAGCACATCGCCCTCGACCACGCGCATCCCCAGCGTAGCCGGCTCGCCATTCACCGTGACACGCCCTGCGGTAATCCACTCTTCCATGGCACGACGCGAACCGACACCGGCTTGCGCCAGCACCTTCTGTATCTTCTCGCCCTGTTCACTCATCCCGCCACCTCGCGTCTCTCCAGCACGGCCTGTGCCAAGGTACCACTATCCACATGTTCCAGCTCGCCACCCACCGGCAGGCCGCGCGCAATGCGCGACACCTTCACCCCCTGCGCATTCAGCAGGGTGGCGATGTAATGCGCCGTTGCCTCGCCCTCAACAGTAAAATTGGTGGCCAGGATCACCTCGCACGGCTGCTCCAGCGCCCGCTTCACCAGGCGCTCCAGATGCAGCTCGCGCGCACCCACCCCGTCCAGCGGCGACAAGCGCCCCATCAGCACAAAGTACATGCCGCGATAACACTGCGCCTGCTCCATCATCAGCAGATCGGCCGGCATTTCGACCACGCACAGCAAATTCGAGTCACGCTTGGGTGAGCGGCACAGCTCGCAAATTTCTTCTTCGGAAAAATTATTACACTTGGCGCAATGATGGATGCTTTCCACCGCGTGATTGAGCGAGTGCGCCAGACGCAGGGCGGCCGGCTTGTCACGCTGCAACAGGTGATAAGCCATGCGCTGTGCCGACTTGGGCCCCACACCCGGCAGGGCACGCAATGCGGCAATCAGCTCTTCCAGACTGGATGGTGTTTTCATCCCCGATCAGGAACCAATAAGTTCAGAAACTGGCAAGTTCAGAATTTAGAACGGCAGGCTCATGCCGGGCGGCAGATTCAGGCCGGCACCGAAGCCGCCCATCTTGGCCTTGGTGGTGGCTGCAACCTGCTTCACCGCGTCATTCATTGCCGCCGTGACCAGGTCTTCCAGCATTTCCTTGTCGTCCATTACGCTGTCGTCCAGCTTTACGCGGCGCACTTCATGCGCGCAGGTCATGGTCACCTTCACCATGCCGGAGCCGGCCTGGCCTTCAACCTCAATAGTCGCCAGTTCTTCCTGCGCCTTCTTCATGTTTGCCTGCATCTGCTGCGCCTGCTTCATCAGGCCGCCTAATCCGCCCTTCATCATTTGTGACTTCCTCCGAATTACTGTTGTATGAATTTTATGGAACTCTTCACCACCTGCGCATCCAGCTGCTCCTGCGCCTCGCGCACAAATGGGTCCTGCTCGATGGCTTCGGCTGCCGCCTGCTGGCGCGCCTGCTTTTCCTGCTGCTCTACCGCCGCGGGGGTCGCCGCGCTGGCGGGCGCACCGACAGACAGGCTCAACCGTATCGGCTGGGCAAAGTAATCGCTCAACGCCGTCTGCAGCTTGTCCTGCGCAATCTTGTTGGTGAGGAACTGCTTGTGCTGCGGCGCCAGACACAGGCTGATCTTGCCCTCGGTAAAACTTTCCAGCACGCAATTCTTGGCCAGCTCGCGCGCCATGCCCTGCACGTTCAACTGCCCCAGCAGCGCGCTCCAGTCGAGCTGACCCGGCGCAGAAGGCGCTGGCTCAACAGGCACTGGTGCAGCAGCTGTTGGCGCAGACTCGGCAACTGCGTACTGGGCTGCCGGTGCTTGCGCAACAGGTGCCGCCTGCACTGGCACCGCCGCGGCAGAGGCCAGCACCGCACGTGGAGCAAGCGAGGCCTGTCGCTCCTGCCCGGCAGGCATAAAGGCCAGCATGCGCAACAGCGTCATGGTGAAACCGGCATATTCGTCCGGTGCCAGGTCAATCTCGTTACGCCCGTGAATGGCGATCTGGTAATACAGCTGTATGTCTTCGGCGCTGATCTGTTGCGCCAGTTGCAGCAGGCGCACACGCTCCGGCTCATCATCGGGGATCGCCTGCGGCACGGTCTGCGCCAGTGCAATGCGATGCAGCAAGGTCGCCAGTTCCTGCAACGCCGCATCAAAGGCCATGCTGCGCAGCGCCATGTCGTCCGCAATGCGCAACAGGCCGGCGCCATCGCGCGCCATGAGATTCTGCAGCAGGTCGAACAGGTAGCTCTGGTCGATCGCGCCCAGCATATTGCGCACCGTCGCCTCCTCCACTCTGGAGTCGGAATAGGCGATCGCCTGGTCCATCAGGCTCAGCGCATCGCGCATGCTGCCCTGCGCCGCGCGCGCCACCAGCGTCAGCGCGCCCATCTCGAACGGGATCGCCTCCTGCTCCAGCACATACTGCAAATGGCTGAGGATCAGCGCCGGCGGCAGCTGCTTCAGGTTGAACTGCAGACAGCGCGACAGCACAGTGACCGGGATCTTCTGCGGATCGGTGGTGGCCAGGATGAATTTCACATGCGCGGGCGGCTCTTCCAGAGTCTTCAGCATCGCGTTAAATGCCGACTTCGACAGCTTGTGCACTTCGTCGATGATGTATACCTTGAAACGCCCGCTGGTCGGCGCGTACAGCGCGCTTTCCAGCAGCTCGCGCATATTGTCCACCTGCGTGTTCGACGCCGCATCCAGCTCGATCAGGTCGACAAAACGGCCGCTATCGATCTCGGTGCAGGCACTGCAGGTGCCGCACGGCGTGGCGGTGATACCGCTCAGGCAATTCAGCGATTTGGCGAAGATGCGCGCGATGGTAGTCTTGCCCACGCCGCGCGTGCCGGTGAACAGATAGGCGTGATGCAGGCGGTTTTGCGTCAGCGCATTGCTCAGGGCCTGCACGACATGCTCCTGTCCCGCCAGCTGGGCGAAATTTTTGGGCCGCCATTTACGCGCTAGAACTGAGGTTGCTGACAAGATGTTGACCGTATCAAAAATATTGAGAAATGAAACTGACCTGCCGTACTACCGAAAGAACCAGTGCGCGTACCGCCTTCTGGTTACAAAATAGGAGGCGAGCCTTACCCCCGGCACTTGCAGTAATAGCTATGGCTGCTTCCTTCCGGACCTGACCAGGTTTGCTACACCACAATGCGGGGAGACCCGCCAA
>JBGPPE010000034.1:0-22945 GCA_041488395.1 Gallionellaceae bacterium
AGAATTTCGACACCCCGATCGAACGCGCCGCCGACGACTACCTGATCGGCCTGCGCAAGGTTTACAGCCACGCCAGCTACGTCGCCATCAACATCTCCTCGCCCAACACCAAGAATCTGCGCCAGCTGCAGGGCAGCGACGAGCTCGATGCACTGCTCGCGCAACTGAAGAGAGAACAGGAAAAACTCGCCGAGCTGCACGGCAAATATGTGCCGCTCGCACTGAAGATCGCGCCGGACCTGGATAGCGAACAGATCCGGCAAATCGCCGCACTGCTGCTGCGCCATCGCATCGACGGCGTTATCGCCACCAACACCACGCTGTCACGCACGGGCGTCGAGCACCTGGCGCAGCACAGTGAAAGCGGCGGGCTCTCCGGCGCACCGGTGCGCGACAAATCCACTGCCGTCATCCGCCAGCTTGCCGCCGAGCTGCAGGGCGCGCTGCCCATCATCGGCGTGGGCGGCATTCTGCGAGGCGCGGATGCCGTGGAAAAAATCCACGCCGGCGCCACGCTGGTGCAGCTCTACAGCGGGTTGCTCTATCGCGGCCCGGCGCTGATTGCGGAGTGCGCCGAGGCAATCCGGCAGGAACGCAGAAACTGAACAGCAAACCCCTTTTGTCCGCAGATTACACAGATTACGCAGATTAGATGGATGATGGAAAAACCCGCTTCAGATTTAACTCAACATCATATGAATCATTTCAGCACCACACTTGATTGATGTTTTCTTAATCTGCTTAATCTGTGTAATCTGCGGACAAAACTGCTTTTAACCAAGGAGTCACCATGCGTATCGGCGTCCCCAGGGAAATAAAGGATCATGAATTCCGTGTTGGCCTCACTCCAGCCGGAGTACGCGCCTTGCGCGATGCGGGGCATGAGGTGTGCGTGGAGACGCATGCCGGCGACGCCATTGGTTTTCACGATGTGCAGTACCGCGAGGCGGGCGGCGACATCGTTGCCTCGCCGCAGGAGGTGTATGCCTGCGAACTGGTGATCAAGGTGAAGGAACCGCAGGCCAGTGAAGTGCCGCTGTTGCGCGCGGGGCTGACGCTGTTCTGCTACCTGCATCTGGCGGCCTCACGCGAATTGACCGAACAGTTGCTGCAGAGCAAGGCGACCTGCATTGCCTATGAGACCGTGCTCGATGCGCAGGGCAACCTGCCCCTGCTCACGCCGATGTCGGCGGTGGCCGGGCGTCTGGCCATCCAGATGGGCGCATGGGCGCTGACCATGGCCAACGGCGGCAGCGGCGTGCTGCTGTCCGGCGTGCCCGGTGTGGCACCCGGCCGCGTGGCCATCCTCGGTGGCGGCGTGGTGGGTGCCAACGCGGCACGCATTGCGCTGGGCATGGGCGCCGACGTGACGGTACTGGAACGCGATCCGGCGCGGCTGCGCCATATGGAAGAAGTATTCGGTGCCGGTTTGAACACACGCTACTCCGAGGCCGATGCCATTGAAAGCTGCGTGCGCGAGGCTGATCTGGTGGTCGGCGCCGTGCTGCTGCCGGGCAAACACGCGCCCAAGCTGATTAGCCGCGCGCTGATCCAGTCGATGCGTCCCGGCTCGGTATTCGTGGATGTGGCCATCGACCAGGGCGGCTGCGCCGCCACCTCGCGCCCCACCACGCACAGCAACCCGCTGTATATTGAAGAAGGCGTGGTGCATTACTGCGTCAGCAACATCCCCGCCGCCACTGCACGCACCTCAACCCAGGCACTTACCCATGCCACCCTGCCCTATGCGCTGGCGCTGGCCAACCAGGGCGTGCAGCAGGCCCTGCTGCAGAATGACGGCCTCAGCAGCGGCCTCAATATCTGCGCCGGCCATGTCACCCACGAGCATTTGGCCGAAGACCTGGGCCTGACTTATGTGCCTGCCGAACAGGCACTGGCCATGGTTTAGCCCACGAACATCTGGCCGAAGACCCGCGCCTGGCCTGTGTTAAACGACACTACGCTTGGGACAGCGGGAGTTGTTTCCCGATCAGCTGCATGCATTCATCTTTGGGCAACGGCTTGCTGAAGTTATAGCCTTGCAGCCTTTCCACACCCATCTCATGCAATATCCTGGCCGTTTCAGCATCTTCCACACCTTCGGCAACCAGGCGAAGCTTCATGGCATGCCCCATGTCGACTATGGTTTTTAACATGACCCGCCCATCTTCGGTATGGATGCGTCGCACAAAAGAAATATCGATCTTCAATTCGCACACGGGAAACTCATGCAAATAGGAAAGTGATGAATAGCCCGTTCCAAAATCATCCAGTGAAAGACAGAAACCGGCATCGGACAATTCCTTCAGGCACGTCTTGACGTTGCCGATACCCAGCAGCGCAATGCTCTCGGTAATCTCCAGTTTTAGTTGCGCTGGCTGAATGCCATATTCTTCGAGCAACTCAAGCAGACCCTGCATAAAATTCGGGGAGAACAACTGGCGGTTAGAAATATTGACCGCCAAATGAAGCTCGGGGTCTTGCTGCAGAAATTGACGAAAATCTACCAGAGACTGCTCGAGCACCTGCTGCCCCATATCGCTTATCAAACCCAGATTTTCCGCCAGCGGAACAAATGTCGCAGGACTGACCCAGCCATGCTTGTCGTCATGCCAGCGCGCCAGCGCCTCGACACCCACTGTTCGCCCGCTCCCGGCATCGACCAGCGGCTGGTAATTCACCTGTATCTCCCGTTGGCTTACTGCTGCAGCAAAGCGCGCGGTCATGCCCACTTCCTGATAGCCCAGATCGCTGTCACGCATCCGGCTATACCTCTGGACATTATTGCGACCCTGCGATTTGGCAAAAAATAACGCCTTGTCCGCCTGAATCAGCAAGTCTTCACTGCTATCCGCATCATCCGGGAAAACGGCCATACCTATACTCAAGGTAACCTTGGTATCGATATGCTCCACCAGCACCCGTTGCTGTATCACTGCCATCAGTTTTTCAGCCACATCGCAGGCTTCATCTTCATGTTGCCCACCCTGCAACAACACGACAAACTCATCACCACCCCAGCGTGCCATCGTATCGCTGTCGCGCAACGTTTCTTTCAGAATGGTGCTGATCGAAACCAGGAGCTGGTCGCCCGCCTTGTGACCGTGCACATCATTCACCTGCTTGAAGTTATCAAGATCGATGAATAATACTGCCACCTTGAGTCCGCTGCGCCTTGCCTGGCCAATGGCTCGCCCCATTCTTTCTTCCAGCAAAACACGGTTAGGCAGACCGGTTAATGCATCATGCATCGCCATGTGTGAAATATGTTTTTCCTGCAGATAGGATTCCGTCACATCCCTCAATACGCCACGAATCACCGGGTGCAGACGGGGTTCGCCATAGCGCGTAAACTTTCCTTCTATCCAGTGCTCGCTGTTATCCTCACGCAGCATGCGGAAGCGCAGGGTTTTGACTTCGTTTTCTTTCAGGCGATCGAGCAGTTGCTTTAATGCAGCGCGATCATCAAAGTGCATGTAATCGGAAAATTGCCGCCCCAGGCAAGGGCAGGTCAATACGTTGATAGCGTCTTTACCTCGCAACTTGCTCCAGCTGTCGGTCAGCCGCACGATCTTGCCCTCCCAGGAAAGCTCTACCACCACCTCACTAAGCAGGTTCAAGGTATCCAGATGCTCAGCATTAATTTTATTCAGGCTTTTGATCTCGTCCATTTCGCTGCGAAACCTGCATTTCTTGAGCAGTTTCTCCATCAGGCAGAAACGGGAAAAGCCGGACTGGAACAAATTAAGGCTGACAAAGAACAACAGCACCAGCCAGAGCAGTTTCATATCCGGCCTGAGATAAAGCAGAATGCCGGAAGCGGTGACCAGCGCGCCTGCAATCGTGCGTATCGTCGGTTCAATGTAGGGAAGTTTTCTCATATTGCGCACTCGTAATAACCGACAGCCACCTCTGCACCCCGATTGCAAAAAAACCAGGGAATCGGGCAGCGCAAAAGTCAGGAGCACAACGGAATACAACGGAAGAGATGCAGGAAAGCACGCGGAGAAAATAACGGCTTGTCTGGCAATCCCGCTGTCATAGAACCTTGCGAATTCCTTAGACCGGTAACTTTGCGTCCCTGCCTTTGGACAGGTTTGCCTTTTCAGATTTTGAATATCATTCCAGCGCAGCTAGCTGGAATACGCTCACCATCGTACTCCGCAGCCCGTGTTTGTCAAGAATGGCCGGCTTCTCCGTTAAGCCAGAAGCCAGCGAT
Source organism: Gallionellaceae bacterium (assembly GCA_041488395.1). GTDB lineage: Bacteria > Pseudomonadota > Gammaproteobacteria > Burkholderiales > Gallionellaceae > 39-52-133. The sequence goes on from JBGPPE010000034.1 coordinate 4,220, forward strand.
ACAGCAAGCGAACGCTCAATTGATCGATGCAGGCACTGAAAGGGTTTAACAAGCTACGCCGGCACATCCGGAAAAAATATTACGTCGCTCAGGGAATAAAGTTGCCGCTGTTCCCGTCTTAGTCTGTGTAGTGCTGTGCAACCTTGTGCTTCATGTCGAGACGCACAGCCGCAACTTCTTCCCTGGCAACTCCCCTTGGAACCCCGTCAGAAGTTTGGCGGGATTTTTTTGCCTGATGCACCGCCTCCCGGAAGAAATCAGTTTTTCAGAAGCCAAGCAAAACTGCTACCTCAGCAGCATTTTATTCCTTCTCATCATAGGGGAAGCGGGTATGCCCATAACGTATCACCAGGATCGCAATCGCAACCAGCAACGCCGCGCCGGAGATCGCCAGCATGCGCCAGGTATCCAGGTTTTTCATATCGAGGATCAGGTAACGTGCGAGTGCAACGATCGCGATATAAAGCGGCATGCGCACCGGCAGCTTGCCTGAATCGAGATAAATCGACACCATCGCGAGCACTTCAAGATAGATGAACAGCAGCAGCAGGTCGGCCAGCGTCACTATCCTCGCGCCGATAATTGCTGCAATCTCGTATCCCACCGCAATCAGCGTAAACACCGAGATGACCAGCAGGCCTGCGTCCTGTGCCCAGGAGAGCACCTTGTGTCCTATGCTGCGCATGCTATTCATGAATTGTGGCTCCCTTTATTGTCCGGAAAATTTTTAATTCGGCTAAGTCAATCGCCCGGATATTGTGGCGACTGGGCCTGCATCTCAGCAAACCCTGCCGCAGCCTTCTGCACCTCTTCCGGAAAGTCCGACAATTCCTGCACCTGGCGCACCTCGATGATTTCGTTGTCAGCTGCAGGGCAGCGCGCTGCCCACGCCACCGCCTCTTCCTTCGACTTCACCCGTATCATCCAGTAGCCACCCAGCACCTCTTTGGTCCCGGCGTAGGGACCATAACTCACCGCAGGCTTGCCGCCGGAGAAAGTAACACGCGCCCCCACCGAGGGCGGATGCAGCCCGTCCAGCGTGAGCAACACGCCCGCTTCCTGCAGCGCCTTGTTGTATTGCATCATCGCTTCCACCGCCCTGGCCTCCGGCACGGTGCCCGGCGCAGCGTTCTCGTACCCCCTGGGGATCATCAGCAGCATGAATCGCATGGTCGTCGCTCCTTATGGTTTAGATATGAGTCATAACACCACAACACATGTTTTCTGATAGAAATAGAAAAGTGCAGCGTCCACTTTATTTTGCAGGGTGTCAATAAGCGCAGCGCAGTACGCAGGATGTTTTCATTCGGAGGAGTCAAGTTCTCAAGCTCGTTAGAGCTTAGAGAATTGCCTTCCCTTGGTACAATAACGATTGTGCCCTACGCGAACTGCACGGCTTCATCGCGCAGCGTCCGGGTTGATGGATGGGTTGGGCGTCATAGGAGTCCATGCTTACGCGTTATCTTCCGGTGGTTGATTGGCTGCACGCTTCGCTTTGGTAGCGGCACTTTGATATGCCCTCTCTGCTTTCTTGCGGATATCAACGGCCTTGGCGAGAGCCACCTCGTAACGCTCGTCGGTGATTGTGTTCTCGGTGCCGATGTAAACGTTGACGTTGGTTGCTTTATCTCCAAATCTCGGAATGGTGACGCCGAAGTTGTACTCGGTCACCCTTCGGCCTTTTCGAGTCCGTGAGATGGGGCCAGATATACCGACAGGAAGATCGTTGTTCTTTGAAGCGTTGGGTTCCTGCCTAAGGCCAGTGGGGGCTGGCAATCGGTGAATTCTATGTTGAAGTTCTTCGATGGCCGCAGCTAGGGCAGCTTCTGCGCCAGTGCCGTCAGTGGTGTGATCGGAAAATGTCTTCCACTTTCCATAGCGTAGTTGCCATGCTCGGGTATCTCTTGTGTCGAGACGTTGAATATGCTCGGGCACTTGAAAGTGATGACCGGAGAAAATGACGACTTCACGATATTTCATGTCTCGGTTCCCTCCACAGTAGAGATGGTCGGCCTAGTCTCTTGACGCCCACGTAAAAGTGAGGTGCTGCGCGCTTTTGCGCAGCACCTCTCGACTGACGGGTTAGCCACGTGATGGAAGTGTGACATAGCCATCAGCGGGCTTTTTAGACTTCAAGAAGGCCGGTACATCATGCAACAAGAGCATGTCGCGCGCATGTAGCCGTTCGAGCTTCGTGCGTAGCTCTGCTATGGCAGTGTAGTTCTTCTTGCCAAACTCAATGAAACCAGACTCACCTGGCGTACCTGTGTAAACGAGCAGATTGAGCTGCCGTGTCAATTCAAAAAGATCATCGGTGAGCCAGAGTGCATTCGACATGGTTCCAACTAACGTCTTGTAGACGTTCACGTGATCGTCATCTTGTGAAAAGAGAAAGTGATATGGTTTTTGGTCATCATCGATTACCGCGATCTTGATTGCAGCTATCAGGTGCTCTACCTCTTCATATGAAGCAAGTCGGCGCTCCAATATCATTTTGTAATATACGTTGGTATATTCATTTTGCTTGGAGCGCAAACTGAACCACCCGCCAACCAACGCACTGACGATGCCGGAAACTACGGTACTCGATAACACAATTGCCCAGATGTCCATGTGTAAAAGTGGCTAATAGTTATTAGAGAGACCCAGCGGTCAGTACTATTAAAAATAGTGAAGCGCGCATATTTTTGACACCCCTTTGATTTACTTTAAATCGCATAATTTTTTTTCCCGCATATGCATAATAATACGAGCAAGCGGAAACCATCTCCTATTTCCAGCATTCAGCCTCTCCCCACGTGAGCACATCGTCCTAACTACCCAGCGGAAAATGACACGCCACCTGATGCCCGCCGCCCACGTCGCGCAGCTGTGGCTCATTGGCAGGGTCGGTGCACTCGGCCGGGCGGCCGCGCTTTTCATACACCGGGCAGCGCGGGGCAAAGCGGCAGCCGCGGAAGGGACGCTCGTAATCAAACACGCCCCAGGCGGCGCGGCGTTCGTGGTGGCCGGTTTGCGTCGCTTCGCGGTTCTGCTTTTCCACCAGCGATGACCACAGGATGTAGGTGTAGGGGTGGCGTGCCGCGCTGGCGACGCGCCCGGTGAGGCCCATCTCGACGATCTTGCCCAGGTACATCACGGCTACCTTGTCGCTCATCAGCTCAACCACCTGCAGGTCGTGCGAGATAAACAGGTAGGACAGCCCGAGTTGCTGTTGCAGGTCGCGCAGCAGGTTGACCACCTGCGCCTGGATCGACACATCGAGCGCGCTGGTGGGCTCGTCGGCGACGATCAGGCGTGCGCCCACCGCCAGCACGCGCGCGATGCCGACGCGGCGTTTTTCGCCGCCGGAAAGTTCAGCAGGGTAGCTGGAAAGTTTGCTGTATTTGAGGTTGACCTGGTCCAGCAACAAGCGTGCCTTGATTCCCGCCTCGGCATCACTCACCCGCTCATGCACGGTGATGGCTTCCTTGAGGATGTCGCTGACGCGCATCTTGGGGTTGAGTCCGGCATCGAGATCCTGGAAGATCATCTGCATGTCTTTGCGCAGCGGGCGCAGCTCGCTGTCGGTGAGGTGGGTGATGTCGCGGCCGTCAAACTCGATCCTGCCCGAGGTGGGGTCGGTCAGGCGCAGGATGGTGCGCGCAACGGTGGTCTTGCCGCAGCCGGACTCTCCCACCAGCCCCATGGTTTCGTTTTCGCGCAGATAGAAGCTGACGCCATCCACGGCCGGGATAGTGTCGCCGCGCCGGTTGAAAGCGGAGAGCAGGCCGCGGCGGCGGCTGAAATGCTTGCGCAGCTGGTGCACCTCGAGTATCGGTTTGGGCATGTCTTATTTCCCCTCCACAAAACGCCAGCAGCGCACCTGATGCCCCGGTGCCATGTCTTGCAGTGGCGGATGGATAGCGGCGCATTTGTCACGAATCTGCGGGGTGATCTGGTTGCAGCGCGCAAAGAAGCGGCAGCCCGGCGGTACGTTGATGGTATCCAGCACTTCGCCTTCGATCGCCTGCAGGTGGCTGCGGTCGCGGATTTTCTGCTCACTGGGCACCGAGGCGAGCAGGGCGGCGGTATAGGGATGCTTGCTGCTGTAGTCGCCGCCCAGCACCTGACGCGCCGGCCCGTATTCAACCACGGCACCGCCATACAGCACGGCCACGCGGTCTGACAGGCGCGTAATCACGCTGATGTCGTGGCTGATCAGCAGGGTGGAAATACCGGTCGCGGCTTTCAGTTCTTCCAGCAGGTCGACAATCTTGGACTGGATGGTGGCATCCAGCCCGGTGGTGGGTTCGTCGGCAATCAGCAGCGACGGCGCGGACGACAGCGCCATCGCAATCATTGCGCGCTGGCACATGCCGCCCGACATGCCGGACGGATAGGCGTTATAGCGCAAGCGCGGGCTGTCAATCCTGACCCGCTCCAGCCAGTGGATGGCCTGCTCGCGCGCTTCCTTGTGGTTGCGGGTGCCGCCGTGCAGCTGCACCGCTTCGCTGATCTGCTCGCCCACGCTGATGTAGGGGTTGAGCGCGGCGCGCGGGTTCTGGAAGATCATGGCGATCTCCTTGCCGCGCATGCCCTGCAATAATTTTTCGCTGGCCTTCTGCCAGCCGCGCTCGTCTTTGCGCACCGCCATCACACGGCCATTGCTTTCCTCGACCTGGACAAAGTTTTCCAGGCCCTGCAGCAGGTTGCGCTGCACCCTGGCGCTGGCATAGTGGATGCTGCCGCCGATCACACCGGGGCCGCCGCTGATCAGCCCCATCACCGACATCGCGGTGATGCTCTTGCCGCTGCCCGACTCGCCCACCACGCCGACGGTTTCGCCCTGCCCCACCTCGAGCGAGACGCCGTCTACCGAACGCACGAACGACTGCTTGCTGCGCGAATAGAAGTAGGTGCGCAGGTTGTCGATTTTGAGCAGGGGTTGCGCCATCATCTCCCCCGCTTGCCTTCGAGGATGTTGTTGAGTCCATCGCCGAGCAGGTTGAAGCCAAGGATGGTGAACAGGATAGCCAGGGCCGGCGCGGTGGAGGGCCAGAAATTCCCCTGCATGAAGTAGTTGGCACCCGACTGCACCATGTTGCCCCAGGAGGGCGTGGGTTCCTGCACGCCGAAGCCGAGATAACTGAGACTGGTCTCCAGCAGGATCGCCTCGCCCATGCCCAGCGTGGCCTGGATAATGAGCAGGGCACGGCAGTTGTACCAGAGGATGTGCTTGAGGATGATTACGCGGGTGCGCAAACCCAGCGCGCGCGCCGACTCGATATAATTTTTCTGCGCCAGGAAACGGATCTTGCCGGCGATGGCGTTGGCCACGGCGGGGATGCCGGTGATGCCCATCACGCTCATGATGTAGTAGATGTCGGGCTTGAACGCGGCGATCACCAGCAGGATCAGCACCAGGCGCGGAAAGGAGTCGATCAGGTTGGTGAGGTAGGTGATGGCCGTTTCGCTATAGCCGCCGCGGTAGCCGGACAGCACGCCGAGCACGATGCCGCCGCTGAGTGCGATGAAGACGGCGAGCAGGCCGGGCAGGAAATAGGCCTGGATGCCGAGGATCAGACGCGACTGGATGTCGCGCCCCATAAAGTCGGTGCCGAGCCAATACCCTTCTGTTCCCGGCGGCGCCATCAGCAGGCCCATGTTGATCTGCTGCGGATCGTGCGGCAGCAGGTTGAACATGCCGAGCACGTAAGACACCAGCACCAGAGCCACAATCAGCAGGCCATAGCCAACATAGAGCAGGTCGGGAACAGCAAAGCGCTTGTGCAGGGGCAGCCTGGAGTAGTCGGTGATTTCTGCGCTGGTCTGGATGTATGTTTTCATGGCGGTCTCCAGGCGCTCAGTGCGGGTTAACCGCAGTATAGATCAGGCGCTGTATCAGACTGCCGAGGCGCACAAACAGTGCCGCCATCAGCGAGATGCCCATGATCACCGGGAAGTCGCGGTCCTGCGCTGCCTGCCAGGCCATGCGCCCCATCCCCGGCCAGTTGAAGATTTGCTCGACGATCACCGCACCACCCAGGATGAACGGGATTTTCGCGGCAAAGATTTCGCTCACCGGCAGCAGGAATCCTTCCTTGAAGGCATGCCGCCATACCGAGGCGCCCTTGGCGCGCGCGGTGCGGATGTAGTCTTCCGCCATCACGCGGCTCATCTCTTCGCGCAGGTAACGGATCACCTCGCTGATGGTGCCGCTGCCCAGGCCCAGCACCAGCACAGGCACCAGCGTGTAGAGCCAGCCCTGGCTGTCACTGGCGCCGGAGGAGGAGAGCGGAAAGAAGCCAAAACCGTGCACCGCAATGTAGATCACGATATAGCCGAGCCAGAACACCGGCAAGGCAGAGATGATGTAGCCCAGCATGGTCAGCGGCCAGCTGATGAGCACCGCGTGACCGCGCAGGGAAGAATACAGCGCGATGGGCACCGCGACGAACAGGGTGACCAGCATGGAACCCAGGGTGAGGTACAGGGTATTGAGGCTGACCGTGACCAGCTCGCCGGCCACCGGCAAGCCGCTGCGCACCGAAGTGCCGAGGTTGCCGCTCAGCACATTGTGCAGCCAGGACAGATACTGGCCATACCAGCTTTGCTGCACGCCCAGCGCAACGCGCACGCCCGCCAGCGCTTCTTCACTGGGCAGCTGCCCTTCCACCAGCGCACTGAACGGGTCACCCGGCGCGGCATAGAGGATGGCGAAAACGATAAAACTGACCCCCAGCAGCAACAGCAGGGCCAGGCCCAGCTCCTTGAGCAATGTCTTGAGCAGGGAACGCAGCTGGATGAATTTCACAGGATCAATCCTGCGCTGAACGCCGCAGCCGGTCCGGTGCGCAAGTCATTGCCAGGCTTGCCCACCATCGCCAGTTGCCGCTTATTTTTGTGCCGACGCGGGGATGTACCACTCATCGGCATAGGAGAAGAACTTGTACGGGTGGATGGCGACATGCTGCAGCTTCTTGTGATAGGCGCTGTAATTGGTCAGCGTCCACAGGAAGGTGTAGGGTGCCTCTTCCGCCAGCAGCGCATGCAGCTTGCGGTTGATGGTGCGGCGCTTTTCGTGATCCAGGGTGAGTTTGCTTTCCACGATCAGCGCGTCCACTTCAGGATTGGAGTAGGCACCGAAGTTGTTCTTCCACGGGCCGATTTCAGCCGAGTGGAACAGCGATGAGATGTCGGCCGAGTCATCAAACACCCATGAGGCAAAGATGATGTCGAAGGTATGATCCGCAAACACGTTTTCCTTCCAGGACTGCCATTCCTTGAACTCGACCTTTACTGAAACACCGACATTTTTAAGGTAGTTCTGGAACGCCAGCACCACGCGCTTCACCGCCTCGCTTTCTTTCTCGATCGGCACCATCAGCGTCAGCGCAAGTTTCTTGCCATCCTTCTGCAGGATGCCGTCCGGTCCCTGCTTGAAGCCGGCCTCGCGCAGCAGCTCCTGCGCTTTCTGCGGGCTGAAAGGCAACGGTTGCACATCCAGGTTGTAGGCCCAGCTGCCGGGAGCGAACGGGCCGGAAATAATGGTGCCCTGGCCGTTGAAGAAGGCATCCAGCATTTCCTGGCGGTTAACCGCATAGCCGAAAGCCTGGCGCACGCGCTTGTCTGCCAGCAGCGGGTTGCGCAGGTTGTAGCCGAAGAATGAATACGACAGCGCATTGTAGGGCTGCAGGATGAAACGCTTGTCGCCCTGGATTTCGGCAATGCTGCGCGGGTTCACCAGCACAATCATGTCGATTGCGTTGAAGGTCAGCGCCTGCGTCAGTATGTTCTGGTCGGCAAAAGGCTTGGCCGTAATCTGGTCGATGTGCGGACGACCCTTGAAATATTTTTCGTTGGCAACCAGCACGATTTCGCGATCGGCAGTCACCGTCTTCAGCATATAGGGGCCGGTCCCGATCGGGTGCTGCACAAAGGGATCTTCACGGGTAAGGTAGAGCGGGTTGGCCGGACCGTGGCGCGGAATGATCTTGAAGCTGAACTTGGCCAGCGCATTCAGCACCGGGCGTTTCAGTGTGAACTGAACGGTATAGTCGTCCAGTTTCTCAGCCTTCTCGATGAACTCGTAACGCACCTTGAGCGGCGTGATGGTTCTCGGATTCATCATGATGTTATAGGTAAACACCACGTCGTTGGCAGTGAATGGCTTGGCTTCTTCGCCCGGCTTGGGATGCCAGGTCACATCCTTGCGCAGGAAGAAGGTATAAGTTCTGCCGTCACGCGATGCTTCCCAGCGCTGCGCCAGTTCCGGCACGACTTCCTGGCGTTCGTTGATGCCGACCAGGCCGTTGAAAATCAGCTCGCTCAAACGCATCGAGATCATCTCGTTGCTGGTGATGGGGTCAAGTGTAGCGGGGCGACCGTATTCGCCGTAATTCAGGGTGCCGCCATTCGGGTGGGCGCTCTTCCTGATATCCGCAGCGTGTGCAACCTCAGCCGCAAAGCCCAGCAGGCTCAAAGCCAACGCCACCATGATTGATATTTGTTTCATAACTATTCTCCCAATTAATTCTGAGCGCACTGCTTGCTTCAATACAAAAAATTTCACACCGCTAGAAAATCTTTACGTCTCCGGCACTTTTCTGTTCCATTGCGTAAATGCCCTGCATTGCGTCCTGAATCTGGCGCACGGCGGGGTACTGTTTGCTCATTTCAAAATAAATCTCCAGACTCTCGGAGAATTTCTTGTTGTGGTAATAGGCTTCCGCCAGCCCGGTCAACATCACCGGATCGTTCACCTCAATCTTGTTCTTGTTGGCCTTGTCGCGCCCGGCTTCCATGTACTGCGCCGCCTTGGCGTAATCCCTGTGCGACAGATAATATCTTCCCAGCGCGGCGTTCAGGGTGAAATATCTTTTTCCTTCGCCCGCATCCGCAACTGCGACTGCGTGCTGCTCGTATTTGTTGCATTCCGCCCTGGCCTGGGTACAGGCCAGCATCACCTCTGCCAGAATTTCCGGGCGGCCGGCAGATTTCTCCACCATATCCGCCCATGTCGCAGCGGCATCCTGGCGTTTGCCCGTCATGTACTGCGCTGCCGCCTGGCGTGCGCGCGCGTGGTCACGGTACTGGGCAGGCATCTGCCCCTGTGCCAGAAACGTTGCCGCCTGGCGTTGCGCTTGCTCTGCGCTGCCCTGCAGCAAATAGGCATCCGCGAGGAAATATGCCGCCGTGCTGCCTAGCCTGGCATCGCGGCCGGCCTGCTCCAGATACATCAGCGCAGCACGCAGATGGGCGCGCGCCAGATCGCCCAGCAGGCCGCTCTCATAAAAGCTGATGGATTTCGATTGCCCCAGATTCTCCACATAGGCGGCATTTCTGTAATCATAAACAGCGAGCAGATCCAGCGCCTTTTCCGGCGCATCGCCCTGGCTATACACGCGCAGCAGGCTTCTGTTCATGCGCGCAGTGGGGACGCCCCCCTGCTTCCTGGCTTCGGCCAGCGCGGCATCCGCCATGGCCAGCGGATTGCGCTCCTGCGCCCCGACCGCCGCATAAGCGGCAGCCAGCGCAGCTTTATCTTCCGGCTGGCTGGCTGCGATCTGGCTCCATTGTGCCTGCGCTTTCTGCGTCTGCTTCTGCCGCCAGTAAGCTATGCCCAGCCCGATGCTGGCGTCGCTTTTGAAAGGCGCCACGCGCGCGCGCGCGATGAAATGCTGCAGGTATTTTTCTGCCTGTGCATCTCTGCCGCCTTCCAGCTGCAGCTGCCCCAGAAAGAAGTCCGCATAACGGCTGGCACCCGCGCCTTTTTGGGAGCCGAGCTTGCCCAGATAATCCTGCTCGATAACCAGTGCCGTACGCTGCAGTTCCTGGTACAGCTCTGCACTGCGCAAATAAATCATCCCCAGAGTGAGACGCGCAGCCGGCAGGCTGGCGCTATCCAGCGCTGCCAGCTGCGGACGCAGCAGTCGCGCCGCATCCTCATAGCCATGCTTTTCATAAAGTTTCATGGCGCGCGCAGTGACATCTTCTGCGGCCGCAGAAAATACCGGCGTGGCGATCAGCAGCGCCAGCAAGACAACTCTGCTTATGTCATGAATAGAACGCATCATTTTTTGCTGTTATTTACTCTTCAGTTTTGCAATGAAAATCTGGTCCCACTGTTCCTGCTGGGCACGAAAAGCGATCAGGCCATTCGGTCCGCAGGAAATATCGTGGTTCATTTTGGTGCCGGTTCTCAGCTGCACGCTCTTCCTGTTTGCCAGCTCCACCATGTAGATCGGGTTGTATTCCTGTTTTTCGTCCTTCACGTAAACCAGGGCAGTGCCATCAGCCAGCCATGCCGGCCCCTGCTCTACGTCCGGCACCACATCCGTGGCCACGATGTTTTTTGCCAGTGCCTCTGCGCTTACGCCATCGCTGCCGTCTGCCGCAACCACGGCCAGCGACCACACCTTCTGGTCACCGGCCGCGTTGTAATTCGTATAGAAAGCGATCTTCCTGCCATCCGGCGACCAGGTCGGACGCAGGTCGTCATACTGCCAGCGCGTCAATGCGCGCAATGTTTCTGCGGGTTTTTTGGGGTCATCCATCACATACACTTCATGATTCTCGGTACTGCCGTAAATCATGGCGATTTTCTTCCCGTCAGGCGACCAGCGCGGATACAGATAAGGTTGGTCGCCATGCGTCAACTGCGCCACGCCGCGTGTGGCCGGGTCCAGCAAATAGGCATCGCCCTTGCCGCTGCGGCCCGACACGAACACCAGTTGATCGGCAACCGGTGACCACTGTGCCAGCCCGTCTTTTTCCTTGTTATCGGTCAGGCGCTGCACGCTGCCGCCCAGCTCCTGGCTGTAAATATCGTAATTGCCCTCGCCGCCGTTGCTCATAAAAGCCACCCGCGTGCCCTGCCTGGCCCAGCTCACGCCGGAGTTGTAGCTGGCTTCCTCGCCAAAACCGGGCATGAAAAATTGCTTCTCTTTGCCATTCTTTGCGTCTGCATCCGCAGCCGAGAGCTGGAAATAAATTTTCTGGATCTGTGTTCCATCCGTCCTGGTAACCACGATTTCTCTCTTGTCGCCGCGGCTGCGTTCAAATGCAATCAGGCTGCCGGATGGCGACCATACCGGATTGGAATCGTTGCGCCCCGACTCCACCGCAGTTAGCGCACGCACAAATTCCGGCTCCAGCACCTCCACATGAGCGGCCGCAACATCACCACCCGCACGGGCCTCGGACTCATGCCCTGCCAGCGGCACACCCACCTCCAGATCGGCCGCCCATACCGCAGCGGTACAGAGCAGCGCCAATCCGGCAAAGCAAATGGAATGGCAATATTTACTCAATTCAGCCCCGGCATCATTACTTGTCTTTGACCTGGTCCCAGAATTTCCTGGCAGTTTCACGGTGCTTCTCAAATACCGCATTACCTTCCAGGCTATTCGGGAAGAAATCGAAATAGTCACGCCAGGCCAGGTTGGCATCGCTCAGCAGGTTCGCACGCTTGGTGATCATGTACAGTTTCTGGTAGGACAAGGCCAGGTAGAAGTAGGTGTCATGCACGGCCTCGTCGTACTCATCGGTCGGGAAGAAGCGCATGTTTTCCTTGCCCACCTTCAGGTCCTGCACTGCCTTGGCGTAATACTGCGCGGCACTGTTGCGATCGCTGTTCATGGTCTCGTTGCCCTTGTCATAGTAGGCGTGACCAAGGTTGGTGTAGGCAATCGCAAACTGCTTGTAGATCAGCTGCTCATTCTCGGGCAGGGACAGGACATTCTCGAATTCCCTGATCGCGCCGTCATAATCATCCTTCTCGTCCAGATAAAGCTGTGCCAGACGGTGATGCGCAATGGAATAATCGGGGTGTCCCTTGACCGTGGCGGCATAGGCGGCGATCGCGCCATCAATGTCGCCCTTGGCTTCGGCTGCCTCGCCCAGCTTGACGTAGTCCTTGTACAGAACGATCTTGCTGTTGCCCGTGCGATCTTCGATTTTCTTGTCAAACTCGACAACTTCCTCCCAATCGCGGTAATTCTCTCCCACACTCAGGCGCACGGTATGGAATCCCAGCCCAACCGGTTTCCCGGCCAACGGCGTACGCCCGAAATCCTCGCCATCCACGAAGATTTTTGCATTGGATGGCGTGGACTCTACTTTGAACAGGGCAGTATTCGCGGCCATCACGTACTCTTTGCTGCTGTTGCTCTTCTCTACCCGGATTTTCTCGACCACCTGCTGATAGCCATGGCGATACAGCAGCAGGTTGTAGTTCTTGCCGGTACGAATGGCGACCTCTGCGCGTCCGTTTGAACCGGTTGTGCCCACCCAGTCGTTGTTCAGATAAACATTCACGCCGGCAAGCGGAGCGGCATCCTTGCCGGTGCCGCCCTTGACCAGCAAGGTGACAAACTCCCTGCTGCTGGTACCGCCAAAGATGCCACCGCCGGATTCGCCTTCGTGCTGCACACGGCGCACCACACGGTCACCCAGCACGACTTTTTCGCCCACCTTGGTGTCACCCAGTTCAGCCTGCGAACTCTTGTCACCCACCCGCTTGACCACCAGCCTTGCGCCATCCCTGCCTGCAGAGGAGATCACCGCGAATTCCGTCCCCCTGGAAATGGCATAGGCCTCGCCCAGGTTGATTTCGTAGTGCTCGTCCTTCAGGGAAATCACGGTGCCCTCAAACGGGAAACGCTCAATCACGTTCTCGGCAATTTCTTTGGCCGCGCTGTTGATGTCACTGCTACTGCTGGCACGGATCAGCTGGCTGAAGATCAGCTTGCCACTGGCAGAGTGAAATTTGGCCTCAATGTAATAGCCTCTCTCATCCTGTGCCACGCTGCCCACCACGATCATGTCCACCATCTGCTGCAGCCTGGTGCCTTGCCAGCCTTTAGTGGTCATTTTCGCCATGCTCAGCTTGGCATTTTTGATTTCGCTTTCCAGCGTTTCCGCCGGTACGGCCTTGAACACGTTATGCTTGAACAGCTGGGTACGGATCGCTGCCTGTGTCTGCACCAGGATATCCCGCAGATCGGCGCCCGGCGTGTTGCCCACGAAGTGATACATGGCCACCTTGATGGGCTTGGGGGTCACCGGGTAAAAATAATGCCGTATCGGTGTATCGCCATCCAGCGGCACACTGACACTCCATTCGGCGGGCAGATAACCAGGCGCGTTGTAAGTGACGCGCGCCTTTTTGCCGGGCTCACCTTCATAGCTGTAGGTGACGACGCCGCTTTCATTGGTTTTCCCCACACGCTTGCCATCCACGGACACGGAAATGCCGGCCACACCGACACCTTGCCCGTACTCGTCCTTCATCGCCTCAATGCTGACAGAGACGCGCTTGAACAGCTCAATGTCAAACCTTTTCCCGATCTCCAGCGGAGCGGACTTGTGCCAATCGGAGTAACCGTTCTTGGATACATCAAAGCTGACCGGTTTTTTCGAGGCGGTATTGAATTTATAGTAGAACTCGCCCTTGTCATCGGTCTTGCCGACCTCAGTGCCGGCAGCCTTGACCACCACACCAGAGAGAGGCACACCTTTTTCCTTAACCGCAAAGGCCATATAGGGCGTTGCCTTCAGGTCAACATCGAATACATATTTCAGCACTTCACCCTGGTTGGGGAGCTTCACCGTAAATTCGTTTTTCCAGGGCTGCACTTCTATACCAGGCATGTCCGCAGTCACCTCGACAACCATCTGCTTTCCGGGCAAACGATTCATGGTCGCGGTAAATTGGCCATCGTCACCGGTCTCACCCGCCGGCTTGCCATCCACAATGACCTTGGCATGCGGCACCAGCTTGCCATTCATGGTGGCATTGATCTCCAGATCCATGCGCGGCCCCTGGTCTCCGCAGGCAAACAGGAGCAGCGATAGTGACAATGTGGTAAACAACCGGATTGCAAGTGTCTGCATATTTCCCTCGACAATTCGTAAAATTTCTGGCGTTTGAATACGGCAAGCCGATGCTATCGGCAAAATACAATTTTCGCTCTGGCTACTGCCCAATCAGGCTGCTTACATGGTGGGAGGTTGAATGTTGACCTCACCCGGATTGATGATCTTGTCTTCATCCGAACGCGAACCCCGGATGGATTTGCGCTTGCCTTCCTGGATGCGCCTGAGATCAACCTCCAGTGTCGGACTGGAGAATGTGCCCACTTCTACCGACCTGGTTTCTGTCTGATAGCCAATATGGGTAATCTCTACCTTGTATTTACCCGGCTTGATGACATCCTTGGCGGATTCAAATTTGCCATCAGCCATCACCGAAACGGAATGGGATGCCTGCTCCACCGCGGCCGAGGTGTTGATCATATTGACCACCGCCCCCTCGGGGGTGGCAACAGCAGCGGGAATGGGCCGGTTATTGGAATCTACCAGACGTATAGTGCCGCGTATGCTGGGGGCGCAGGCAGACAACATGGCAACCAGTCCCAGCGCTACAAATATAGTGCGTAACTTCATCACTCTCTCCTGTTGATACAAGATAATAAAGCATTACCAGCCTCATCGCAGCCAGCTGGCCGCTGGTCGTTCCGGCATTGCGCGATGCGCAGGCAGTAACAATTCACCGCGCAGACTAACCCGTCACACCCCATGTGTGCAATAAGGCAATCCCTATGCCTCGTGCATATTCCCCATTCAGGCTGCAGGAAGCGACCTTGCCGGAGCCGAAAAACCAAGCACAAGAATCAGCGCCAACACGCTTTGCACCAGATACAAAATGCTCGCCACACCATGCAGCATCCTGAAGCGCCCGGCTAATCCGCTGTGCATCACATCCAGCGGCAACGCCTGTGTTTTGAGCTCGGCCATCAGGGGTTGCAGTCCAAATTGCCCCAACAGGACCAGCAACAACATGGCTATCACCAGCCAGTAAATTTTTTGCACAAATATTTGCTTACCGGACCGCCAGTATCCGTATCCCAGCAAATAGAGTCCGCACACCAGCCCGGCGTAGGCCATGCCGGCAAACATCTGTCCAGCCAGCAACCCTGCCAACATCCTGTCAGGCAAAGAGAGAAATAACAGCGGCACGGCCAGATAGCCGATCGCCCACATGCCGCCAGCCCAGGCGCTTACTGCCACCACAGCCAGCCCGTCAATTAACTTTTTCATTTGCTTCGCCTCTGTGCCATTGCCGATTAGCGCGACTGTAACCGATTTGACAGCGCCGGAATATCGCTGACCAGCTCCACACAGCCTACGCACTCAGCAGCAAGACCAGCATGGTTGAAGCGCTGCTGAAAACGGGGGATAATGCCCGACTTTCAAGCGTAGTGCCAAATCATGACCAGCTACCTGCTTATCCTGATCAGCACGGTGTTTGTAAACAACATCGTGATGGTCAAAATTCTCGGACTGTGTCCGTTCATGGGGGTTTCCAAAAAACTGGAAGCAGCCATCAGCATGGGAGCGGCAACCACCTTTGTACTGACGCTCGGTTCCGGCACCAGTTACCTGATCAGCCAGTATCTGCTTGGTCCGGATCTGGCCTATCTCACCACACTGTCGTTCATCGTGGTTATCGCGGGTATCGTGCAATTCACCGAAATGGTCATCCAGAAGACCAGCCCCGTGCTGCATCAGGTGCTGGGTATATACCTGCCCCTGATTACCACCAACTGCGCGGTGCTGGGCATTCCTCTGCTCAACGTGCAGGCCAAGCACAACTTCATGGAATCGCTGTTTTTCGGCTTCGGCGGCGCAGTGGGTTTCTCGCTGGTGCTGGTGCTGTTTGCCGGCATTCGCGAACGCCTGGAAGGCGCCGATGTGCCGGGCATCTTCAAGGGCTCGGCCATCGCCATGATTACCGGCGGCTTGATGAGCCTGGCCTTTATGGGATTCTCTGGGCTGGTCAAATAATGCCTGTGCAACTCCACCCTCTGAAATAAGCCACATCATGCTGACCGCCCTCCTCGTTATGTCTGCGCTTGCCCTGCTGTTGGGCGCGGTGCTGGGCTTCTCCGCGATCAAGTTCAAGGTCGAGGGCAACCCGCTGGTGGACAAGATCGACGCCGTGCTGCCGCAGACGCAATGCGGCCAATGCGGCTACCCCGGGTGCAAACCCTATGCCACGGCGATCGCGGCCGGAGAAGCCGACATCAATCGCTGCCCGCCGGGCGGAGAAGACGGTATACGCAAACTGGCCGAGTTGCTGGGCGTGGAATTCAAACCCTTCGGCACCGATACGGCTGCGCCCAAACCCAAATCCGTCGCCTTTATCGATGAAAACATCTGCATCGGCTGCACCTTGTGCCTGCAGGCTTGTCCGGTGGATGCGATCGCGGGAGCGGCGAAACAGATGCACACTATTATTGTCACGGAATGCACCGGTTGTGAGCTATGCGTGGCGCCCTGCCCGGTCGATTGCATCAGCATGGTGGTCATCCAGGAAAAGATCAGCACCTGGAAATGGCAGTACCCGGTGTTCCCGCTACAGCCAGCCGGCAACCCGGCCCAGACAACAGCCCGCACTCAGGCGATCCGATGAGAACGCTCTATCACTTCCATGGCGGTGTACACCCGCCCACCCACAAATCGCAGTCGATACAGACTCCCATTGCGCAAGCCGGATTGCCGTCAAAGCTGGTGGTGCCGCTGCACCAGCATGTGGGCAACAGCGCGAAACCGTCGGTGCAGGTGGGTGAGCGCGTACTCAAGGGGCAGATTTTCGGCATGCCGGAAGGCAGCGTATCCAGCTCGGTGCATGCCCCCACTTCGGGTACCGTCACCGCCATCGACATGCAGCTGGTGGCCCACCCCTCTGGCCTGCCGGATTTGTGTGTCACGCTCATCCCCGACGGCAAGGACGAATGGATCAAGCATGAAGGCCTGAATTATCGCAGCGCCAGCCCCGCCGACCTGCGCCAGCGGCTGCGCCTTTCCGGCGTGGTTGGCCTGGGCGGTGCCGTTTTCCCCAGCGACATCAAGCTGCGTCCCGGCAAGCACAAGCTCACCACGCTGGTCATCAACGGCGCGGAGTGCGAACCCTACATCACCTGCGATGACATGCTGATGCGCGAGCGTGCCGACGAAATCGTGCGCGGCGCCATGATGATGAGTTACATGCTGGATGCCGACGAGGTATTGATCGGCATCGAAGACAACAAGCCCGCAGCGATTGCAGCGATGCGCGCTGCCGTTGCTGCCAACCAGGCTGATCACATGGAGGTGGTGGCCGTGCCCACCATCTATCCCGGCGGCGGCGCCAAGCAGCTGATCCGTGTGCTCACCGGCATCGAGGTGGCAGCCGGCGTGCGATCAACCGACCTGGGCGTGCAGTGCTTTAACGTGGCCACTGCCTACAGCACCTATCGCGCAATTGCCCATGGTGAGCCGCTGATCTCGCGCATCGTCACCGTTACCGGCAATGTGCAGCATCCGCAGAATTTCGAAGTACTGATCGGCATGCCGGTCAATGAACTGGTCGCACTGGCCGGAGCAAAACCTGACACCAACGGCCACATCATGGGCGGGCCGATGATGGGGGTTCCCCTGCCCTCCGACCAGGTCACCGTGACCAAGGCCACCAACTGCATCATCGCATCCTCTCCCGCGCTGTTCCCGCCGCTGCCACAGCCTTTGCCGTGCATACGCTGCACGCGCTGTGCCGAGGTTTGCCCCGCCGATCTGCAGCCGCAGGAACTGTACTGGTTTGCCCAATCGAAGAATTTCGGCAAGGCGCAGGAATACCACCTGTTTGACTGTATCGAGTGCGGTGCCTGCAGCTATGTCTGCCCCAGCCATATCCCGCTGGCGCAGTATTACCGCTTTGCCAAAAGCGAAATCTGGGCCAACGAGCGCGAGAAAGATGCGGCCAACCTGGCGCGTGAACGGCACGAATATCGCCAGCTGCGCATTGAGCGCGACAAGCAGGAAAAGGCCGACAAACTGGCGCAAAAGGAAAAGGCAGCACTCGCCGCCAAAGCAGCTGCGCCCGTCGCAGCGGCCACCACCGCAACAGCAACACCCGCGCAAGCTGCCACCACAGCCGATACCGCGACACCCAATAGCGCAGCACAGGACCTGATCAACGCGGCCATCGCCCGCGCCCGGGAACAGGCGGCTTCGGTCAAAGCCAAAAACACCGAAGTGCTGAGCCCGCAGCAACAAGCGGACATTGCCGAGATCGAAGCGCGCCGCGCCAAATTGCGCGAAATGTCCCGCCCCGACGCCGAGTTGCCCAAGGAGTAAGCATGTTCTCACCCTTTATTACCCAAGCCAGCAGTGTGCGCGAGATCATGTTCAAGGTCCTGCTGGCACTGCTGCCTGGCATCGCCATCTATGTGTGGTTTTACGGCCCGGCGATACTGATTTCCATCAGCCTGGCCAGCCTTACCGCGCTGGCCACCGAGGCCGTCATGCTCAAGTTGCGCAAGCGCCCGCTTGCGCCCTTCCTGAGCGATAACAGCGCACTGCTCACCGCCTGGCTGCTGGCGCTGTCCATCCCGCCGCTGGCGCCGTGGTGGCTGGTGGTAGTGGGCACCATGTTTGCCATCAGCGTGTCCAAGCACCTGTATGGCGGCCTCGGCAGCAACCCGTTCAATCCGGCCATGGTGGGCTACGCGGTACTGATCATTTCCTTTCCGGTGCAGATGACGCACTGGGTCTCGCCGCACGGTCTGGGCCAGCTTGAACTGTCCTTCGCGCAGCAGTTGCACTATATCTTCGCCGGCCAGTTGCCTAGCTCTGCCACGCTGGATGCCGTCACCATGGCGACGCCGCTGGATACGCTGAAAACCCAGCTGCATCTTGGCC
>JBGPPE010000035.1:0-22892 GCA_041488395.1 Gallionellaceae bacterium
CCCCCTGAACCGTTCGTCTTTATCAGCCAGCAACTTCATATTTGGCTCACTCTATTGTTTTCCATGGCAACAAGGTGGCGGTATCAGCCACGGCCAGCACCGCGCGCTCTTCAGCCGCGCCTGCAAATTTTTCCAGGGCGGCGATCCAGGCTGCAGACCTGGCCGCTTCCACATCATCAAACAAGCCTGCGTCCACCACCATGATCTGCGGTGCCAGTATCAGCCCGCGCAGCAGACCGGCCAGTTTGCGCTCCCACAACTTCAGACGCGCGGTAGGGCTGGACATGAATTTCTCCCATTCCTGCTGCTCCAGTCCCAGCTCAGCCAGGCAGCGTGCAACATTTTCTTCGGTAGCAGCAGTCTGGCGCCTGCCGTGGTACCACAGCGGCAAGGTGACATTCTCCCACGTCTTCAGGTTGCTGATCAGCCCGCCGGCAGCCGGTATCCAGCCGATGCTGCCGGGCTTGATCTCGTCCAGCGGCCGCCCTTGCAACAATATCTTACCGCTGGCAGGGGGCAGCTCTCCCACTGCCATATCGATCAGCGCGAGTCTGGCCTCCTGCGAGGCAAGCTGCAACAGCCGGGTTTCTCCCGCGGCCACGCCGAATGACAGTGCTCCGACTTTGTCGCTTGCCACATTATTGAACTGCAGCAACGCCGTCATCTAGAACACCAGTACCGTTATGATGCCATCGCCGACAAACACGGCCAGCAGGCTGCGGATGACGGCCTGGGACACAGCCTGTGGCACCTCGGTCATGGCCGATTTCTTGCGCAAACCATGGTAGCAAGAAACCACTGATACCAGCATACCAAACACCGCACTCTTTATCAGCGAAGACGCGATTTCGCGAAAATCGATGATCTCGAAAAAATTGAAAACCTGACTGCTCAAGGCAATGTCCATGCGCATCGACGTAACCACCCAGCCGGTGCTGATTGCCACCACCTGGAAATAGAAGGTCAGCGCAATGCTGGCCAGAGTCATCGCCAGCACACGCGGCAGCACCAGATAGGAAACGGGGGAAATCCCCATGCAGCGCAGGCTGCGGATTTCACCGTTAACCTGCATGGTCGACAGCTCACTGGCAAAAGCCGAGCTGCTGCGGCCGATAATCACAATGGCGGAAAGCAGCGGTCCCAGCTCGCGCACGATGGTCCAGATCATGATCTGTATCGTCAACAGTTCATTTCGGCCAACCAGATTATTGATCTCGGTGATGACGATCAGCCCGACAACAAACCCCACCACACCTATCGTGCCTATCGATTCCGTGCCGGTAAAATACAGCTGCTTGAGCATCACCTGGCGCACCGGCCATCTCAGCAGCGCCGTCAGCCGGCACAGCACTTCCCACGGCAGGCCTAAATGGCCTTCAATCAGGCGGTAGAAACGGCCCGGCATTCTGCGCGAAGGTAGCTGCGAATTCCTCACTTGATGGCCCTAGAAATCATCCTGATAACGCACGGTAATCGGGTAGCGCCAGTCCTTGCCGAGTCCGCGATCGGTAATGCGCACGCCAACCGGTGACTGGCGGCGCTTGTATTCGTTGATCTGGATCAGCCTGACCACGCGCCGCACATCCGCCTCGGCATGGCCATGGCCGATGATCTCGGCGATGGAAAGGTTCCTCTCTACATAGCTGGCCATGATGGCATCGAGCACATCATACGGCGGCAAGCTGTCCTGGTCGGTCTGGTCGGGCTTCAATTCGGCACTGGGCGGACGCGTGATGATGCGTTCCGGAATTACCCTTCCCAGGGTGTTGCGGTAGTTTGACAACCGATACACCCAGGTCTTGCTGACATCCTTGAGCACGGCAAAGCCGCCGGCCATGTCGCCATACAGGGTGCAGTAACCCACGGTCATCTCCGATTTATTGCCGGTGGTCAGCACCAGCACACCGGTCTTGTTGGAGATGGCCATCAGCAAGTTGCCGCGGATGCGCGCCTGCAGGTTTTCTTCGGTGGTATCGGCCGGCAAGCCGTGGAACAAGGGATTCAGCGTATCCAGCAAGGCAGCGAAGGTCGGCTGTATATCCAGCTCATCGTAGCGCACGCCGACAATAGCGGCCATTTCGCGCGCATCGTCCAGGCTGATCTGGGCAGTGTACGGCGATGGCATCATCACCGCGCGCACCTTGTCAGCGCCCAGTGCATCCACGGCAATCGCCAGGGTCAAAGCAGAATCGATCCCCCCGGACAGGCCCAGCAACACCCCGGGAAAACGGTTCTTGACTATGTAGTCACGCACCCCCAGGCACAGGGCACGATAGATGCTGTCTTCACGTTTGAGCGCCGGCACCCGTTCGCCGGCCAGCAGTTTGCCGTCCTCAATCTCCAGCAATGCCAGCGACTCTTCAAACGACACCAGCTGATGGGTCAGATGGCCATCAGCCGACATGGCAAAGGAAGCGCCATCAAAGACCAGTTCATCCTGCCCCCCCACCAGATTGGCATACACCACAGCCAGCTCGGTTTCACCGATGCGGTCACGAATGGCCTCGTAGCGCGACTGCTGCTTGTCGATATGGTAGGGCGATGCATTCAGCACCAGCAGAATCTGCGCGCCTGCGTCGCGTGCATGCTGGGCGGCATGTTCCTGCCAGATGTCGGCACAGATATTCAGTGCGAACCTGATGCCGTCCAGTTCAAACACGCACGGGGTCAGGCCGCGGGTGAAGTAACGCTCTTCATCGAACACGCTGTAATTAGGCAACTCATGTTTGTGGTAGGTCGCAATGATCTTGCCATCCTGCAATACCGAGGCGGCGTTATAGCGCTCCCCGTCAGCCTCATGCGGATGGCCCACCACCACGGCAATGCCCTGCACCTGGCTGGCCAGTTCCAGCAAGGCCGCTTCGCACGCCTGATAAAAGCCCTCGCGCAACAGCAAATCTTCGGGTGGGTAACCGCACAGGCTCAGTTCAGGCGTCAGTAACAAAGTGGCGCCCTGCTGTTTGGCGCGCGCAGCATTTTCAAGAATTCTGGCGGCATTTCCGGCCAGATCTCCGAGCATGCAATTAATTTGAGCAATCGCGAGTTTCATGTGATTTTCAGCATGAAGGGAACGTGGATGTACATCATAACAACCTTTCAGGCGGACAACAAAAAGGGCGAAATAATCCGCCCGCTCCTGCCACACCTGCGCACCTGGTGATGCTGGCCGGCTACTCCTTGTCGTCCGCGGGCAATACCGGCAAATGTTCGAGATCTACCCGTTCGATGCTGATAAAACGCTTGGAGATTTTCTGGCTGGTGGTGCGCACATCCTGGGCATCTTCATGCGCCTGGCGGATGTGATCCGCCAGCTTTTTCATGCGCTCGTCGAAGCGGCCAAATTCCTTGCCCAGCTTGCCCAGCTCGTCCTTGATGATGTGCACCTGCTTGCGCGTTTCCACGTCTTTCAGCACGGCACGTGCGGTGTTCAGCACCGCCATCAGCGTGGTGGGCGACACCACCCACACCCGCTTCTGCATGGCATAGTCGACCACCTCGGGATGATGCGCGTGAATCTCGGCAAACACCGCTTCGGCGGGAACGAACATTACCGCGCCATCCGAGGTGACTTCGGGGATGATGTATTTGCTGCTGATGTCGTCCACGTGCTTCTTGATGTCCGCCTTGAACTGGCGCGCCGCCAGACCGCGCTCGATCTCGCTGCCGTCGAACATGCGGTGATAGTTTTCCAGCGGGAATTTGGAATCGACCGCTACCATGCCTGTCGGCTCCGGCAGCTTGAGCACGCAGTCGGCACGGCTGCCGTTGGGCAGGGTGTACTGCATCTCGTAGGCCTGCGGCGGCAGAATGTTGCGCACCAGGCCTTCCAGTTGCACCTCGCCAAAGGCACCACGCGAGCGCTTGTCGCCCAGCAGTTCCTGCAGGCTCACCATGTTGGTAGTCAAACCGTCGATCTTTTTCTGCGCCTCGTCTATGGTGGCCAGACGGGTCATCACGCTGACAAAAGTCTCATTGGTTTTCTTGAAGCCTTCATCCAGGCGCTCGCTGACCTTGCCGCTGATTTGCTCCAGGCGGCCGTCTACGGATTTGGCCAGCGCTTCTACCGTGCCGGACAGATGCTGCGTGGCATTGCGGAAAGAAAGCTGGATCAGCTCCTGGTCGGCCCTGCCCTGCTCGGCCAGCTTGGCCAGGGTCTGTGTCAATATCTCGTTACGCAGACCATCCTGCCTGGCTTGCAGCGCATGCACCGCATCGCGTGTGGCGCGCAACTCTTCAGCCACTGCCTGTCGCAGGCGTTCGGATTGGTCGGTCTGGTTGGCAACCAGGCGATCACCCTGCTTGTTCAGGCCGTCGTTGAGATCGGAGAGCATGGCGCGATGCTGCTGCTCCAGCACTTTGGCTGAGTGAGCGGGTAATTGGCGCTGCATCACCAGCAGCACGATGGCAAGTAATAAGGTCAGTATGGTAATAATGAGCAGGGTTTCTAGCATCATGAATTTTTCAAGAAATAACGTTTGAAGTATAAACCAAGTGACGCCCAGTCTACTGCAGCGGCTGAAGTCCAGTTGCTGGCTTGCTCATCAGGGCTGAAGCAATTCTTTCCATTCCGGCAGGCAAAGCTGCCATGTGGGCATCAGGCGCGGAAACATTTCTATTCCGGCAAGTGCGCTTTGCAAGCTATTCCAGCGCACCAGATCAAATGAGTCCCGATACAGGTACGCCACCCAGTCCGCCAGTAGCACGGCTGCATAGGTTTCTGCATCGCCAGTATCGCAGGTGGAAAGTCCGGCACTGTACTGGTATCCGGTCACAACGGTTGCCGTGTCATAGCCCCAGCGATGCAGTGCAATCGCTGCAGTGCCGGCAAGCAATGTCACTTCTTCGGACAAACTCGATTCTGCCGCCGAGGCAACAGGATTGAGTTCTGCCGGAAATTCCGAGAAATGCAGATTGGCAAACAAGGCTAGAACGTGCGCCTCCAGCTCGGGGGTGTTCGCCATGTGCCAGAAATTGAAGACCACGGTTTGGCGTGGCTGGGTAACTTCGGTAACGGCATGATAGGAATCCGCGTGCAGCAGGAAGCCAACGGCCTTGTTGTATTCCGGATTAACACCGAGTACGGCCTCGCTTTCTGGCGAAGAGAACAATTCCAGAACACCGCCATGTTCAGCTTGCCAATTTTTATTGAGCTGCACGACCAGTCGCGCAATTTCATAGCCCAGAAACGGCCGGTCGCTGTGTATACCAATGACTTGTCCGGGCTGCATGCGTTGAGCCGTGACCAGCATACGATTGACGAGGGGCAATCCGGTAATCTCACGCATTCTGGCAAGTATCTCGCGCTGAAACGCTGCTGGAATAATTTCGGTTACGTCGCAAATTGAACAGCGGTAAAACGCACCATCCCGATGCTGCCAATCAATGTCTTGTGAAAATAGCTGCGCAAGCGCAACGCACTGTTCTTCAGAGAATGCAGCATTCACAAAGAAAAAGGGGAATGGGTGATGGTGGTGGATGGGCTGTAAAAGCAATGACTGGACTCCTTTTAGTAAGTGCGCCCGTGCTGGGTACACTATAAAAAAAGGGCGCTTGCGCGCCCCTTTTTACTTCACTACCGAACGATCAGGAACGGCCTGCGCGTTTGCGCTCGTTTTCCGTGAGGAAACGCTTGCGTACGCGAATAGACAGCGGTGTAATTTCTACCAATTCATCATCATCGATAAACTCAACCGCACCTTCGAGGGTCAGTTTGATCGGCGGAGTTAGACGCACGGCTTCGTCAGTACCCGATGAACGTATATTGGTCAGTTGCTTGCCCTTGATAGGGTTAACAACCAGATCATTGTCACGGCTGTGGATACCAATAATCATACCTTCGTAGACTTTATCGCCAGGGCCAACGATCATACGACCACGGTCTTCCAGTTTCCACAAGGCGTAGGCTACGGCCTCACCTGAATCCTGAGAAATCAGCACGCCGTTATGGCGGCCTGGCATATCAGCCTTAACCGGGCCGTACTCGTCAAATACGTGTGACATCAAGCCGGTACCGCGTGTCATGGTCAGGAATTCGCCCTGAAAGCCGATCAGCGCGCGTGCTGGAATACGGTATTCCAGACGTACACGACCTTTACCATCCGGCTGCATATCCTGCAAATCGCCGCGTCGACGGCCCAGCTCTTCCATTACCGCACCCTGATGGCCTTCTTCAACATCAACGGTCAGCATTTCATAAGGCTCTTGCTTCTCGCCATTCACCATACGGTAGACCACGCGCGGCTTGGAAACAGCCAGTTCAAAACCTTCTCGACGCATATTTTCCAGCAGAATGGTCAGGTGCAATTCGCCACGGCCCGATACCAGCAATGAATCCGCATCTTCAGTATCTTCAACGCGCAGTGCAACGTTAACCAGTAACTCTTTAGTCAAGCGATCACGAATCTGGCGGCTGGTAATAAGCTTACCTTCCTGACCAACCAAGGGCGATGTATTCACCTGAAAGTTCATCGACAGGGTGGGTTCATCGACCTTGGGCATAGGCAAAGCTTCCGGCTTGTTCACATCGGCAATGGTGACACCAATACCGATTTCCTCAATACCGTTAATCAGAATAATGTCGCCTACAGATGCCTCGTCCATCAATACGCGCTCAACACCACGGAAACCCAGCACCTGGTTAATGCGGCCTTTTTTGGGCGGTTTGTCGCCATTCAATACCATTACTTCCTGGCCTGGCTTGATGGTGCCGCGAGTGACACGGCCCACGCCAATACGGCCAACAAAGCTGGAGTAATCCAGGGCAGAAATCTGGAATTGCAATGGCGCGCTACTGTCGCCTTCAGGCGCTTTCACATGCTTCAGCACGGTATCAAACAGCGGACGCATGTCGGTACTGGGCTTGGACAAATCTGTCGTGGCATAGCCATTCAGAGCGGATGCGTAGACAACCGGGAAGTCCATCTGTTCATCAGTCGCCCCCAGCTTGTCGAACAAGTCGAAAGTCTGGTCTACCACCCAGTCAGGACGCGCACCCGGACGATCCACCTTGTTGATCACAACGATGGGACGCAGACCCAAAGCTAGGGCTTTCTTGGTCACAAAGCGGGTTTGCGGCATCGGGCCTTCAACCGCATCCACCAGCAGCAGCACGCCGTCTACCATGGATAGCACACGCTCCACCTCACCGCCGAAGTCGGCGTGTCCCGGTGTGTCCACGATGTTGATCTGCACGCCTTCGTAGGCTACCGAGCAGTTCTTTGCCAGAATGGTAATGCCGCGCTCTTTTTCCAGATCATTGCTGTCCATGAAGCGCTCGGCAACCTGCTGGTGTGCAGCAAAGGTTTGCGTTTGGGCAAGCAGCTTGTCCACCATGGTAGTTTTACCGTGGTCAACGTGGGCGATGATGGCAATATTACGGAGGGCGCGCGACATGTTCTGATACCTAGCTTAAATCAAAGGGCGCGCATTCTAGCATATCCCGAGCTCTGCAAGTTTTTATTGTTCTACCTTTCAAAAAAGCCAGTTAGCAGCCCAGGGTTAGCAGGCAGGTTTTCCAAAGGGCCAACTTACACTCGCCCGCGCACCGTTTCCATGTCGCCAGCGGCTTCGATTGTGCCCAGCAAGGTCTGAATACGTGCAGATATTTCAGCAAACTCATCCGCAGGCACAGGCCGGGAAAAGTAATATCCCTGAATACTGCGGCAGTGCATCTGGCGCAGCAATTTGAGCTGTGACAGGTTCTCCACCCCTTCGGCGACCACTTCCAGCCCCAGGCTGCGCGCCATCGCAATGATGGCCCCGACAAGCGCCAAATCACTGGAATTGCTACCCATGTCGCGCACAAATGACTTGTCAATTTTTACCGTGTTAACCGGGAAGCGCTTGAGGTAGGAAAGTGATGAGAAACCTGTACCGAAATCGTCCAGATAAATGCGGAATCCCTGCTCGCGCACTGCATTCAGCCAGTTCAATGCCTGGCTCACGTCAGTCAGCAGCACGCCCTCGGTAATCTCCAGCACCAGACGTGAAGGATCTATGCCATGGCGCTGAACCGCCTCCATCAATCTTGCCGGTGAAACGCCATCCGGTATCTGCCGGCCTGAAATATTGATCGACAGGTAGTAGTCCTTGCCTTCCGCCTGCCACTCTGCCAACTGTTTGCATGCGGACTCGAGTACCCAGTAGCCGATATCAACAACAAACCCCGTTTCCTCTGCCAAAGGAATAAAGGTATCGGGAGGCACCAGACCGTTTACCGGATGATGCCAGCGGATCAGTGCTTCAGCACCTATCACGCGGTTTCCGACCACATCCACAATCGGCTGATAGAACAGCCGGAACTCGTTCCGGCGCAGTGCCTGATGCATGTCCATTTCCATTGCGCGGCGCTGTTCGGCTGCCTCTGCCATGCCCAGATTGAAAAAGGTGCAGCGATTCCCGCCCGTTGCCTTTGCACGGCTCAGGGCAAGTTCTGCGTTGCGCAACAGTGTGGGCAAATCCTTACCGTCGCCCGGGAAAAATGTAATACCTATACTTGCACCCAACTGTATCGGGTTTTCATGAACATCATAGTTTTCCCGAAGCACACTGATAATACGCTCACCAATTCGCGCAGCCAGATTTTCATCCGC
Organism: Gallionellaceae bacterium; assembly: GCA_041488395.1. Classification (GTDB taxonomy): domain Bacteria; phylum Pseudomonadota; class Gammaproteobacteria; order Burkholderiales; family Gallionellaceae; genus 39-52-133. The sequence goes on from JBGPPE010000035.1 coordinate 8,592, forward strand.
GGCAAGAGGCAAAATCACTGCGTATTCATCGCCACCAATGCGGGCGACCGTGTCATTCGGCTTGAGGCAGCTGCTCAGCCGCTTTGCCGCAGCTTTAAGCACATCATCCCCAACCGGCAAACCCAATGCTTCATTAACACGCTTAAAACCATCAATGTTAACCAGCATCAGGGCAAATCCGGTGTCTGAAACGATGCCATGTTTGCGGATGTAAATTTGCAGCGCCTGCTCAAGCCCTGAGCGATTTGCCACACCTGTCAGCGGGTCAGTAATAATCTGCAGACGGGCCGTATTTTCCGCCCGTTTACGCTCTGTCACATCGCTGACTACTCCCTGAACCATCCCGCCGCCTACGGGGCTAAACAGCAAATTCAGCCAGCGCGAGGAACCATCACGATTGATAAACTCCATATCGGCCGATGCAGTTGATTTGCTGTCAATGCTGTCAACAATTAGCTGATACAAACGATCCGGGGTACTCCAGGCCATATCGGTCAGAAATCTCTTGCCAATCTCATCGTGAGTATCAGCTGGAAGTTCCAGCAAGCGCCTGAGGGCCGGGTTAAATGACTCTATGCGGCCATCGTGATTGGCTATAAATATACCGGTTTCAGCATTGTTAAAAATGGCGTGGTATTTCTTTTCACCAATCTCGAACTGTTTTCGTAATCTGTGTTCATCTTCAAGTGAGCTGACCAGACGACCGGCCAGGGCATTGATATCGCCAGCCAGGCGCCCGATTTCGGTATGAGAATGACCACGCGGAATGCGCAGCCGCTCACCCGCAGTAGCATTCATTTGATGCAAACGATCCGATATCGCCTTGATTGGCCTGACAATCCAGACCAGCAAGACCAGAAAAATGGCTGCCGATGTACCGGCAATCTGTACCCCCAGCAAGTTGCCAACAAAATGCACTTCATGGTCAACCATGCGCTTAAACTCGTTGGGATCCGGGTCCAGCAGTATCTCGCCCACCTGTTCTTCAGGGCTGACTGGAGAGTGAATAACACGTATCAGCCGGTCGGCCGCGTCCTTCGCTCCGGGCTGAGCTGCGTAAGAATTTCGGTAAACTCTTGCCAGCTCCTGCTTGTTTGTGCGGATAACGACGCCCAGCACGCCCGAATTTTTCAGCAAGCCATTGGCAACTTCCTTCGCCAGCGCCTGATCCCCCGCATAACAGGCAATAGTCGCCGTACTCTCCACGGTATCCAGCAATTCACTAAGGCGCTCCGCAGATTGCTGCTGTGTGCGTTCATGCGTCACCCGGGTGGTGACGTCAATGAACAAAGCGCCAATAACCACCGCTATCACCAGAACTGCAACCGTTGTCAGGTAGAGCAGACTTTGATCCCAACGCTGCTTCATCTTGCTAAAACTCCAATTCGTAGAATAGCTTTGCTCTGTCAAGCCTGGAACGATCGATATATCCGATCGCACCAGTTGGGCTGCTGATTATATTGAGAATATCCTCATCGCGCTTTGCTTCTTGAGATGTAGCCGTACAGCTGAAAAAACCGGCCTGGCCGAGAATGAGAGCGCATTCTAAATTTATTCGCATAATTATCGCTGGAATGCGTACACAGAGGATTCGGTAAATCACTTTGCCACAAATAACGCTTGTCACATAGCGGCGTAACGCAAGGGTTGCTCAAAACTGCAGCAAGATCAATATGTCAAAAGGAGTAGATAACAATCGGCAATATGCCATGTGCATACCCTAACAACGATGCTGCGCATCGTAGTCATTTTTTTCCCGCCTGCCCGGCAGGCTTCTTGCGTATGGTGCGACGCCGCGACGTCGGAGCAGCATTTTCTTTGCGCATCTGTGATAGCCGCATCAACTGCACCATAACAAAATAATTGACCGTATCTTTGGGCACCACGCCATTCTCATCAGGCTCACCCGCAAGGACACCTGTCAGCAGCTCCATCGCCTGATCCACATTTTCCACTGCATAAATACTGAATTTCTTTGCACGCACCGCCTCCACCACATCCTGGCGCAACATCAGATGCTTGACGTTAGCCGCAGGTATCAGCACACCCTGTTTGCCATTGAGGCCACGCGCATTGCACACATCAAAGAAACCTTCGATCTTTTCATTGACTGCACCTATCACCTGCACCTGACCATACTGGTTAACCGATCCGGTCACCGCCAACCCTTGGTAGATCGGCAATCCGGACAGGGCGGACAGCAGGGCACACAGCTCTGCCAGAGAGGCGCTATCTCCCTCCACTGAACTGTAGGACTGCTCAAATACCAGACTGGCATTCAGTGACAGCGGCATACTGTGCGAGTAACGCGAGGCGAGAAATGCGGTGAGAATCAGCACGCCCTTGGAATGGATGGCGCCACTTAGTGCCACTTCACGCTCAATATCGATCACGTTACCCTCGCCCAGACGGGTTGTTGCGGTGATGCGGATGGGCAGTGCAAAGACGTAATTGCCCAGATCAATGGAGCCCAGCCCATTAATCTGCCCATCGTGCAGGCCCTCGGTATCGATTAAAACCGTTCCTTCCAGGATGTCATTGAGATATGACTTGCGCAGACGCTCGGCACGATGAATCTGCGCGGCAATTGCATTTTCAACATCGGCAACCGTCACGACTGCATGCCCGGCCATTTCGGCAAAATGATCGGACTCTACCAGCAAATCATTCAGGCTGCGCACATGCGTAAGCAATTTGGACGCATCTTCAACCATGCGGGCACTTTGCTCGATCACCCGTGCAACAGCCTGCCGTTCGAAAGCACGCAACGATTTCTTGCGCGCCAGCGTCGCAATCATGCGTGCATACAGCAGCGTGTTTTCCGGGTTGCGTTCCACCTCCTCCTCAAAATCGGCCGCCACCTTGAACAGCTCGGCAAATTCGGCGTCCATCTGATAAAGCAGGTAATAAAACATGCGTTCACCGAACAACACAACCTTGAGATCAAGCGGAATAGGCTGCGGCTGCAGCGTATGAGTGCTGACCAGACCAAAAATTTCCCCCAGTGTTTCGATGTTGATTTCACGTGACAGCAAGGCTCGTTTCAGTCCCTCCCATGCATAAGGCTGGGTTAACAACTTGCCGGCATTGAGGATCAAGAATCCTCCGTTGGCACGATGCAAAGCCCCGGGCTTGATCAGGCTGAAATTTGTGTACAGCGTGCCCATGCGGGTAATGTGTTCAATGCGCCCCAGCAGGTTCTGATAGGTCGGATTGTTTTCAAATACAACGGGCGCACCCGACGAATCAGCATGATCCACCAGCAAATTCACCTGGTAGCGTTGCAAGGGGCCAATGGCGGCGGCGATGTCATCATTCGGCTTCTGCTCCCGAAGCTCACTCACGTTCTCGATAATGTCAGCCTGTATCGCATTGAAAAAATCGATAATTTTCGGGAGATCAGCATACTGTGCGCGCAATTCCTCGATCAGGCTCCCGGCTGCCATGGCTATGGTTTCACGGTTGAACGCACGTATTCTGGCCTGATGTTCTCGCTGCCAACCGGGAATCTGGTGGGCAATTTTGCGCAACTTTTCGTTATAAAGATCTATCAGCTGATTGAAGTGGCGCTGCTCGTCTTCGGGCAACTTTTCGAACTCTTCCGGCGTGATGATTTGCTCATCTTTATAGGGCGCCAGTGAGAAACCGTTTGGGGTATCCAGCAATGCAACACCTTGTGCGATAGCTTCGTGCCCCAGGTCCTCAAATACTTTGCCATGATGCTGCTTGAATTCATCGTTAAGCGACTCAATACGGCTACGATACTCTTCGCTCTCGAATGCGGCCGGGACCACACCACTCAGCTCTTCGCAAAATTGGCGCATGTGCTGCTGGAATTTCACCCCGTAGCCGGCCGGAAAACTCACTGCAACCGGTTTGTGCGACTGCTCAAAGTTATTCAGATAGCACCAGTCAGCCGGAGTGGGTAATGTCGCGGCGCGACCTTCCAGCTCTTTTCTTATCAGCGAATAACGGCCAGATCCTGCCGGGCCCAGCACATAGATGTTATAGCCATCATGGCGTATACCAACACCAAACTGGATGGCTTCGGCGGCACTAGCCTGGCCCACGATTTCGGCCATATCTTCAAGCTCTGCAGTGGTATCAAAGGAAAACAGCGACGGATCGCAATGGGTATAAAGAAGATCAGGTGCAAGCGCTTTAAGCTTGCTGCGTGTGACTTTTTTCTTCATAAACCAGCCATTCCCTATTCAAGGTCGCCAATCATTTAAGCCCAGGTATAGTGACATTATTTCAGTGCTTCATTTCAGTAACAGGCGGCGAAGCAGTTGTGGCCTTTTCGCCTTCACGCATAAGTGCCACTCTAAGCTCTTCAAATCTTGCATGCAAATCCTCTGCATCACCGTAATCAACAAATTTTGAATAACGATCATGCGTCCCCCGCACGCTGCGCGCATGTTTGACCGGACAGAAGTACTGCTCAGTGCGCGCAAAAATTTCGCGCGCATGGGCCATCAACCCGTTACCGTAAGAGCAATAAAGACAGTCGATTTTTTCAATCCAGTTGAGATAGGCAAGATGACGTTGATCAAACGTGATGTAGTCGGACCGCCGTACCCGGGCAATACGATAGATCGGAAAGCAGGTCAGCTGATAGATTCCCAGACAAATATCCAGAAGAACCATCGGAAAAATCATGCCGTAAATAATGGGGGCGGTCAGGTAATTCTGCGGACGAACCGTCGCCAGCCAGCGGAATACTCCGACCTTCAGGCGACGATGAGCCTCTCTGATTCTAAGCTCAAACTCTACACGTCTGCCGACTATCCTGTAGAACCAGCGGCTCTGCTGCGCCTGCAGCTCGCTGCGCAGCTCAGCTTCCAGTGCAACGATCTGCTCAAGCAAGTGGCGCATTTTGTCATTCATATCGCACTCCTCTGTCCATTTGCCGCAATGGGACTCCACTTGGCGTAACCGCAGTATAGGCCTTGGCAGCCGCCCCATCGCAGCTATCGCCCCCGGCTCAGCAAACTTCAAATTGAAGTGCATCGTGAAATTTAGCTTGCTTTCCAGGTTTATCTCACTATAATGCGCGGCTTGCTGTAATGTACTTGCAGCAGTGGTTCATCGTTTCCTGACCCCCAGCGTCGTCCCGAATTAAAGTCATTCAGACTTCAAATCACCCAGACGCGTCTTGTTCTACCGGTTAGCGACGATGTTTTTGCGCCGGTGGAGCTAAAAATACTCCTACTGAATTTTATTGTGTGGCCTTGTGCCGCGCATGCGCTATTACTTAAACGTAAGGAAATAACGTGTCTATTAAAAACACAACCGCACTTGATGCGAACACAGCTACACCTGTTGAAATCACAACGCCAGCTGTAGAAACTGCAACTTTCGCCAGCCTCGGGCTGAACTCCTCCATCCTCAAGGCCATTGAAGAGTCCGGCTATACCGTACCTACCCCTATTCAGGCTGAGGCAATTCCAACTGTCATGGCTGGCCACGATCTGATGGCTTCCGCACAAACCGGAACCGGCAAAACTGCCGCTTTCATTTTACCCTCGCTGCATCGCATCTCTACGCCCTCTGAAGTCCGCAGCAAGGGGCCACGCGTGCTGGTGCTGACACCTACCCGTGAACTGGCACAGCAAGTTTCCGATGCCGCTACTAAATACGGCAAGAACATGCGCCTGAAGGTCGTCAGCATTCTGGGTGGCATGCCCTACCCACTGCAAAACAAACTGCTGTCCAGCCCGGTAGACATTCTGGTGGCAACACCAGGGCGTTTGATCGACCACATTGAACGTGGCCGCATTGATTTCTCGCGCCTTGAAATCCTCATCATGGACGAAGCCGACCGCATGCTGGACATGGGCTTTATCGACGATGTTGAGCGTATTGCAGCAGCCACTCCGGCAACGCGCCAAACCTTGCTGTTCTCTGCCACACTGGATGGCGTGATCGGCAACCTGGCCCAGCGTCTGCTCAAGTCCCCTAAACGCATCAGCGTTGCGGCCGCCAAGGCACGCCATGAAAACATCGAACAGAAACTGATGTACGTGGACGACATGGCGCACAAGAATCGCCTGCTCGACCACATTTTGCGCGATACAGCGCTGAATCAGGCCATCGTTTTCACCGCTACCAAGCGCGATGCAGATACTCTGGCCGACAGCCTTTCGGCACAGGGCCACTCTGCAGCTGCCTTGCACGGCGACATGAACCAGCGCGAACGCAACCGTACCCTGGTTAACCTGCGCCGTGGTCAGGTTCGCGTACTGGTTGCTACTGACGTAGCCGCGCGTGGTATTGACGTGGCCGGCATCTCGCACGTGATCAACTTTGACCTGCCCAAGTTCGCAGAAGACTACGTACACCGCATTGGCCGCACCGGTCGTGGTGGCGCTACCGGCATCTCTGTGTCATTTGCATCCAATCGTGATGCCGTGCATCTGAAGAAGATCGAGCAATATACCGGCCAGCGCATTGAGGCCCACACCGTGGCTGGCATGGAGCCAAAATTCAAGCCGCGTCCTGCTGCCGGCGGCCGTGGTAATGGCGCACCGCGTCACCATGCACCGGACAGCCGCCATGGCTTCCCGCGTGATAGCCGCGGTGGACCTGCTCGACGTGAAGGCCACTCGCACAACCGTTTTGATGGCAACACTGGCTTTGCTGCCAATACAGAGTCTCGCCATGGCGATGCAAATGGTAACCGTGCCAGTGCCCCGCGTAGTGGCTTTAATGCCGGCGCGCCACGTGGCAACTTCAATTCTGGCGCGCCACGCACCGGCGGCTTTAACTCCGGCACACCACGCACAGGCTCAACTGCCCCACGCAGCAATGCTCCACGCACTTTTTCCAATGACTCTGCGCCGCGCACGTTTGCCAATGAAGGTGCTCCACGCCGCCCAGCCGGCAGGTCTCCTCAAAATCGTGGCGGCAACAACGGCAACAAGTGGTAAGGCCATGAAGGTGTAGGCAAACAGGGAGAGATTCAGCACCTGCTTGCCAGATCAGCTGCCCCTGCACGACGTAACAGCAATAAAAAAGCACGCTCCGGCGTGCTTTTTTATTGCTCCAGATTAATGGATTAATTCCTTGCAATTTTACCGCTATATTCTGTGCTCATTTGAGTACGGCTATCTCCCTCTTTGCTCCATACCACCTTGCCATCGCCATCCAGGACATTGCTCCATGACGCACGAATCTGTTCGATCACCTGTTTAGGAAGCATGACATAGTCCAGATATATTGCAGGCAACTCGCCGGTACGGTAAGCCCAGTCAAAGAATTTTAATAGCTGCTTTGCTTGCTCCGCATTCTTCACACTCTTGCGCACCAGCATATAAGTTGTTGCCGCAATGGGCCAGCTGGTTTCGCCCGGTGCGTTGGTCAGTATCTGGTAAAAACCATTTGCAGCATCCCATTTCGCCCCCGCTGCCGCTGCCTGTGTACTGCCCGCGTTCGGCCTGACAAAAAAACCATCCATATTTTTCAGCTTTACGTAATCCAGCTGATGTTCCATGGCAAAGGCATATTCCACATAACCTATGGCACCGGGTATGGTCTTGACCTTGGCCGCCACCCCGGCGTTGCCCTTTTCTCCCTGCCCAACCGGCCAGTTAACCGCCAATCCTTCACCTATGCTGTTTTGCCAATCAGGGCTGACCTTGGAAAGGTAATTGGTAAAATTAAACGTTGTGCCTGATTTGTCTTCACGATGTATCACGCTGACGGCCAGGTTGGGCAAAGATAGCCCGGGATTGAGCTTACGCAGCATGGGGTCATCCCACTTGCGAATTTTTCCCATGAACACTGCTGCCAGCGTCGGGCCATCGAGCTTGAGCTGGGCAATAAAAACTCCCGGGATATTGATCACCGGGGTAATCGCCCCCATGATCAAGGGAAATTGCTGCAACCCCTTTTTGTTCAATTCTTCCTGCGTCAAAGGCATATCTGAAGCGCCAAAATCAACCGCCTGCGCATCGATACGCTTGATCCCTTCCCCCGACCCTACACTCTGATAATCGAGTTTGATATTGGTATGTGCGGTGTAGCTTGCGCCCAGTTTCCATACGATCGGCGCGACAAAGCTTGAACCTGCCCCGTGAATCTCGGTTGCCAATGCACATGGCAATGCAATCAAAACCAGACCAAAAAACCTAATCAGCGAATAAACCATACTGCCTCCAAATTGAACTCTGTATTTCTGTATATTTTTTTCTGCCAGGCGACTATTTCTTGCCTTATGTAATGGCGAGCCATTCTGCCAAACCATGGACACTGCATTATGAATTTTTTGTTACAGGATACGCATAAAAAAAGGCACGAATTCGTGCCTTTTTTATGCCAACTTCGAACGCAGACGCTACAGATCAATCATCATTGTCGTCTTCTTCGTCATCATCATGTTTGTGCTTATGATGACCGCGATGGCGGCCATTATCATGATGCTCGTCCTCATACTCGTCATCGTCGCGGTGACGCTCGTGGCGAGTTTCATTGTTGCTGCCTACCGCAGCACCGGTTGCACCGCCAATGGCTCCGCCGATAATGGCGCCATTACGACCACCAATCTCCGAACCGATTGCAGCCCCCGCTCCGCCACCAATAGCACCACCCAGCGCATCATTTCTCAGGCGTCCATCGGCAGTGCAAGCGGACAGCATCAACAATCCCAGCAAAACCAGATATCTCATTTACTTGTTATCCTTAAACTAATCGTCGTGACGATGCTTGTGCTTGCGCTGCCCCAAATGACGACCGTTATCGTGGTGCTCGCTGTAGTCATCTTCGTCATGGTGACGCGTACGTACCTGAGCCGGGGCAGGAGCCGCCTGCGATTGTTTTTGCGAACCGACCGCTGCACCGGTAGCACCGCCAATGGCACCACCGATAATGGCGCCATTGCGGCCGCCAATTTCGGAGCCAATCGCAGCACCCGCACCACCGCCTACTGCACCACCCAGTACCGCACCGCCATCAAGAGCAGATGCATTTGTGCTCAATGCCAGCAAGGCCAGCGCTACCCAAACTGTATTTTTCATTGCCACTCTCCTATTAATAATATTGTCATCTCAATCCCTGCTGGGATTTGTTCTGGAAACTGCCGCGCATTTTAGAGTCTGCGCAAAGGAACAGCAATAAGAACCTTCCGCCCGCACGGTTGTTATTGTGGCCATGATCCACTATCCTTGCGTTTACCTTTATCAAGTTGACAATCATGCCTGTTAGCATCAAAACCCCAGCAGAAATCGAAAAAATGCGTATTGCCGGCCGCTTGGCCGGGGAAGTACTGGATTACATTACTCCTTTTGTCCAGCCTGGCGTCACAACCGAAGAGCTGGACAAACTCTGCCACGACTACATGGTCAACGTGCAGGGCTGCATCCCGGCTCCGTTAAATTATGCGCCGCATGGTCATGCCCCCTATCCCAAATCCATTTGCACCTCGATCAACCACCAGGTCTGCCACGGCGTTCCCAGTGAGAAAAAACTGAAGAACGGCGACATCGTTAACCTCGACATCACCACCATCAAGGATCGCTACCATGGCGACACCAGCCGCATGTATTATGTCGGCGAACCCTCGATCCAGGCCCGCCGCCTGTGCGAAACCAGCTATGAAGCCATGTGGCGCGGCATCCGCACTGTCAGGCAAGGAAGCTATCTGGGCGATATTGGTCATGCCATCCAGAGCTATGTGGAAGGAATGGGCTACAGCGTGGTGCGCGAGTTCTGCGGCCATGGCATAGGCAGCGTCTTCCATGAAGACCCGCAGGTATTGCACTACGGCAAACCGAAGACCGGACTAAAACTCGAAGCTGGCATGATTTTCACCATAGAGCCGATGATCAATGCGGGCAAATCTGGCATCAAGCAACTGGGTGATGGCTGGACCATTGTCACCAAGGATCACTCCCTCTCGGCGCAATGGGAACACACCATATTGGTGACTGAAACTGGTTATGAAGTGCTGACACTTTCAGCCGGATCACCTCCCATACCGGCAATTTAATCCTGAAGCTGGCAGTGCAAACGACCAACAAAATTCGCGATAGTTTGCGTGCGGCCCGTTTGGCACTGCAGCAGGACTACCTCAAACACGGCAACGCACAACACCTGCTACAGGCGCACGCCATGCTGGTGGATGCACATCTGCGCGAAGCCTGGCAGATGCTGGACATGCCGGCTGATCTGGCGCTGGTGGCCGTGGGCGGCTATGGCCGCGAAGAGCTGTATCCCAAGTCCGACATTGACCTGCTTATCCTGTTGCCTCATCAGCCTGACACAGCCCTGCAGCAACGCCTGCAGGACCTGATCGGCGTGTTCTGGGACATTGGCCTGGAAGTTGGCCACAGCATCCGCACCATAGGCGATTGCATGGCGGAATCTTCGGACGTGACCGTGCAAACCAACCTGCTCGAAGCGCGTTTGATTACCGGCAACCGGGCGCTATTTGAAGAAATGCGCGAAACCCTGGCCCAACATCTGGGCAAGCGTGCTTTCTTTCTGGCCAAACAGCAGGAACAGATTCAGCGCCACACGCGCTTTGTCGACACCGATTACAACCTCGAACCCAATCTGAAGGAAAGTCCCGGTGGCCTGCGCGATTTGCAAACCGTGCTGTGGATCAGCCGGGCCTGCGGCTTTGGCACCAAGTGGCAAGAGCTAGCCGCGATGGGCATGATTACCCGCCCTGAAGCGCGCGCCATTGCCCGCCACGAATCACTCCTGCAAACACTGCGTATTCGGCTGCACTATCTGGCGGGGCGGCGCGAGGACAGGCTGATTTTTGATTATCAGACCGCGCTCGCTACACAGATGGGCATTGAGGCCAGCGCCACACGCCGCGCCAGCGAACACCTGATGCAGCGTTACTATCGCACCAAGCAGGCCGTACTGCAGCTCAACAGCGTGTTGCTGCAGAACATGCGTACCAGGCTTTTTCCCGAGGCTGGTGTTGCCTATCCGATCAACGAGCGCTTCGTGGCGCGAGATAATCTGCTGGAAGCACGCGATGAAAATCTGTTTGAGCACGAACCCTCGGCGATTCTGGAGTGTTTTCTGCTCATGGAGCAGCACCCGCGCCTGAACGAATTTTCAGCCCCCACCCTGCGGGCGCTCTGGCGCGCGCTCCCGCGCATGGATGCAGCCTTCCGGCGTGACCCGCGCAATCGCGAGCTGTTCATGGCCATCCTGCGCCAGCCGCAGGGGCTGACCCATGCCTTACGCCGCATGAACCAGCATGGCATCCTGGGGCGTTACCTGCCGGCTTTTGGCCGCATTGTCGGACAGATGCAGCATGACCTGTTTCACGTTTATACCGTAGACGAACACATACTCATGGTGGTGCGCAACCTGCGCCGTTTCACCCTGCCCGAACACGCTCATGAATTCCCGCTGTGCAGCAAACTGATCAAGGATTTTGCTCGCCCCGAAGTTCTGCACATTGCCGGGCTGTTCCATGACATCGCCAAAGGTCGCGGGGGCGATCATTCACAGCTTGGCCGTGCCGATGCCGCACGTTTCTGCAGGCAGCACGGCCTGACCCGCGAGGATACCGAACTGGTCGTGTGGCTGGTGGAGAATCACCTGACCATGTCGGCAACAGCACAGAAACAGGACTTGTCAGACCAGGACGTCATTGAGGCATTTGCCAACAAGATCAGAAATGACCGCTATCTGGTTGCCCTGTACCTGCTCACCGTCGCCGACATCCGCGGCACCAGCGCCAAGGTATGGAATGCCTGGAAAGGCAAGCTGCTGGAGGATCTGTTCTGGTCGACACGACGTTACATGATGGGCGGCAAGATCGCCGACCAGGTAGGCGAAGTGCGCCAGCGCAGCATGGAAATGCTCAGCCTGTATGCTATCGCACCGGAAGTATACGAACTATTGTGGGCACAGCTGGATGCCGACTATTTCCTGCGGCATGAACCGCATGAAATTGCCTGGCATGCGCGCCAGCTGGCACATCGGGTCAACAGCCAGGAGGCTATTGTGAAAGCGCGCCTGAGCCGCATCGGTGAAGGCATCCAGGTCCTGGTATACAGCCCGGATCAGGCCTATCTGTTCGCGCGCATCTGCGATTTCTTTGCGCGCATGAACTACAACATCATGGAAGCCAAGATACACACCACGCAACACGGCTATGCGCTGGACAGCTTCCTGGTGATGGATGCCGGGAACGACAAAACCGTCTATCGCGATGTGATGAATTTCATCGAGTATGAGCTGACCCAACAACTGTCCAGCCCACAGCTGCCCAAAGCGCCCCAGGCCGGCCGTGTGAATCGCCAGCTCAAACATTTTCCCATCACACCGCAAATCGATATCCGGCAGGATGAAAAAGGCAACCACCAGCTCTCCATCATTGCCGGCGACAGGCCGGGCCTGTTAGCCCAAATTGCCCATGCGCTGGCGCACCACCACATCGCGGTGCGTAGTGCCAAGATTAATACTTTGGGAGCGCGTGCCGAGGATATCTTCTGGATTGCCGGGGGCGCACTGAACCAGCCCCAGCAGGTAAATGAATTGCGCGAAGAATTACTGCGCCAATTGGTTTAAGCGGCTATTTATAGGTTTGCAACTCTGTAGACAGCCTTAAATCAGCCACAACCAGTTGATGTGCCGGAACAGCTGCAGTGTTGACCAACATATCCCGGTCACTGCCTGTAGCCTGCATATCTCCCTGGGTTGCGTCCACTCCTGCAGAAACACTGCTCTGCAGCGCAACCTGCTGGGAAGACTCTTCCAATCCTGAGGCAGTCAAAACCACAGGCAGCCATAGGGCAAAGCTGAATACCAGTGCAGCCAGTAATGAGAGCTGAACCAGCTTGCGGTTACGCTGTTTTTTGCGCAACCTGTTCAGGAACCGCTCTGCTTCTATCTCTGCACTGATCTGTTCCAGCTCGGCCTGCATGGTTAAAGGCCGCTCAAGCTCTACGCTATCCTGCAGCACTGGCAGATCAAGCAAGCCTGATTGAATACTCGCAAGTTTGCTCCTGGCAGCCAGCATGGCCTGCTCTTCTGCCGCAATTCGCACTTCTATCTCTTCAATTGCAGCTTTCTCAGCTTCCATACGAGAAACACGCAACTTACGTTCACGCTGCTCCCCATCCAATTTCTGCTGAAGCAAGTCGAAATTTCGCAGCTCTTCGTTCTCGCGTTCGTTAATGAATTCTTGCAACTGCTGTGCGATTGCCACACGTTGACGCGCAATCTCCGCAGCTCGTTGTTGTGTCTGCTGTGATTTTTCTTCAATGCTGGCCAGTTCGACTTCAGCCTCGCCCTTTAATTTGGCAAGTTTTGCTTCTGCCTGGCGCTGTGCTTCCTCAACCGCCAGTAAATGCTTGCGGGTATATTCAGCAAACTGTGCCTCGGTATTGTTCAGCTCTGCTTCTGCCTTGGCTATTCGGGCTGCCGACACTGAATGGATATTGGCAACACGCACATCTGATTCGGCGTGAATCTTGCCAATGCGTGCTTCGGAGTCTTTGTGGGTCCTGGCGATAAAGGCATCAGACTCTGCAATTACTTTGGCAACCAGCGCCTCAGACTCACGATTAACCCTGGCAATACGCGCTTCCGATTCCGCAACCACTTTCGCGAAACGTTCTTCGGCCATACTCTCCGCCTGTCGCATCAAAGCAATGCGCTGGCGCCCTTCCATCACGGCACGTGATTCCGCCTGCAGCGCATCTTCTTCAGCCTGTGTTGCCTGCTGCTCGGTTTCGACATGCAATTTGGCCATATTCAAGGCACGAATTGCAGCTTCTTCCTTCTGTTTGGCTGCTGTAACTGCCTCTTCAGTCAGGCGCAGCTGCGCAACTGCAATTTCTTTGGCGCGCACTTCCAGTGCAATGCGCTGATTGTCAGCCTCAATCGCGCGCAACTCCTCATCCATGCGCGCCGATATTTCTGCAATGGCCTGGTTCTCTGCCTGCAAATGGATTTCTGCAACTTTTTTTGCTTCTTGCTCCAGCGCCAGTTTCTTCAGCAGTGCCGCTGCAGCCTGTTGTTCAAGCAGCAGCCTCTGTTGCTCGGCCTCTGCCAGACTGCGCTCGGCAGCCAGCTTCTCGGCAACAGCCTGGTGCTCGGCAAGCATAAGGGTTGCACGCTCCATGGCCAGTGGCAGCAAGGCATTGATGGCTTCAAGTTTTTTATCCAGTGCCTGAGTGGCCAGCTTGTCTGCCTCAGCGTTTAGCAAGGCCTGCTGCGCAGACTCCCTCTCCAATGCTGCCTTCTCTTGCGCAACCTGTTTTGCAATTGCCGCAACCTCAGCGTGACGATTGGCAACCGCTACCGCCTCTTCCTCGGCGCTCAACTGCA
>JBGPPE010000036.1:0-22858 GCA_041488395.1 Gallionellaceae bacterium
CAACCGAGGATCAGGGTATCTGCACCGCGCGCCAGTAACGGCGCGGTATAGCGCTCGATCAGGGCGCGCGTTTGCGGGCTGTCCAGTTCACCCCGTTCTACCTGTTCCACCAGCCCCGGGCAGCCCTGGGTGACGATCTCGACCGCACCGGCATAGCGTTCCAGCAGGGCAGCGAAGCGCGCACTTTCCAGCGTGCCGATGGTGGCCAGCACACCGACCACCCCGCTATGCGTAACGGCAACGGCGGGCTTGACGGCGGGCTCCATGCCCACGATGGGGATACCGAACTGGCTGCGCAGGCTGGCGGCCGCCGCTGCTGTGGCGGTGTTGCAGGCGATGACGATGGCGTCTGCGCCCTGTTCGATCAGAAAACGGGCGAGGGTAAGCGAACGCTGCTCGATATAGGCAGCCGTCTTGTCGCCGTAGGGCACGTGCGCCGAATCGGCGATGTAGATCAGGCGCTCGTGCGGCAGGGTCTGACGAATGTGATGCAGCACCGAGAGCCCGCCCACACCTGAGTCGAAAACGCCGATGGCACTGACCATGTTTACAAACCCCGTTTTGTCCGCATAACCAGCGACTTGGCTGACGTTTTTTGGCAGCCTAGTCGAGTGGCTAGTAGTTCCATCAGATTACGCAGATTCTAATCTGTGCAATCTGCGTAATCTGCGGATCGCTTTCATGCTTGTTAAGCAGCTTCAGCCTGGTCACGCAGATATTCTTCATAGGTACCGTGGTAATCGGTCACGCCCTTGGCCGAGATTTCGATAATGCGCGTCGCCAGTGACGAAACAAATTCGCGGTCATGGCTGACGAAGATCAGCGTGCCCTTGTACATATCCAGCGCGGTGTTAAGCGACTCGATCGCTTCCATGTCCATGTGGTTGGTCGGCTCGTCCATCAGCAGCACGTTGGGCTTGGCCAGCATCAGCTTGCCGAACAGCATGCGGCCCTTCTCGCCGCCGGACAGCACTTTCACCTTCTTCTTCACGTCGTCGCCGGAGAACAGCAGGCGGCCGAGGGTGCCGCGCACCACCTGGTCGTCGTCCGAAGGGCCGCGCCAGTTGATCATCCATTCCATCATTTCGATGTTCTCGGCAAAGTCGGCAGCGTGATCCTGCGCGTAATAGCCCAGCTTGGCCTTTTCCGCCCACTTGATGCTGCCGTTGTCAGGCTGAAGGTCACCGGCAAGGCAACGCAGCAGGGTGGTTTTCCCGATACCGTTGGGGCCGATGATGGCGACTTTCTCGCCGGCATCAATGCGGAAGTTGACGTTGGAGAACAGCATGCGGTCGTAGCCTTTTGTCAGCTTTTCCACTTCCACCGCGACACGATGCAGCTTCTCGCGTTCGTCGTATTCGAAGCGGATGAACGGGTACTGGCGGCTGGAAGGCTTGATGTCTTCGATCTTGATCTTGTCGATCTGGCGTGCGCGCGAGGTGGCCTGCTTGGCCTTGGAGGCGTTGGCCGAGAAGCGCGCCACGAAGGCTTTCAGCTCGGCGACTTTTTCTTTGGCCTTGGCATTGTCGGCCGACTGTTGTTCGCGTGCCTGGGTGGATGCCAGCATGTAATCGTTGTAGTTGCCGGGATACACGGTGATCTTGCCGAAGTCCAGGTCGGCCATGTGGGTGCACACGCTGTTGAGGAAGTGGCGGTCGTGCGAGATGATCACCATGGTGCTGTTGCGCGCGTTGAGGATGTCCTCCAGCCAGCGGATGGTATTGATGTCCAGGTTGTTGGTGGGCTCGTCCAGCAGCAGGATGTCCGGGTTGGAGAACAGCGCCTGCGCCAGCAGCACACGCAGCTTGAAGCCGGGCGCAACCGCGCTCATCGGGCCCTGATGCAAGTCGATGGCGATGCCGACACCGAGCAACAATTCGCCGGCGCGCGCTTCGGCGGTGTAGCCATCGTATTCGGCGAAGGTGGCTTCCAGGTCGGCGGCGCGCATGTAGTCTTCTTCGGAAGCATCGGGGTTGGCGTAAATCGCATCGCGTTCCGACATCGCGGCCCACATCTCATCGTGCCCCATCATCACTACATCGAGCACCCGCTTATCTTCGTAGGCGAATTGATCCTGGCGCAGCTTGCCGAGGCGCTCGGTCTTGTCCAGCATCACCTCGCCCGAGCTTTGCTCGAGATCGCGGCCGAGGATCTTCATAAAGGTGGATTTGCCGCAACCGTTGGCGCCGATCAGGCCGTAGCGGTTGCCGTCGCCAAATTTGACGGAAACATTCTCAAATAGCGGCTTGGCGCCGAACTGCATGGTGATATTTGCTGTGGATAACATGATGTGCCTGCGCGGACTGTTCAGCCGCAATGTGCGGTTGGCTAAGCCCGAAAAATTAAAGACGCGCATTCTACCACTTGAGCCCCGTCTCGGCAGTGTTACAGCGCTTTCGGACAGGAGCGGCAGATGAGCGTAGGTTTATGCCGGCGCTATCGGCTAAAATGGCTGCATCCAAACTTTTGCCGATACATCATGGTCCCCCATCTCACCACCGCATTAAACGGCCCGCTGCTGGATCTGGAAAAGCGCATCATCAATGCCCAGCCCACCATTGAGCACTGGTTCCGTGCGCAATGGCTGGACCACCCGGTGCCGTTCTACGCCTCGGTAGACCTGCGCAACAGCGGCTTCAAGCTGGCGCCGGTGGATACCAACCTGTTCCCCGGCGGCTTCAACAACCTCAACCGCGACTTCCTGACCCTGTGCGTGCAGGCCGCGCAGAGTGCCATCGAGAAAATCTGCCCGGAAGCGCGTGGCGTGCTGCTGATCCCCGAGAACCACACGCGCAACATGTTTTACCTGCAGAACGTGGCGCAGCTGGTCACTATCCTGCGCAATGCCGGCATGCAGGTGCGCGTCGGCAGCCTGTTGCCGGAAATCACCGCACCCACCCGGCTGGAGCTGCCCAGCGGCGACAGCCTGACGCTGGAACCGATCAAGCGCACGGGCAACCGCCTGCATGTAACCGACTTTGACCCGTGCGTGGTGCTACTTAACAACGACCTCTCCGCCGGCGTGCCGCCCATCCTGGAAAATCTGGAACAGGCGCTGCTGCCGCCGCTGGTGGCAGGCTGGACCACGCGACGCAAATCCACGCATTTCGCGGCTTACGAGCGTGTTGCCAATGAGTTTGCGCAGATGCTCGACATTGATCCCTGGCTGATCAATCCCTATTTCGGCCAGTGCGGCAAGATTGATTTTCATCAGCGCGCCGGCGAAGACTGCCTCGCGGCACAGGTAGACCTGGTCCTTAAAAACATCCAGATGAAGTACGACGAATATGGCGTGAAGGAAGCGCCATTTGTGATTGTTAAGGCGGACGCCGGCACCTATGGCATGGGCATCATGACGGTGAAGGACGCCAGCGAGGTGCGCGAGCTGAACCGCAAGCAGCGCAACAAGATGGCCGTGGTGAAGGAAGGGCTGGAGGTAAGCGAAGTGCTGGTGCAGGAAGGCGTGTATACCTTCGAGAGCATCAACGATGCCGTGGCCGAGCCGGTGGTGTACATGCTCGACCACTACGTGGTGGGCGGCTTCTACCGCGTGCACACCGGGCGCGGCATCGATGAAAACCTGAATGCGCCGGGCATGCACTTTGTGCCGCTGGCCTTTGAAACTCCGTGCACCCTGCCCAACCCGGCTATTGCCCCCGACGCGGTGCCCAACCGCTTTTATGCCTATGGCGTGGTGGCACGGCTGGCGCTGCTGGCCGCCTCAGTCGAGCTGGAGGAGATGGCGGAGTGAGGTCAGAACCGTTCACCACAGAGACACAGAGACACAGAGGAAAGACAAGACTAACCCTTTCTTTTCCTCTCGTTTCAAGGTTGTTTGGGTTCCTCTGTGTCTCTGTGTCTCTGTGGTGGGTTTTGACTCTTACTGCATGCGGCAAAGAGCCCCCAACCTACCAGGAACAGGGCTATGTCTTCGGCACACTGGTTGAGGTCAGCGTGTATGGCGAGGACGAAACCCGCGCCAGACAGGCGGTGGCTGCCGTCATGCAGGAGTTCCAGCGCCTGCATGATCTGCTGCATGCATGGAAGCCTTCTGCGCTGAGCGAGCTGAACGCGGCCTTTGCCACAGGCAAGGCCGTGCCCGTAACGCCCGAGCTGGAAGCCATGCTGCGCGACGCGGCGCAATTGTCCGAGCAGTCCGGCGGCCTGTTCAACCCGGCCATCGGCGGGCTGGTGCAGCTGTGGGGTTTTCACGCAGACGAATTCAAGCCTGTCTTGCCCGACGAAAAGCAGCTGGCTACGCTGGTCGCCGCGCAACCGCGCATGAACGATATTGCCTTCGTCCCGTTCAAGGCCTCCACCCTGGCCCACAGCCGCAACCGCGCCGTGCAGCTTGATCTCGGCGGCTATGCCAAGGGCTATGCGCTGGATCGCGCGGTGGCGCTGCTGAAAAATATGGGCGTGAAAAATGCGCTGATCAACATCGGCGGCAATGTCATGGCGCTGGGTGCGCATGGCGCGCGTCCGTGGCGGGTGGGCATCCAGCATCCGCGCAAACCGGCCGCACTGGCCACGCTGGAGCTGCATGACGGCGAGGCCATCGGCACCTCGGGCGACTACCAGCGCTATTTCGAGCTGGGCGGCAAACGCTATTGCCACCTGATCGACCCGCGCAGCGGGCAGCCGGTGCAGGGTGTGCAGGCGGTCACCGTGCTGACGCATGGGCCGCGTGCCGGAGTGTTGTCCGACGTCACCTCCAAGCCCCTGTTCATTGCCGGTCTCGCCGGCTGGCGCGCCGCTGCCAGCACGATGCAGTTGCAGGAAGCACTGCTGATCACTGCCGACGGCGTGGTTCACCTTACTCCCGCGCTACAGAAGCGGCTAGAATTCACGGATAAAACCGTGACGACCCAGCTTGAACAATAAACCGTGGCTTGAACCATAAGCCCGTGCGGGCAGGTGTATTTTTAGGAGTCATCTGAAATGGTTGGAATTTTGCTGGTTACGCACAATGGCCTGGGCAACAGCCTGCTCGACTGCGTGGGTCATGTGCTGGGTGACCTTCCACCCAAGCTGATGTCACTTGCCGTGCTGGCCAGCGACGACCCGCACAGCAAGGAAGCAGAAGGGCGCGCCCTGATCCGCCAGCTGGATCAGGGTACTGGTGTGCTGCTGCTGACCGATATATTCGGCGCCACCCCCAGCAATATTGCCACCCGTCTGTGTCAGCCCGGCCGGGTGCAGGGCGTGGCCGGCGTTAACCTGCCCATGCTGTTGCGTGTGCTGGTCTATCGCGACAAACCGCTGGCGGAGCTGGCCGAGGTCGCCATCGAGGGCGGCCGCAATTACATTGTTCCGATTAACTGATTAGATTAGAAGAGAGTTTCATGCAGCTACAGGATGCACTCATCATTAACAAACTCGGGCTGCACGCCCGCGCCTCTGCCAAGCTGACCAAACTCGCCTCGCAGTATCCCTGCGAAGTATGGCTGTCACGCAATGGCCGCCGCATCAACGCCAAAAGCATCATGGGCGTGATGATGCTGGCGGCAGGCAAGGGCAGCACCATCACCATTGAAACCAATGGTGAGCAGGAACAGGCAGCCATGGATTCGATTGTTGCGCTGATCAACGACTACTTTGAAGAAGGCGAATAAGACGGTGCGTTGCTGCTATCAAATTACGACAAACTGACCGCAGGATTTTCTCTGTCACTCTGCTGCAGGAGCGGGCCAGGCCCGCGGAAAGGTGTTCGCGGGCATGGCCCGCTCCTGCAACTAACGCTGTTTACGGCTAATTGGAATCAGATTTGTTGAGGTAACTATGAGCTTCTCATTACATGGTCTCCCAGTCTCCAGCGGCATCGCCATCGGCCATGCCCATCTGGTCTCGCACACCTCGCTGGAGGTTGCGCACTATCTGCTGCCCAAACATCGCGTGCAGGAAGAAGTTGCGCGCCTGGATAGCGCGCTGGAAACGACACGCGCCGAACTTGCCGCCCTGCGCGAACATCGCCCGCAGCAGGCCGCCGCCGAGTTTGACGCCTTTATCGATTTGCATTTGATGATCCTGGCCGATGAGCACATCAGCCATGCCGCGCGCGCCCTGGTGCTGCAGGAACACTGCAATGCCGAGTGGGCGCTCAAGGTGCAGATGGATGGCCTGGTGGCGCAGTTCGAGGCCTTTGACGACGCCTATCTGCGCGAGCGCAAAACTGACGTGGTGCAGGTGGTCGAGCGCATCCTCAAGACCATGAGCGGCCAGCCCGGCCACATACCGCCTGCCGCCAAGCATGATGTGGTGCTGATCCTGGTGGCGCATGACGTCAGCCCGGCCGATCTGATCCAGCTCAAGCCGCACCAGTTCGGCGCCATCCTCACCGACCTCGGCGGTGCCACCTCGCATACCTCCATCGTCGCACGCAGCCTGGGCACGCCCTGCGTGGTCGGCCTGCATCATGCACGCGAGCTGATCAAGGACAATGACCTGCTGATCGTGGACGGCGCGCAGGGCATGATTATCGTCAACCCGGACAAGCTGGTCCTGGCCGAATACAAATTGCGCCAGACCCAGCTCGATCTGGAACGGCAAAAGCTCAAGCGCCTGAAGACCGCCCATGCCACCACGCTGGACGGCACCCACATCGAGATGCACGCCAACATCGAAATGCCCAACGACCTGGCTGAGGTCAAGGAAAACGGCGCCACCGGCATCGGCCTGTTCCGCAGCGAATTCCTCTTCCTCAACCGCGACACATTGCCGGATGAAGAGGAACAGTTCCTGGCCTATCGCACCGTGGCCGAAGGCATGGAAGGCCTGCCGGTCACCATCCGCACCTTCGACCTCGGCGCCGACAAGCAGCTCAAGGGCGACAAGCGCGTGGCCAGCAACCCGGCACTGGGCCTGCGCGCCATCCGCCTCAGCCTGGCCGAGCCGCAGATGTTCCGCACCCAGCTGCGCGCCCTGCTGCGCGCCTCGCAATTCGGCAAACTGAAAATCCTGGTACCCATGCTGTCCGGCCCGGCCGAGATCAACCAGACCCTGCACTTCATCAACGACACCAAGCAGATGCTGGACCAGGAAGGCATCCTCTACGACCCCAACGTGGAGATCGGCGGCATGATCGAAATCCCCGCCGCCGCGCTGTCGCTGAATGCCTTTTTGAAGAAACTGGATTTTCTCTCCATCGGTACCAACGACCTGATCCAGTACACCCTGGCGATCGACCGCACCGACGAGGAAGTGGCGCACCTGTATGACCCGCTGCACCCCGCCGTGCTGCACCTGCTTTCGCACGTGATCAGCGGCGCCAACAAGGCCGGCGTGCCGGTGTCGGTATGCGGCGAAATGGCCGGCGAACTGCCCTACACCCGCTTGCTGCTCGGCCTCGGCCTGCGCCAGTTCTCCATGCACCCGGCACAGCTGCTGGCGACCAAACAGCGTGTGCTCACCACCAGTTTGCCGGAAACGGCGACGCTGACGCAGCGCATCTTGAGGGCGAATGATCCGATGAAGATTAGGGATTTGCTGGATCGGCTGAACGCCTGATGCTGCATGTCAAATGTAAGGACCCCGAGATTTGTTCGTGCTCAATTAACCTTCATCAATCCACCAGACTGGCGGCCTTGGCAGGGTGACCTCCAGATTGTCGACTGCGGAGGCGAGTTCGATAGCAATTTGCGCGAGCCACTCAACATGGAAGTGAACTAACCGCCGCATTTCAGAATCGTCAGTCATGCGATTGATGTAACTCACCTGCTGATCTGCAAGCATTGTCATTGGCCATGAGTCTGCAAGTTCCCCAGACCTGTACTCATGTGCATAAGACGATCGGATTTCGCTATAGAGGATGGAGGCATATGAAAAGCGCCGGACCTCCTTGAGATCAAGCTGCGGGCAGATAGACAGTACATCTTTCTCACTCTTATCCACTTCGGGGCCGGTCACTACGCGAGCACTACTCGGTAGTGAGAAGGCGCGTTGCATTTGCAGAGCTTCCGATTTTCTCGAGCTGTTGTCTAAGTGCTGCACCAAAAGAGGAATACTGACGGTTGTGAAGTCACTAGTGTTGTGACCTACTCGAACAAGCATTTCTATGAAGCGACATCGATCTATGCCACGGCCATCCCAAAGTTCAGCGGACAGTGCACTTAGAGCCGCGCAGATGAGGATTACTGCTTCCGCGTAACCTCCGCCAGCCTCACCTTGAGATAAGCGAGCTGCCACTTGGCACTTCTCGGTGACCCAGTCTCGCCGCCACGTTTGAGATGGCATTCCCTTGCCCTCCAACAGTTATTCATATGACAAATCCGTGAAATAGCTTCTGAATTAGCCCTTGTTTACGTTTGTCGCCGGGCAGCGGATTCATACGCCATGAATAAACATGGCAAGTGTCAGGCCTTACATTTGACGCACTGATTCCAGCAGCTCGACACCCAGATCGCGTTTTGCATCGCGCTTTTGCAGCTCTTTTGTTGTCATGAGCATAGTATTTCCTCCCGCGCTGCTTTGAGAAGATGGGCTGGCTTTCCGGTGCTACCCTAGGATTGCAACCATCTCAATGCGCGGGGCAACCGAGCGCACAATCTTTTGAATTCCGTGCCCCGGATTAACCTGTCGCTGCGATGTAACCAGCCCCATGCTTTCCAATAAGCTGACATCCTTGGTAATTGCCGAGCGATTACGGTGAAGGCTGCTCGACAATTCCGCGATGGTTTTCGGTTCGCGGATAACTTCAGCCATCAGGCGGCGACGCGCTCCCGACAGAATGGTGAACATGCGCTGCGGGTCTTCAAACGAGAGAGTCACTGTCCCTTCAAACTTGCCACCCTGGTCGGCTCGGCGCGCAGCGCTACGGGCGCGATCAAAGAACTCGGCGACATCTCCAGTGCGAACTATTTGCTTGGTCATTTTTTCGGTCTCCTCTGCTTGCTTACTATGGCCTGCCATTCGATCTGAAATTGCTCCAGCGTTGCTTCGTAGCTAACGAACTCGATTGCTGCTACCTCACCCATGTAGTGCCGGTGATGGTAGCCATGAGCGTTATCAAACCCTAAAACACGACCGTTATCACCACGGAAAATTGTATGGTTGATGTAGGCCAGGTTATACCTCGTCACTACTGTCTTACCTTTGTTTGTGTAGCCCCATACCTCGTAACTCAGGACACCCCCGCCGGACTTCGCTTTAATCTCGAAACGCTCTTGCTCCAGCAGTATTTCTTTTTGAGGTTTTGGCATGCGCCCTCCAGATGTGCAGCATAATATCACAGCTGAACCAGAGGGAATCAATGCAACTGGACCATCCAGTGTATTACCCGTGCTGCCGCCGCGCGCTCACCACATTCGGCACCTGATGCAGCAAGGCGAGCAGCCTGCTTAACTGTTCCAGATCGGCGATCTCGATGGAGAACTGCATGTTGGCCTGATTGTGCTGGCTCAGTGTGTTCACCCGGGTGACGTTGATCTTCTCTTTGGTCAGCAGGTCGCTGATGTCGCGCAGCAGGCCCTGGCGGTCGTAGGCCAGCACCTCGATATCCACACTGAATACCTCGCCTTTCTTGCCGCCCCATTGCGCGCCGAGCACGCGCTCACGCCGGCTTTCCGGCATGCGCAGCATGGCGCTGCAGTCCTTGCGGTGGATGGTGACGCCGCGGTCGCGGGTGACGTAGCCGACAATGGCGTCGGGCGGGGCGGGCTTGCAGCACTTGGCCATTTTGGTCATCAGATTGCCCACGCCTTCGACCAGGATGCCGCTGGCAGAAGCCTGCTTCGTTGCCGGCCTGGTCACCACCGGCTTGACCACGTCTGCGGCCTTGGTTGGCAGCTCTTCCTGGATGGCGACCACGATCTGGCGTGCGGTCACATCGCCGCGGCCGATGGCGGCGAGGAACTCTTCCAGCTTGTGGAAGTGCAGGCGCTGGGCAATTTTTTCCTGGTTGATCGAGGTGATGCCGAGGCGGTGCAGCTCCTTGTCCAGCTGGCTGCGGCCCTGTGCCACGTTTTCTTCAAAGCTCTGGTATTTGAACCAGTGGCGCACCTTGGCGCGCGCGCGCGGGCTTTGCAGGTAGCCCAGCGCCGGGTTGAGCCAGTCGCGGCTGGGCGTGCCCTGCTTGGCGGCGAGGATTTCCACGCGCTGGCCGTTTTGCAGCTTGTAGTTGAGCGGCACGATGCTGCCGTCCACCTTGGCGCCGCGCGTGCGGTGGCCGAGGTCGGTGTGCAGCAGGTAGGCAAAATCCACCGGGGTGGAACCCTTGGGCAGGTCGAGCACCATGCCCTGCGGGGTAAGCACGTAGATCTGGTCGTGGAACAGTTCGCTCTTGAATTGCTCTACCATGTCGCCGCGGTCGGTGACCTCTTCTTTCCATTCCAGGATCTTGCGCAGCCAGGCGATCTTTTCGTCGAAACGCGCGTCCGACTTGCCGCCTTCCTTGTAGCGCCAGTGCGCGGCCACGCCCAGCTCGGAATGCTGGTGCATCTCCCAGCTGCGGATCTGCACTTCCAGCGCGAGGTTGCGCGGGCCGATCACGGCGGTATGCAGCGAGCGGTAGTCGTTGCTCTTGGGGTGGGCGATGTAATCGTCGAATTCGCTGGGTATCGGTTGCCACAGGTTGTGCACCAGTCCGAGCGCGGTGTAGCAGCTCTTGACGTCATCCACCAGGATGCGCACCGCGCGCACGTCATACAGCTCGCTGAAATCGAGCTGCTTGCGCTTCATCTTGTTGATGATGCTGTAGATGTGTTTGGGGCGGCCGGTGACTTCGGCCTTGACGCCGGCAGCGGCCAGTTCCTGGCGCAACTGTTCGACCACATCCGTGATGTATTGCTCGCGATCGACACGCTTCTCGTCCAGCAGTTTGGCCACTTTCTTGTACAGCTCGGGTTCGAGGTAGCGCAGGGAGAGGTCTTCTATTTCCCATTTGATCTGCCACACGCCCAGGCGGTTGGCCAGCGGCGCGAAAATGCCGCGGGTTTCGCGCGCGATCTGCTGCTGGTTTTCCGCGCTGGCGCCGGAGAGGCAGCGCAGGGTCTGGGTGCGCTCGGCCAGCTTGATCAGCACCACGCGAATATCCTGCACCATGGCCAGCAGCATTTTGCGCAGGCTTTCGGTCTGCTGGGCGGCGTCGCTCTTTTTCTTGTCCCTGTTCTGCTGGGCGTGCATTTCGCTGAACTGCTGGATCTGCTCCATGCGCGAAATGCCCTCGACCAGGTTTTTGATATTCGCGCCAAAGCGTTTTTCCAGCTCCGTCGCCCAGTCCTTGAGGTATTCGGGCACGGCATGCAGGATGACGGCGGCGATGGTTTCGTGGTCCATGTTCATGCCGAGCAGGATGGTGGCGGCACCCTGTGCGTGCTGCAGCAGCGGGGTGCCGGTCAGTTCTGCCTGTCCTTCATACAGTGGTGCGGCGAGGGCGCACGCCTGGCGGATGACCTCCACCTGCGCAGGGGTAAACGCAGCGCTGAGGGAGTTCAGCCAGGTATCGATGTTGCCAGCAGCGTGGCCGGAGCCAGTCGATTTGTGGGTGACGGAAACCATGGCTTAATTATGGCACCACTGCGCATCTGCCGCGCAGCAACTTGAGGGGAGCTTGCCCGCGCTGCACACGCGCATCGCTCGCCACAAGCAGCCTGCGCCTGCGCTATAATCGCTGAAATTAATTTTTGCCCGGCAATGCTAAATATTTCTCAATCTGTTGGTGCAGTTCATGCGCAGCGTGCGCAGTTTGACACCCCGCTGCAGTTCAAGAGCGGTGCGGTGTTGCCACGCTATGAGCTGGTGTATGAAACCTACGGCACGCTCAACGCAGACAAATCCAATGCGGTGCTGATTTGCCACGCGCTCTCCGGCCACCATCATGTGGCGGGTTTTTACGCGGAAGACCCCAAGAATATCGGCTGGTGGGACAACATGATCGGCCCCGGAAAACCGCTCGATACCAACAAATTTTTCATCGTCGGCCTGAACAACCTGGGCGGCTGCCACGGCTCGACCGGACCTTCCAGTATCAACCCGGGCACCGGCAAGCCCTATGGCGCCAGCTTTCCGGTGGTGACGGTGGACGACTGGGTGGAGTCACAGGCGCGCCTGGCCGACCTGCTCGGCATCCAGCAGTGGGCGGCAGTGGTGGGCGGCAGCCTCGGCGGCATGCAGGCGATGCAGTGGTCGCTCTCATTCCCCGAGCGTGTGCGCCATGTGCTGGCGATCGCCACGGCACCGCGCCTGACCGCGGAGAATATCGCCTTCAACGACGTGGCGCGCAGCGCTATCCTGACCGACCCGGATTTTTACGGCGGCAATTTTTACGAACATGGCGTGGTGCCCAAGCGCGGCCTGCGTCTGGCGCGCATGCTGGGCCACATTACTTATCTTTCCGACGACGCGATGGCGGACAAGTTTGGCCGCACGCTGCGTTCGGGCAAGCTGGGCTACACCTACGACATCGAGTTCGAAATTGAGTCCTACCTGCGTTATCAGGGCGACAAGTTCGCCGCGTATTTCGATGCCAATACCTATCTGCTGATGACCAAGGCACTGGACTATTTTGATCCGGCGCGCGAATTTGATGACAACCTCGACCGCGCCTTTGCTGTGGCAAAGTCTGATTTTCTGGTGGTGTCATTTACCACTGACTGGCGCTTCTCGCCGGAGCGTTCGCGCGCCATTGTCAGCACCTTGCTGCACAACCGCCGCAATGTCAGCTATGCCGAGATCACTTCCACCCACGGGCACGATTCCTTTCTGATGCAGCACGCGCATTATCACAAGGTGATGCGCGCCTATCTCGACAACATTGCGCGCGAGTTTTCCGCATGAGCAGCCACGATCACTCTTCCCTTGCTGCCGCCCGCCCGGACTTTGCCGCGATTGCGGCGTGGATACCGCAGGGTGCTTCCGTGCTTGACCTCGGTTGCGGCGATGGCAGCCTGCTGCGTTACCTGAAAGATGCGCGCAACATTCGCGGCTACGGCGTGGAGATCAGCGACGAGGGCATCGAGGCCTGCATCCTTAACGGCGTGAATGTTATCCAGAGTGATCTGGATTCCGGCCTGTCCGGTTTTGAAAGCAATTCGTTCGATTACGTCATCCTGTCGCAGACCCTGCAGGCCACGCGCCACACCGAGCCGCTGATGCAGGAGATGCTGCGCGTGGGCAGGGAAGGGATCGTCAGCTTCCCCAATTTTGGCTACTGGAAAAACCGCATAAACATCCTGCGCGGCAACATGCCGGTTTCCAAAGAGCTGCCTTACCAGTGGTATGACACGCCGAACGTGCACCTGTGCACGCTGCATGATTTTGAAATCTTCTGCCAGCGCTACCAGATGCAGATTCTCGACCGCCGCGTGATGACCGGCGGCAGTGCGGTGAACCTGTTGCCCAATCTGCTGGGCAGCATGGCGGTGTACCGCTTCAAGCGTGCATAACGACGAGAAACACTCTCTCCCCTGCCCCTCTTCCTGCCAGGGAGAGGGGAGATATGCACCACACCGTTCCCTCTCCCCTCAGGAAGAGGGCTAGGGAGAGGGAAGTATCTATATGACTGTCTGGCAACAACTCTTCACCCGCCGCATGCTGATCTGCGTGTTCACGGGTTTCGCTTCCGGCCTGCCGCTGTACCTGCTGCTTAACCTGGTGCCCGCCTGGCTCAAGACCGAGGGCGTAGACATCAAGACCATTGGTCTGTTCGCGCTGATCCAGTTTCCCTACACCTGGAAGTTCATCTGGTCGCCGCTGCTGGACCGCTTTGTCGTGCCCGCACTCGGCCGCCGCCGCGGCTGGATGTTGCTCACGCAAGTTGGGCTGCTGCTGGTAATTGCCACACTCGGCGGCTTCTCGCCACAGACCGAGATGTCCACCATTGTGCTGCTGTGCACGCTGCTCGACTTTCTCTCCGCCACGCAGGACATCGTGCTCGATGCCTATCGCCGCGAGTTGCTGAGCGATACCGAGCTGGGGCTGGGCAACTCGGTGCATGTGAACGCCTACCGCATCGCCGGACTGATTCCCGGCTCGCTCTCGCTTATCCTGTCCGATCACTTGCCGTGGAGCATGGTGTTCATCGTCACCGCGCTGTTCATGCTGCCCGGCATGGCGATGACGCTGCTGGTGAGCGAGCCGCACCGCGCCGCACCGCCCAAGACTTTGCGTGAAGCAGTGGTCGAGCCGTTCCATGAATTCATCACGCGCCAGGGCTGGCAGAGTGCGCTGCTGATCCTTGCCTTCCTGTTTTTCTACAAGCTCGGCGACAGCCTGTGTACTGCACTGGCGACGCCGTTCTATCTGGAGATAGGTTACAGCAAGACCGACATCGGCCTGATCGCCAAGAACGCCGGGCTGTGGCCGGCGGTGATCGGCGGTTTGCTCGGCGGCTTGTGGATGCTGAAGATCGGCATCAACCGCGCTTTATGGCTGTTCGGTGTGGTGCAGGTGGTGGCCATCTTTGGCTTCGCCTGGCTCGCATCATTAGGCCATCAGGACATTATCGGCGCAGCCGAGCGCGTGAGCCTTGCCTGGGTGATCGGTGTGGAAGCCTTTGGCGTGGGCGTCGGCACCGCCGCCTTCGTCGCCTTTATCGCGCGCACTACTCACCCCGCCTACACCGCCACCCAGTTCGCCCTGTTCACCAGTCTCGCCGCCGTGCCGCGCACCTTTATGAACGCGACCGCCGGTTGGCTGGTGGAAGGAATGGGCTGGACGATGTTTTTTCTGCTGTGCGCGTTGCTGGCGATACCGGGGATGCTGCTGCTGCTCAAAGTTGCGCCGTGGCATCACGCCGTGCCTGAGCAGCACTAGCAGCACTAGCAGCACTAGCAGCACTCAGGGGAGACTGCCCGTATGGATGAACGCTCTGTCAAACGTCTGCTGATCACGCTGGTGGCCGCCATCGCGATCATCATGCTGGCCAAATTCATGTTGACCAATACCGTTACTCGCCTTAACCAGGCTGCCGCTAACAAAAAGCTGATAGCTGCCAGACCGCAGACCTCACTGGCAACTGTTGCAGCACCTGCTGTTATCCTGCCCGAGTCCGCGCCGGCCATTGCCATCATCGATGCAGCTCATGCTGCATCAGCTGTGCAAAGTGCAGCTCAATAGCGCGGCTGCTTTCTTCCTATTGCGTGTCCATAATCCAAACTAAAGGGGCAGCTTCGCAATAACTGCCCGTCCTGAACCTTTGCCAACAACAGTTGCGCACTGATTGCCCCGATCAACGCCATTAGCATGTCCGATTGCGTATCCCACGGATCGCCCTGCGTACCCAGGAAGGCATCGGCGCCTTGACCCATGCCAACTGCCGCCGCCCATTCGATAAGTTCGTAACTGGCGCTGACCGCAAGACAGCTGGCAGTTACCAGTGTAAACAGCAGCTTGCCTTGCGTAAGCTGCGAGCTGCGCAGCAGCAATTCGCGGAACAACAGGGCGGGAATGAAGCCCTGGGCAAGGTGGCCGATCTTGTCGTAGTCGTTGCGCAGGAAGCCGAACCAGTCCTGCATCCAGTAACCCAGCGGCACTTCGGCATAGGTGTAGTGACCGCCGACCATCAGGATGAGTGCATGCACGAACAGCAATCGGTACACCAGCGGGGTAAGGGTGTGGTGCTGATAAGTTGCCACCAGGATGGGCACGGCGATGAAGATGGGGAAGGTCTCCAGCCACCAGGTGGGGTAGTCGTGCGGATGGATAGCGGTGATGCCGAGCAGGAGGATGCCGGTCAGCAGCAATATCAGAGGCTCTCTGTTTCTTTCCTGCGTCATTCTACGTAATCCACTGTCAGCGGTGCATGGTCACTGAAGCGCTGCTCCTTGTAGATGCCCGTAGCTAGTGCCTTTGCAGCGATACCCGGAGTGGCGATCTGATAGTCGATGCGCCAGCCGACGTCCTTGGCCCAGGCCTGGCCGCGATTTGACCACCAGGTGTAGGCTTCCAGCTCGGGATGCAGTTTGCGAAACACATCGACGAAACCGACTTCGTTGAACAGCTCGCTCAGCCAGGCGCGCTCTTCCGGCAGAAAGCCGGAGTTCTTCTTGTTGCCGCGCCAGTTCTTCAAATCCTTCTCGGTGTGGGCGATGTTCCAGTCGCCGCACAGCAGCACTTCGCGGCCGCTTTGTTTCAAGTCGACCAGATGCGGCATGAAGGCTTCCATGAACTTGAATTTGACGGCCTGGCGCTCTTCGCCGCTGGAGCCGGAGGGCAGGTAGAGTGACACGATGCTGAGATTGCCGTACTGTGCCTCGATATAACGCCCCTCACTGTCAAACTCGGTAATGCCCAAGCCCTCGATAACGGCGTCAGGTTTTTTTCTGGTGTAAATGCCTACGCCGCTATAGCCTTTTTTTTCGGCATAGTGAAAGTAGCCGTGGTAGCCGGCCGGGGCGAGCATGTCGGCGCTCATGTCGGCGGCCTGCGCCTTGAGTTCCTGCAGGCAGACGACGTCGGCATTCTGCCTCGCCAGCCACTCCAGCAGCCCTTTGTTAAAGGCCGAGCGGATGCCGTTCAGGTTAATGGAAATCACGCGCATAAAATTTCTCCACGGGCAAAGTCAGCCATTATAATGGTGTCACGATACATAAAACGGGCCGTTCAACATGCAGTCTTTCCGTCAGGATTTTATTCGCTTCGCCATTCAGCAGGAGGTGTTGCGCTTTGGCGAATTCAAGACCAAGGCCGGCCGGCTTTCACCTTATTTTTTCAACTCGGGGCTGTTTCAGGATGGCGCAGCATTGCGCGAACTGTGCCAGTTTTACGCCCAGGCCATTCTGGCTTCCAATGTGCAATTCGACATGCTGTTCGGGCCGGCTTACAAGGGCATTCCACTGGCTGCCGGTACGGCCATTGCCTTGTCCGAACAGGGGCGCAATGTGCCTTACTGTTTTAATCGCAAGGAAGCCAAGGATCATGGCGAGGGCGGCAACACGGTCGGTGCCAAGCTGCAGGGCAGGGTGCTGATTATCGACGATGTGATTTCGGCCGGCACCTCGGTGCGTGAGTCGATTGAAATTATTCGTGCGGCCGGCGCCACACCCTGCGCCGTGGTCATTGCGCTGGACCGCATGGAGCGCGGTCAGGGTGAGTATTCTGCGGTGCAGGAGGTGCAGCGCAACTATCAGATACCGGTGGTGTCTATTGCTGCGCTGGATGATCTGCTGGGGTATCTGAAAGGGCATGCGGAGTTGCAACAGCACCTGCATGCTGTGCAATCTTATCGTGAGCAATATGGAGTTAAAAATGATTAAACGCGGACTGGTACTTGTAACACTGGCTACATCTCTTGCCTGGACTGCACCTGCTGCGGCCAAGCTGTTCAAGTGGGTGGATGAGCATGGCACCACCCATTACGGCGAAACGATTCCGCCTGAATACGCCAATCGCAGCAGTCAAACCATAGATAAAGGCGTGGTGACGAATCGCACTGATGAATTTGATCCCAACAAGCGCCAAGCCGTGCAGGAAGCAGCTGACAAGAAAAAGGCCGAGGAAGCTGCCGCCGCCGAGCAAAAGCGCCGCGATAATGCCTTGCTCAATACCTACAGCAACGAAAAAGAGATTGATCTCGCTCGCAATCGTAGCCTGCAGCTGCTTGAGTCGCGTGTAAAGAGCTTTTCCACCATGGTTCGTTCGGCCCAGGAAACGGTAGATGGCAACCACAAGGAGGTTGCCGACACCCAGAAAGCAGGAAGAAAAGTGCACCAGTCCTTGCTTGACGATGTTGCCGCCAGTGAGGCCAGGCTAGCGCGCTTGCAGAAAGATCTGGCGCAGAGCGAGCTGGAAATTACCAATGTGAAAGCCCGCTTTGACGATGACATGATGCGCTATCGCAAGTTGAAGGGAACAGCTCCCAAGCCTTGATAATCTGTCCAGTTGTCGATTCCAGAGCCTAGCTGGCCTGATAAATCACAGCGATTCAAACAGCCCAGCGCCGGGGTTGTAACCCAGCAGCTGGCCTTGTTCTATATCAAAGTACCAGCCATGCAGCGTAAGCGAACCTTTTTCTACGCGCTCGCGCACCCAGGGAAAGGTCATCAGGTTACGCAGCGACACCAGAATTGCGCGCTGCTCGCAGGCACGCTCTTTTTCTTCCAGGGTGGCATTTGGAAAATCATTCATCACGCTGATGCGTGCACTCTCCACCAGATGCATCCAGTCACCAATATATGAATCGGGATTGCTGATCCCGCCGGCGCGTACCAGTGCGTTGATGCCGCCACAGTGCGCATGCCCCAGCACGATGATATGTTCCACCGCCAGATTACGCACGCCATATTCGATAGCCGCGGTGGTGCCGTGATGCCCCGCACGTTGCTCCGAGGGCGGCACCAGATTGGCCACGTTACGGATTACAAACAGATCGCCCGGCGCACAATCCAGCACCAGCGCCGGATCCACCCGTGAATCGCAGCATGCAACCACCAGGGTTTTTGGCGTCTGACCCTGTTCAACCAGTTTCTGGAACATGCCGTCCTTGCGCGCAAAATGCTGCTCGCGAAAACGCTGGAATCCCTGAACAAGTTGCTGTGGTGATGAGGTCATCGGTCCGTCAAACGGCGCAGAGCTTCGTGGTATTTTTCGGAGGTTTTCTGCAAAACATCTGCCGGAATGCGCGGAGCAGGCGCCCTCTTGTTCCAGCCGGAGGACTCAAGCCAGTCACGCACAAACTGCTTGTCGTAACTCGGCGGGTTGCTGCCGACACGGTACTGGTCGGCCGGCCAGAAACGCGATGAATCCGGTGTCAGTGCTTCGTCGATGAGGTACATCTTGCCACTTTCGTCGACGCCAAATTCAAATTTGGTATCGGCAATGATGATGCCCTTGCTTGCCGCATATTCAGCTGCCTGCGTATACAGGGCAAGGGTCGCGTCGCGTACTTCTTTGGCTCTTGCCTCACCCAGCAGGGTTGCTGCCTGTTCGAAGGAGATGTTCTCGTCATGATCGCCCACGGCCGCCTTGGTCGAAGGCGTAAACAGTGGCTGGGGCAATTTCTGCGCTTCCTGCAGTCCTGCCGGCAGTTTGATGCCGCAGACTGCGCCGGTTTTCTGGTAGTCCTTCCAGCCTGAGCCCACCAGATAGCCACGCACAATCGCTTCTATCGGCAATGGTTTGAGGCGCTTGACCACAAATGCACGGCCCTTGACCTGGGCGCGGTCTGCATCCGTTTTCACGACATCTTCCGGAGCAATATCGGACAGGTGATTGGGAATCACATGGCCCAATTTCTTAAACCAGAAGTTGGAAAGTGTCGTTAAGACCTGCCCCTTGCCGGGTACAGGATCAGGCAGGATGACGTCAAATGCAGACAGGCGATCCGTCTGCACGATCAGCAGATGCTTGGCGTCTACCGCGTAAATGTCACGCACCTTGCCGCGGTGCAGTAGTGACAATCCGGTCAATTTTGATTCATGTAAGGCTGTCATTGTTGCTTTACTCACTTAAGTGGCGGCAGAGTCGTGGCCGCTACGGCCTCGGCCTGTTGCCTGCGGAAATCGGCCAGTCGAGCTGCCAGTGCTGCATCGCCCATGGCCAGCATGGAAACGGCAAACAATCCGGCATTGGCCGCACCTGCTTCACCGATGGCAAAGGTTGCCACCGGGATACCTTTGGGCATTTGCACGATGGACAGCAGCGAATCCATGCCCTTGAGATATTTGGAAGGAATAGGCACACCCAGTACCGGCATGGTGGTCTTGCCGGCGATCACACCAGCCAGGTGCGCTGCGCCACCAGCACCGGCGATGAAGCATTTTACACCCTGCGCTGTCATTTCCTTGAGGTAGTCAAACAGCAGATCGGGTGAGCGGTGCGCTGAAATGACGCGCGCATCATAGCTAACGTCAAACTCCTGCAGCTGGCGTGCTGCCTGCTGCATGATTTCCCAATCGCTTGAACTGCCCATGATGATGGCAACCAGCGGCTTGCTCATGAGTTAAACCCCTTTGTGATAGCCGACTACGCGTTCAACTTCGTTCTTGGAACCCAGAATCACTGGCACGCGCTGATGCAGGCCGCTTGGCTTGACTTCCATGATGCGTTCACGGCCAGTAGAGCACACGCCGCCGGCCTGCTCAACGATAAAGGACATCGGGTTGGCTTCATACATCAGACGCAGTTTGCCTGCCTTGCCTGGCTCCTTGTTGTCGAACGGATACATGAAGATGCCGCCACGGGTAAGGATGCGGTGCACTTCGGCAACCATGGATGCGACCCAGCGCATGTTGAAGTTTTTCTCGCGGCCACCTGCTGTCTTGCCCTTTACGCACTCGTCCACGTAGCGCTGTACGGGAGCTTCCCAGTAACGCTGGTTGGACATGTTGATGGCAAATTCCTGAGTGTCAGCCGGAATGCTCATCTTTGGATGAGTCAGCATGAACTCGCCGATGTCGTTGTCCAGTGTGAAGCCGTTTACGCCGTTGCCGGTGGTGATCACCAGCATGGTGGAGGGGCCGTACAGGGCGTAGCCTGCGCATACCTGCTTGGTGCCTGGCTGCATGAAGTCTGCGGCGGTCGGGTTGGTCACGCCTTCAGGGCAACGCAGGATCGAGAAAATAGTACCAACGGAAATGTTCACGTCGATGTTGGAAGAGCCGTCCAGCGGGTCGAATGTCAGCAGGTATTTGCCCTTGGGGTATTGTGCCGGGATAGGATAGATTTCATCCATCTCTTCGGAAGCCATGGCAGCCAGGTGGCCGCTCCACTCGTTGGCTTTGATGAAGATCTCGTTGGTGATAACGTCCAGCTTCTTCTGCGTTTCGCCCTGGATGTTCTCGCTGCCTGCGCTGCCCAGCACACCGATCAGCGCACCCTTGTTTACGCTGTGAGCAATCTGTTTGCAGGCGGTGATGATGTCGCTGAGCAGGCCGGTAAAGTCACCGCTCGCGCCAGGAATATGTCGTTGTTCTTCGATAATAAATTGCACCAGATTCTTGCTCATCTTGCTATTTCCTTTGATTGATAATTTTGTAAACCGCTAATTTTACCCGTTTTTGCTCCACCTCTCCATGTCTGTATGCCACTTACTTCACCAGGGACATAAAGAGTTGCGGCAAACGCTCGGGCAAACGGGCGATGTTGTCGATGACTGCGTAGTTTTTGCCAAAGATGTCGGCAACATATTCATCCGCCCTGGGATCAAGGTTAATGCAGTAGGTGTAGATGCCTTCCTGATCCATTTCACGCACGGCCATGCGCGCATCCTCGATGAGCATGCGCGGATCGTGCGTATCGATATCGGCCGGTTCGCCATCGGTCAGCACCAGCAGTAATTTTTTGTCTGCCTGCTGGTGTGCGAGGTAATGCCCGGCATGGCGTATGGCAGCCCCCATGCGCGTGGAGTAGTTGGCTTCCATGCCGGCCAGCCTGCCCTTGACCTCGTCACCCCAGGGTTCCTTGTAGCCCTTGAAGTGCCAGAAGCGCACGTTGTGGCGCGTATCGGAATGAAATCCCCCGATCGCCAGCGGGTCATTCATCTGGTCTACCGCCCAGGCCAGCAGCGATACGGCTTCCTGACTGATCTCCAGTTTGCTCTGGGCGCACCCTTCCGGCACATCGCCCAGCGAGGCGGACAAATCCAGCAGCAGGGATACGGCCACGCTGCGCCCATCGTGACGATGGCTCATGTTGATGCGTGTATCGGGTTGTGCTCCACTCTTGAAATCGATCAGCGAGCGCACTGCCACATCCAGATCGAGCTCCGCACCTTCTTCCTGGTAACGGATGCGCACCTTGTTCTGCGGCTTGAGCATGTCGATGATCTTTTTCAGGCGTTTGGCCAAAGCCTTGTGCTTGGTGAGCAAGCGATCAATCTCAGCCGGATTGCCTTGTGGCTGCAGGTGTTCGTACACGCTGACCCAGTCAGGACGATAGTGCTCGGCACTGTAGTCCCACTCGTTATACAGGCGTGGCGGCACTTTGAATTCATCTTCCATCTCCTCGGGCGGACGTTGACGTTCTTCGAAAACCTCTTCGTCACCCTCTTCGATGAACAGCCACATCATGCGGTTGTCGTCGCGGTAGTCCACTTCGGTGTCATCAAAATGGATTTTTCCGGCCGAGTCACTGGCGACCTTGGTTTCAGCGATAAATTGCACACCCAGCAACTGGATGTCAAAGGTACGCGTATTGCCCTTGGCCATTATTTCGTGGAAGCGCGCCACATACTTCAGGATGAGCGGATTCTGATAGCGATGCCTGGGGTCAAGCAGCGCGCGTGAAAGCATGGCCAGGCGATGGCGTATGTAGGAGACGTCTTCCCTCTTCTCGATGTCTTCCTGCGGCACCGGGTGCAGCTTGCACCACAGCTGGCGCAAGCCGGGGAACTCCTGCATGGCGAGATGTTCGACCCGTGCATCTTCGAAGGTCTCCACGGCCATGCGCTGGAACGGACTCAGGTTGTCTGCAATCAGATTGGTGGTCCAGCGCCGATGCGCGCTCAGATGGGCGAGCAGGGCACGATAGCGATCGATGCCGCGCACGCCCCCTGTTCCATTGATAAGCTCGGGCAGGTCGTCATACACATCCGGCAGGTGCAGCCCCTGATCATTCAGGTAAGGAACCGGCTTGCGAATTTCGTCGAACGCCAGCGAATATGGCACGAACTGTGCATCGCTGTGCCACAGGCCGCGCAGGTACATATCCAGCTTGCGCTCGTTTTCGATAAACAGGGTGCCGTGGCGTTCACGCTGCATCACCGCGCGGCTGTCCGCCGATTTCAGCTGGAAATATTCCTGCTGGCTGTCCGGGTCATTGGGGTAAGCGAGTACACCGTAATCCACCCACTTCCTGATGCCGCCCAGTGGCAGCTGGCTGAACAGGAAGGGAACGCTGTTGAGAAAATCCGGCAGGCACGGGCTGGTATACATCGAGTCTATGCCGTGCACTTTCGGGCTGGTACGGATGGCGGTCTGCACCACCA
>JBGPPE010000037.1:0-22797 GCA_041488395.1 Gallionellaceae bacterium
ATTACCGAACGTGGTTTGGGTAATGGTATATCACTGATAATTTTTGCAGGTATTGCGGCCGGTTTGCCGCACGCAATTGGTAGCACGCTTGAGTTGGCGCGTACTGGCGCTTTCTCTATACCTTTTGTGTTGTCGTTGATTATCGGTGCATTTGCAATAACTGCCTTGGTGGTATTTGTGGAGCGCGGACAGCGCAAGATTTTGGTTAATTATGCCAAGCGTCAGGTTGGCAATAAAGTATACGGCGGGCAGAGTTCTCATTTGCCGTTGAAGCTAAATATGGCTGGTGTGATTCCGCCGATCTTTGCTTCCAGTATTATTTTGTTCCCGGCTACCTTGGCAGGCTGGTTTGGCGCTGGTTCCAGCATGACCTGGTTGAAAGATGTCAGTGAGAAACTGTCACCTGGTCAGCCGATTTATGTGATGTTTTATGCGGCAGCAATTATATTTTTCTGCTTCTTCTATACGGCACTCGTGTTTAGCCCAAAGGAAACGGCAGATAACTTGAAAAAGAGCGGGGCTTTCCTGCCTGGTATCAGGCCTGGTGAGCAAACTGCGCGCTATATTGAGAAAATCATGTTGCGCCTGACCATGGTGGGTGCAATCTACATCACGTTGGTATGTTTGTTGCCCGAATTCCTGGTCGTGAAGTGGAATGTACCGTTTTATTTTGGTGGCACGTCACTGCTGATTCTGGTTGTGGTTACGATGGACTTTATGGCGCAGGTTCAGTCATACATGATGACGCATCAGTACGAAAACTTGTTGAAGAAGGCCAATTTTAAAGGCGGGTTTGCGCGCTAATGTCTAAAGAAGATGTCATACAAATGCAGGGTGAAATTGTTGAATCCCTGCCAAATGCAACATTTCGTGTGAAGTTGGAAAATGGTGTGATCGTACTAGGTCATATTTCGGGCAAAATGCGTATGCACTATATTCGTATACTGCCAGGGGACAAGGTAACGGTTGAGTTGACACCCTATGATTTGAGCAGAGCGCGCATTGTGTTCCGCGCCAAGTAGTAATTAAGGTATTGAGGAGAACGAGATGAAAGTCCAAGCATCAGTAAAGAAAATTTGCCGTAACTGTAAAGTAATTCGTCGTAATCGAATCGTTCGTGTTATTTGCACAACGGATCCACGACACAAACAACGCCAGGGCTGATTGAGTAAAATCGCTGCTGGATGTTATAATCTTTGTCTTTCTGAACGAATAGGGTAGCTGCATGGCTCGTATTGCCGGTGTAAACATTCCAAATCATCAACACGCCATTATCGCATTGACTGCGATTTATGGTGTAGGTCGCTCACGCGCGCGTGTAATTTGCGCAGCCGCAGGTGTTGTGACAACAACCAAAATCAAGGATATCAGTGACTCCGATATGGAGAAGCTGCGTGATGAGGTTGGTAAATTCACTGTTGAAGGTGATTTGCGTCGTGAAATCTCCATGAACATCAAGCGTCTGATGGACTTGGGCTGCTATCGCGGCTTGCGCCATCGCCGTGGTTTGCCTTGTCGTGGTCAGCGTACTCGCACCAATGCTCGTACTCGCAAGGGGCCACGCAAGTCCATCGCTGGCGCTAAGAAGTAATTTAATAGAAGGAATTTGAGATATGGCTAAGACCAGCACGAGAGTGCGTAAAAAAGTCAAAAAGAACGTTGCAGAGGGTATTGCTCACGTACATGCTTCTTTTAACAATACTATCGTGACCATTACTGATCGTCAGGGCAATGCTTTGGCATGGTCTACCAGTGGTGGCAATGGCTTTAAAGGGTCTCGCAAGAGTACGCCGTTTGCAGCGCAGATTGCTGCTGAGCAAGCGGGTAAGGCCGCAGTGGAATGCGGCGTAAAGAACCTGGAAGTACGAATCAAGGGGCCAGGCCCTGGGCGTGAATCTGCTGTGCGAGCTTTGAATGCGGCTGGCTTCAAAATCACCAGCATTTCAGACATTACTCCGGTGCCGCATAACGGTTGCCGTCCGCCCAAAAAGCGTCGTATCTAAATATTTGGAGCATAGATCTTGGCTAGAAATCTTGATGCAAAGTGCCGTCAGTGCCGCCGCGAAGGCGAGAAGCTGTTTCTGAAAGGCGATAAGTGTTTTACCGACAAATGTGCGGTAGAGCGTCGTGCGTACGCACCTGGGCAACATGGTCAGAAAAAGAACCAGCGTCAGTCCGAATATGGTGGTCAGTTGCGCGAGAAACAAAAAGTACGCCGTATTTACGGCATGATGGAACATCAGTTCCGTCTGACCTACAAGCGCGCTGAAAGAGATCGTGGCATTACGGGTGAAAGCCTGTTGCAAATGCTGGAGTCTCGCCTGGACAACGTTTCTTACCGCATGGGCTTTGGCGCATCGCGTTCTGAAGCGCGTCAGGTTGTGCGTCACAATTCCATCATGGTGAATGGTCAGCGCGTAAACATCCCTTCATATCAGGTTCGCCCTGGTGATGTGGTTGAAGTTGCGGAGAAGTCTCGCAACCAGTTGCGCGTTAAAGCTGCTCTGCAAGCTGCCGAACAGCGTGGTTTTCCGGAATGGCTGGAAGTGGACGCCAAGGCAATGAAAGGTACTTTCAAGGCCAAGCCACAGCGTTCTGAATTGCCTGCGACAATTAACGAGCATCTTATCGTTGAATTGTATTCCAAGTAATCCACACGGAGCTGGATATGCCTAATACTGATTTTCTGAAACCTCGCATCATTGATGTTCAAAGAGTGTCCGCCACACAGGCAAAAGTGGTGATGGAGCCCTTTGAGCGCGGTTATGGGCACACCTTGGGTAACGCACTGCGTCGCATCCTGCTGTCCTCAATGCCTGGCTATGCTGTCACTGAAGTCAAGATCGCTGGCGTACTGCATGAGTACTCGTCTATCGATGGCGTGCAGGAAGACGTTGTTGAGATTTTGCTTAACCTCAAGGGCTTGGTGCTGAAACTGCATAACTCTAC
Organism: Gallionellaceae bacterium; assembly: GCA_041488395.1. Taxonomy (GTDB): domain Bacteria; phylum Pseudomonadota; class Gammaproteobacteria; order Burkholderiales; family Gallionellaceae; genus 39-52-133. The sequence goes on from JBGPPE010000037.1 coordinate 2,950, forward strand.
CGAAGCAACTTTGCGTCTGAATAAATCAGGTGCAGGTATGGTTACTGCTGCTGATATTGAAACCAACGCCGATACCGAAGTTGTTAACCCTGACCATGTCATTGCACATCTGACTGCTGGTGGCAAACTTGACATGGAAATCAAGGTGGAGAAAGGGCGTGGTTATGTGTCCGCGATTTCCCGCCAGGTTCCTGGGACAACTCGCCCAGTTGGCCATATTGCGCTTGATGCATCTTTTAGCCCGGTTTACCGCGTAAGCTATGCGGTTGAGAGCGCTCGTGTTGAGCAGCGTACTGACCTTGACAAGCTGGTACTGGACATTGAAACCAACAGCGCGATTGACCCTGAAGAGGCGATTCGTTTTGCAGCTCGTATACTGGTTGAGCAGTTCTCCGTATTTGCTGCTCTGGAAGGTACGCCTACACCAGTAGAGAAGCCACAAGCGCCTAAAGTTGATCCTATGCTGTTGCGCCCGGTTGATGATCTGGAATTGACTCCACGCTCTTCCAACTGCCTCAAGGCACAAAGCATTCACTACATTGGCGATCTGATTCAGCATAGTGAAGCGGATTTGCTGCGTACGCCAAATCTGGGCCGCAAGTCGCTGAACGAAATCAAGCAAGTGCTGGCCGAGCATGGTCTGTCACTAGGCATGAAATTAGAGAACTGGCCTGCGCCAGTTGAGATGTAAGAAAGGGTAATCATGCGTCACCGTTTAGGACTTAGAAAACTTAACCGCACCAGTAGCCACCGTTTGGCGATGTTGCGCAATATGACTGTTTCTCTGCTGCGTCATGAAGCAATTAAAACGACTTTGCCAAAAGCAAAAGAGTTGCGTCGTGTTGCTGAGCCAATTTTGACCTTGGGCAAAAACCCAAGCTTGGCCAATCGTCGTCTGGCGTTTGCTCGTTTGCGTGACCGCGAAATGGTTACCAAATTGTTCGATGAATTGGGTCCTCGTTACGCCAACCGCAATGGCGGTTACTCACGCATCCTCAAATTTGGCTTCCGTAAAGGCGACAACGCTCCTATGGCTCTGATCGAGCTGATGGATCGTCCAGCCGAAGTGGAAGCTGTTGAAGACGCTAGCGAGTAAGTTTTAAAGCTCAGAAAAAAGCCGGACTTGTCCGGCTTTTTTTATTTGTGTGCAGCGATAAATCGCCAAAAATTTCACCGGAAAAAATATAATTTATTGATAGTTAAATATATTTTTGAGTGAAGTCAGAGTAATAGCTGAGTTGAGAACTTGGGAACTTTTCAGCTATCACACTACCTAATGTTGCGTATGGTGAAAGCCATATACCGTTTCTCCTCCCTGAGCGGTTGAATTGCCCCTGGCCTCCCCCTTTGGTTCAGGGGCAATTCTTTTTCTGCCGCATTTATGGATATGTCAGGCCTTTTTATTTAAAACCTGCTTCAGATATACGCCGGTGACACTGGCCGGATTGGCTGCGATGTCCTTGGGCGAGCCTTGGGCGATAATACGGCCGCCTCCTTCGCCACCTTCCGGTCCCAGATCGATAATCCAGTCAGCCGTCTTGATTACATCAAGATTGTGCTCAATCACCACTAGCGTGTTGCCCTGGTCGCGCAGTTTATGAATCACCTGCAGCAACATGGCGATATCATGGAAATGCAGGCCGGTGGTGGGTTCATCCAGAATGTACAAGGTACGTCCGGTATCGCGTTTGGAAAGCTCCAGTGACAGTTTGACGCGTTGCGCTTCGCCGCCCGACAGTGTGGTGGCACTTTGTCCCAGTGTGATATAGCCAAGCCCAACATCAAGCAGCGTTTGCAATTTGCGCGCAATCACCGGCACCGGGGCAAAGAACTCATGGGCTTGCTCCACCGTCATTTCCAGAATCTGGTGGATGTTCTTGCCCTTGTACTGAATCTCCAGCGATTCGCGGTTGTAGCGCATGCCGTGGCACACATCGCAGGCGACATACACGTCCGGCAGGAAGTGCATCTCGACCTTGATGACGCCATCACCCTGGCAAGCCTCGCAGCGCCCGCCCTTGACGTTAAATGAGAAGCGGCCCGGTCCATAGCCGCGTTCACGCGCCTGTGGCACGCCGGCAAACAGTTCGCGAATGGGCGTAAACAGTCCTGTATAGGTGGCCGGATTGGAGCGCGGCGTGCGCCCAATGGGGGATTGATCAACGTTAATCACTTTGTCGAAAAACTCCAGCCCATTAATTTCGGCAAAAGGAGCGGGTTCGGTGCTGCTGCCGTACAAATGCTGTGCGACAGCCGGGTAAAGCGTGTCATTGATCAGTGTGGATTTGCCCGAGCCTGACACGCCTGTCACGCACACCAGCAACCCTACTGGCAAGTCCAGCGTGACGCTTTTCAGATTGTTGCCGCAGGCTCCTTTGATTTGCAGCATGCGCTCAGGATCAGGAGCTCGATATTTCTTCGGTGCTGCAATCGAGCGACGTCCCGACAAATAATCGCCGGTAAGCGAATCAGGGTTGGCGCACACTTCCTTTGGTGAGCCCTGTGCGATGATGGTGCCACCATGTTCACCCGCGCCCGGCCCCATGTCCACCACATGATCGGCGGCGAGGATGGCATCCTCGTCGTGTTCCACCACAATCACGCTGTTGCCCATGTCACGCAGACGTTTGAGCGTGTCCAGCAGGCGGTCATTGTCGCGCTGATGCAGGCCAATGGAAGGCTCGTCGAGCACATACATTACGCCAGTCAGGCCGGAGCCGATCTGCGAGGCCAAGCGGATGCGCTGTGCCTCACCGCCCGAAAGCGTCTCGGCAGAACGATCAAGCGAGAGATAGTCCAAGCCAACGTTGTTGAGAAAAATCAGGCGGCTGGCAATTTCCTGCACGATTTTTTCCGCGATGGCCTGCTTGTTACCTGGCAGCGTCACACCCTGGAAGAAAGTCAGTGCCTGCTTCAGCGGCAGGGCGCTGAGCTCATAGATGGTGCGATCGGCCACGCGCACGTGGCGAGCCTCGGTGCGCAAGCGAGTGCCTTTGCATACCGGGCAGCTGCAGCTGTTGAGATACTTCGCCAGCTCTTCGCGGACGGTAGGCGAATCGGTCTCCTTGTAGCGCCGCTCCAGATTGTTCACGATGCCTTCAAAGCTGTGTTCGCGCAGTGTGTGCTTGCCCCGCTCGTTCAGATATTTGAACGGAATGGTTTCTGTGCCACTGCCATACAGCACAATCTGCTGAATCTTTTCCGGCAGACTTTCAAACGGACGCTCCAGGTCAAAATCATAATGTCGCGCCAGGCCATCGAGCATCTGGAAATAGAACTGGTTGCGCTTGTCCCATCCCTTAATGGCACCCGAGCTTAAGGAGAGTTGTGGAAAAGCAACTATGCGCTTGGGGTCAAAGAAATTGATGTTGCCCAGCCCGTCGCACTTGGGGCAGGCGCCCATCGGGCTGTTAAAAGAAAACAGGCGTGGTTCAAGTTCTTGCAGTGAGTAATTGCAAATCGGGCAGGCAAATTTTGCTGAGAACAAATGCTCCTTCTCGCTATCCATTTCAACCGCCAGCGCGCGTCCATCGGCGTGACGCAGCGCCGTCTCAAACGACTCTGCCAGGCGTTGCTTGCTGTCAGCGCTTACTTTCAGCCGGTCCACCACGATCTCGATGGTGTGCTTCTTGTTCTTGGCCAGCGTGGGCAGCTTGTCCATCTCGCAAACCTTGCCGTTTACGCGCAGACGCACAAAACCCTGTGCACGCAGCTCGTCGAACAGCTCCACTTGCTCCCCCTTGCGTTCTACCACTAGCGGCGAAAGTATCATGATGCGCGTGCCTTCCGGCAGCTGCAGTACATGGTCAACCATCTGTGCAATGCTTTGCGCCTGCAATACCAGGTCGTGTTGCGGGCAATACGGATCACCGGCGCGCGCAAACAGCAGGCGCAGGTAATCGTGAATTTCGGTAACAGTACCCACAGTCGACCGCGGGTTATGCGAGGTGGCTTTCTGTTCTATTGCGATGGCGGGCGACAGGCCTTCAATCAAATCCACATCGGGCTTTTCCATCAGCTGCAAAAACTGCCGCGCATAGGCCGAGAGCGACTCGACATAACGACGCTGCCCCTCGGCGTACAGCGTGTCAAAGGCGAGTGAGGACTTGCCAGAGCCGGATAAACCGGTAATAACTACCAACTGGTTGCGTGGCAAGTCGAGGCTGATATTTTTCAGGTTATGCGTGCGGGCGCCGCGTATTTTTATGCTGTTGTTGCTATCCATGCCTGGTCTTTCTTCGGGTCGGCTAAACCTGATAATATACGCGACTTTCTGCGTGCACCCAAACCCATACATGCTGGCTGACAAAGATTTCATGACTTCGCTTGAGCGCCGTGCCAGCATTGGCTTGGCGAGCATATACGGATTGCGCATGCTGGGGCTGTTTATCATCCTCCCCATCTTTGCCCTCTATGCCCAGCATCTGCCGGGTGGAGACAGCCATCTGCTGATCGGCATTGCACTGGGTGCTTATGGCCTGACTCAGGCAATACTGCAAATCCCGGCGGGTTGGCTGTCCGATCGTTACGGCCGCAAACCGGTGATTTACGCCGGACTCATTTTGTTTGCCATCGGCAGCTTTATCGCGGCTTCTGCAGACAACATCTACTGGGTCATCATCGGCCGCGTTATTCAGGGCGCAGGCGCCATCAATGCCGCCGTGATGGCGCTCACCGCAGACCTTACGCGTGAAGATCATCGCACCAAGGCTATGGCGATGATAGGTATGACCATTGGTATTACCTTTTCCATGTCGCTGATCTTATCGCCATTGTTGTATCAACACCTGGGCGTGCCGGGCATCTTTGCCTTGACTGGCGTGCTGGCTGTACTGGCAGTGCTGATCGTTGCCTTTGTCATTCCCAACCCGGTGATTACCCGCTTTCATACCGATACCGAGGCCAGTGGCAAACGTCTGGGTGAAGTGCTGCGTAACAAGGATTTGCTGCGCCTGGATTTCGGCATCTTCTCGCTGCATGCCATCCTGATGTCGGTATTCATGCAAGTGCCTTTTTTGCTCAAAAATAACGGCCTGAACGCTGAGCAGCACTGGCACGTCTATTTGCCTGTCATGCTGATCGCCTTTGTATTGATGATCCCCGCCATTATCGTGGCCGAGAAAAAGAACAAGATCAAACAGGTAATGATGGGCGCCATAGCCTTGGCAGCGCTGGGGCAGTTCTCTCTGCTCCTGTTTCACGGCAGCACCCTGAGCATTGCGGCGGCACTTTTGCTGTTCTTCGCCGCATTCAATGTGCTGGAAGCCACACTTCCGTCATTGATCAGCAAAACTGCACCGCTCGCCGCCAAGGGTACAGCCATGGGCGTCTACAGCAGCGTGCAGTTTCTGGGAGCATTTTTTGGTGCTGCCATGGGCGGGCTGCTCATGCAGCACTTTGGCGGCAATGCCGTGCTGGAATTCGCTATTGCCTTGCTGCTGCTGTGGCTGCTGGTAGCCAGCAGCATGCGTGCGCCAGCCCAGGTCAGTACCAAACTTTACCCCTTGCCAGTCATGGATGAAGCCGCTGCGCGCAACCTCCAGCAGCGCTTGGCGCAGATGTCGGGCGTGCGTGAGGTGCTGGTTGTGCCGGCAGAGCAAATGGTCAGTATCAAGGTCGAGAGTACAGGTTTTGATGAGGCTGGCATTAAGAAAATACTGTCGTGAGCATTGTAAATACTCACTAGAATGGCAATAAGCAAATGAGTCTGAAACGGAAATTGAACGCCAGTATAATTACGCCCGACGGTCTTGAATTTGATATTTGGGATTGAATGACAAGGGGCAGCTGTATTTTGCGTAATTTAAAAGGGGTATGAAATGTCGGTAAACAAAGTAATTCTGGTTGGACGCCTGGGCAAAGACCCTGAAACGCGCTATATGACAAGCGGCGAAGCCGTGACGAACGTTACCCTGGCAACTTCGGAAAACTGGAAAGACAAATCCGGGGAAAAACAGGAAAAGACCGAATGGCACAACCTGGTTTTTTACCGCCGCCTGGCTGAAATTGCCGGCGAGTACCTGAAAAAAGGTTCGCAGATATATGTTGAAGGCAAACTTGCTACACGCAAGTGGCAAGACAAGGAAGGCAAGGACAGATACACCACGGAAATTATCGTCAACGAAATGCAGATGCTGGGTGGCAAGGCCACCGGCGGCAGTTTTGAGGTGATGGATAAGCCGGCTTCTTCAGCACCCGCCTCGGCACCAGCTGCGAGCAGGCCAGCGCCTGCCAAGAGCAATTTTGACAACTTTGATGACGATATTCCGTTTTGAGATATACCTAAAATTATTTGTTGCAAACAAAACCCAGTGTATATTTGAATGCACTGGGTTTTTTATTTGCCTGGATGCTGTCTGCGTGGGGCAAGGTTATAGCGGTTTTCTGACTTTCATGATGCCCTGATCATCTTCGCTCGCCTTGATCGTGAAGCCGAGGCGGTTCATCAGCTTGAGCATGTTGTGGTTGTTGCTCAGCACCTCGCCCTCAATCACCGAGAGTCCCATGGCGCGCCCAGCTTCCAACAGCGCGACCATCAGTTTTTGCCCTAATCCCTTGCCCTGCATGTTGTCCGCGATCACCAGTGCGAATTCGCAGGTATCGCCGTCCGGGTTAATGGCGTAGCGTGCGACGCCCAGCTCAACTTCGTGCCCCTGTTCTTCGGCGACGGCGATCAGCGCCATCTCGCGGCTGTAGTCGATCTGGGTGAAGCGCACCAGCATGGTCTCGGTGAGTTCATGCATTCCGTTCATGAAGCGGAAGTATTTGGCCTCTTCCGACAGGCCGTGCACGAATTGTTGCTCAATACCGGCGTCTTCAGGGCGGATCGGGCGGATGGTGATGTCGGTGCCATCCGCCAGTTGCCACTGCCTGATGAGGTGGGTGGGATAGGGATAGATCGCCATGTGTGCGTAGCGATCGGCGCTGGGCTGGCGGTACTCCACCACCACGCGCGCATCGGCGGCGAGTGCGCCGTTCTCGTCGAGGATCAGCGGATTGATGTCCATTTCCTTGAGCAGCGGCAGTTCACACACCATTTCCGATACGCGCAGCAGCACGTCTTCCAGCGCATCGAGGCTGGCCGGCGGCATGTTGCGAAAAGCGTCCAGCATTCTGGCGATGCGCGTGTCCTGGATCAGTTCGCGCACCAGGAATGAATTCAGCGGCGGTAGCGCGACGGCGCGGTCACCCATCACCTCGACAGCGATGCCGCCCGCGCCAAAGGTGATCACCGGGCCGAAGGCTGGGTCGCTAGTTACGCCTATCATCAGCTCGCGCCCGTTCGTCTTGATCACCATCGGTTCGATGGAGATGCCGTCCATCTTGGCGTTGGGACGGTTGTGCTGCACGTTGTCGATGATGTGCTGGAAGGCGGCGCGCACCTCATGGGCATTGTTCAGATTGAGCAGCACGCCGCCGGCATCGCTCTTGTGCGTGATGTCGGGCGAGTTGACCTTCATCGCCACAGGGAAGCCGAGTTGTTGCGCGATCAGCATCGCCTCGTTGGGCGAGTGCGCCACCATGGTGCGCGCCACCGGAATGTGGAAGGCGGCCAGCAGCGCCTTGGATTCCATCTCGGTCAGCACCTTGCGGTGTTCCTGCATCGCGCCCTCAATGATCAGGCGCGCGCTTTCCACGTCCGGTTCGAGATGGTGCGACAAGGGGCCCGGCATCTGCATCAGCAGCTTCTGGTTGCGGTAATAGGCGGACAGGTGCGAAAACACTTCCACCGCTGGTTCCGGTGTGCGGAAATGCGGGCGGTGCGCCTGGGCGAAGGCGTCGCGCGCTGCGGCGACCTGCGTCTCGCCCATCCAGCAGGTCAGCAGCGGCTTGCTGTTCGTGTCGGCGAGTGCGATCAACGCCTGTGCCGACTCCAGCGGCTTGGTCATCGCCTGCGGCGTGAGGATGGCCAGCACACCGTCCACGTTATCGTCCTCGAGGCAGGCTTTCACGGCGTGGTGGTAACGCTCGGCCTGCGCGTCGCCGATGATGTCGACCGGGTTGCCGTGTGGCCAGTTTGGCGGCAGGTGCTGGTTGAGATATTCGATGGTGCTGTCGGACAGCGTGGCCATGGCGAGGCCAAGATCGGCGGCACGGTCGGTCGCCATCACGCCGGGGCCGCCGCCGTTGGTGACGATGGCGAGGCGGTTGCCTACCGGGCGGAAGCCGCAGGACAGTGCCTTGGCGGCAGTGAACAGCTGGGTGATAGTCTGCACGCGTACCACGCCGACACGGCTCACCGCAGCATCAAACACGTCGTCCGCACCGACCAGCGAGGCGGTGTGCGATAGCGCGGCCTTCGAGGCCACCGCGTGGCGGCCAACCTTGATCAGGATCACCGGCTTGATGCGCGCCGCGGCGCGCATTGCGCTCATGAAGCTGCGCGCGTTGCGGATGCCTTCAATGTACATCAGGATGCTGTGGGTATTTGCATCGGACACGAGATAGTCAAGGATCTCACCGAAATCCACGTCGGTCGATGAGCCCATCGATACCACGCTGGAGAAGCCGACATCATTGCTCTGCGCCCAGTCCAGAATCGCGGTGCACAAGGCGCCGGACTGCGAGACAAAAGCAATGTTGCCGTTGTTCGCTCCGCCCTTGTTGAAAGTGGCGTTGAGGCCGATGGAGGGGCGCATGATGCCGAGGCAGTTGGGGCCGACCAGGCGGATGCCGTAACGGCGTGCGGTCTCCAGCAGCTGGCGTTCCAGCGCAGTGCCTGCCGTGCCTGCTTCGCCGAAGCCGGCGGTGATGATCACTGCGGCCTTCACGCCGTGAATTCCGCACTCCTCGATGATGCCGGGCACGCTCTGCGGCGGTGTGGCGATCACCACCAGTTCGACCGGCTCGCCGATATCGGCGATGGAGGCATAGGCGCGCTTTCCCTGTACTTCGGCATTCTTTGGGTTGATCGGATAGAGCTTGCCCTGAAAGCCGCCCTCCAGCATATTCTGAAACACGATCTGGCCGACTGAGTCGGGCCTGTCGCTGGCGCCGAACACAGCCACGGATGTGGGGGAAAAAAGCGGATTGAGGTAATGCTTGCCCATGATATGGCGCTTCCTCCTGATGGCTTGTTGGGTATGATAGCACCGTACCATTACCGCTTCGATATCATGCAGACAGCCTACATCAGCCATCCGCTCTGTCTCAGGCACGACATGGGCGCACATCACCCGGAGTGCCCGGCGCGTATTCATGCCATTGAGGATCAGCTCATTGCATCGGGATTATTCACTTACCTGCAACAGCATGAAGCGCCCGAGGCGACACGCGAGCAATTGTTGCGCGTGCATGACGCGAGCTACATCGATTTTATTATTTCCAGTTCACCGGGGCATGGGCTGGTTGCACTGGATGGCGATACGACGATGAATCCCTATAGCTACCCGGCTGCGTTGCGGGCTGCGGGGGCAGTCGTGCTGGGGGTGGACATGGTGATGGCAGGGCAGGTGGAAAATGCATTCTGCAATATCCGCCCGCCGGGGCACCATGCCGAACGGGGGCGCGCGATGGGTTTCTGCATCTTCAACAATGTTGCGATAGGTGCGGCGCATGCGCTTGCCGCGCATGGTTTGCACCGGGTGGCGATCGCGGACTTCGATGTGCATCACGGCAACGGCACCGAGAATATCTTTCACGATGATCCCCGGGTAATGCTGTGCTCCACCTTCCAGCATCCGTTCTACCCGTATTGCGGTGCCGATAGTGGCAATGCGCACATCATCAATGTGCCGTTGCCTGCCGGCACCGGTAGCGAAGGATTTCAGGAGGCCGTGACCAGCCGCTGGCTCCCCGCACTGGAGGAATTCCAGCCGGAATTACTGCTGGTCTCGGCCGGGTTCGACGCGCATCGCGAAGATGATATGGCCATGCTCAGGTTAGCGGACGCGGATTATGCCTGGGTCACCGAGCAACTGAAAAACATTGCCGGCCAACACTGTCGCGGCCGCATTGTCTCGGTGCTGGAAGGGGGCTATGCACTGCATGCCTTGGGACGTAGTGCTATGGCGCATATCAAAGTGCTGAGCGGGCTGTGACGTATGAATCTGCTGTTGTCTGGATTTTTACTCGGTACCACTAGCGCACATCAATACCTGCCAAGAGCATGCCGTGGAACTTTGATGCAGCTCCCGGTTCTGACGTATACTTTGTCCGGTTGTGTAAAGCCGCCACCTCAGGCCCCTGTGCGCAGGGGTCTGGTTCATTGTTACATCACGCTGCCAAACGAAAGATCAAGGGCGTGCGGGGGCAAGGGTAAACCAGCCAGCTTGGTTGCCTGAATTACCGGGCCGCGCGGAAACATCTCGTAAAGATGGGCGCGCCCGTGGTTGTCGCCGAAGTGTTCTTCCAGATCGTGCAATACAACTCGTGCACTATCATGATTGCCGTGCACACGGTAACGTTCGCGCAGATGGTAGATAACTTCCCAGTGCTCATCGGTTAGTACCATGTCTTCAAGTGTGGCCAGCTGATTGGCGTACTGTGGTGACCATTGCGGGAGATCGGAAAGGTTGCCTTCCGGGTCGTTCTCGTAATGAAGCGGGTCGAGTATTGCTTTGTTGATGTCGAGCATGATGTGCCTCCTGCTGACGCAATGACAAGGGAAAAATCCCTTGTGCATATTATTAGACAACCGAGTTAAATCGTCAAGTATTTAACCGCTTGCTTGCTTTACTATTGTTAATAACCAATGGGTTGAGGTTAACCCGTAAAACGGTCGGATCATGAGTAAAGCCTTTACCAAAGAAACCAGCGAAGACGACGATGAGCAACTGGCTCCAGCGCTGCAGTTGCCGCTGGGTGCCAAAAATTACATTACCCCGGCGGGCTACAGGCGCCTGAAAGATGAGCTCGATCATCTGTGGAAGGTGGAGCGCCCGGCACTGGTACAAACCATTACCTGGGCGGCTTCCAATGGTGACCGTTCGGAAAATGGTGATTACATCTACGGCAAAAAACGTCTGCGTGAGATTGACCGGCGCATTCGCTTTCTGGCCAAGCGCCTGGAAAATGCCGAGGTGGTTGACCCCGAGCAGCGGATGGACTGCGACCAGGTGTTTTTTGGCGCAACGGTGACGGTATGCGGCGCAGATGGCTGTGCGCGTATTTACTGCATCGTTGGTGTGGATGAGGCAGATGCCGGGCGCGGGCTGATCAGCTGGGTATCTCCTTTGGCCCGTGTGTTGCTCAAGGCGCGCGAGGATGATGTGGTGAGCTTGCGCCTGCCGAATGGTGTGGAGGAGCTGGAAGTGGTGGAAATCAGTTATCGCGCCATCAGTTTGGGCGATTGAAGCCGGAGCCGGGGTTCCCCGGCGAAATGTGATGGCTCAGAGGCGGCGGAACAGCAGCCAGGTCAGGTAAATCACCAGCACAATAATGAGCGGTAGCACGAAGGCCAACACCTTGCGCGAGCCGCTTACCAGTTTGGCACTCATGGCCTGAATGGCTTCGGCACGATCCTGTATGCGCTCGGCGCGTTCATGCTGTTTTTGCACGATGGCAAATTGCTCGCGTTGCAGGGCAAGTGCTTCGGCTTGGCGCTCAAGCTGGATTTTCTGATGGTCGCGAATTTCCTCCAGCACTGCGAGCAGCCGTTGCATGTCGTGCTCACTCATGCTGTTGCCCTAGTGTTTCCCGGTGCTGCCAAAACCACCGGCGCCGCGCTCACTGAGCGGGAATTCATCCACAATATTCAATTGCATCTGCATCACCGGCACGATCACCAGCTGGGCCATGCGTTCCATCGGCATCAGGGTAAAAGGGTGGTGGCCGCGGTTCCATAGTGAAACAAAAATCTGTCCCTGATAGTCCGAATCAATCAGCCCGACCAGGTTGCCCAGCACGATGCCGTGCTTATGCCCCAGCCCTGAACGCGGCAGGATCATTGCGGCATAATGCGGGTCGCCGATATGGATGGCGATGCCGCTGGGGATCAGCTCGCACTGGTCAGGCGGGATCACCATATTGTGGTCGATGCAGGCGCGCAGATCAATGCCCGCCGAGCCCGGCGTGCCGTAGGCGGGCGGGTGTTCGTGCAGGCGCGGGTCGAGAATTTTTACATCCACTTTTTTCATAATGGTTTTCCTCTGAGCTTGATGATGTGATTGAGCAGGGCGCGGGCCTGCGTGAGTTTGTCGGCGCGTGGCAGCAGGTGTTCGCCTGCATCGTCGAATAAAATCAGTTCGTTGTCATCTGCGCCGATGGCCTGTTGCGCCAGGTTGGCAGCGAGCAGGGGCAGCTTCTTGGCGCGACGTTTCTGTTCAGCATGTTCCCTGAGCTTTTCGCTTTCTGCGGCAAAACCCACGCAAAAGGGCGGCTGCGGCAGGGCGGCGACATAGGCCAGGATGTCCGGGTTGGGCACCAGCTCCAGTGTCAGGTTGGCGCTGCTCTTCTTGATTTTCTGCGCGCTGGTTTGTGCCACGCGATAGTCCGCCACCGCGGCAACACCGATAAAGATATCGCTGTCGGCCACGTGCTGTTTAACCGCCTCCAGCATGTCTGCCGCGCTAGTGGTGTTGACCACGGTTGCGCCTTGCGGTTGGAGTAGCGCCGTCGGGCCGGAAACCAGGGTAACCTGCGCACCCAGTTCCAGCGCGGCTCGCGCGATGGCATAGCCCATCTTGCCCGAGCTGCGGTTGGTAATGCCGCGCACGGCGTCGATCGCTTCATAAGTGGGGCCGGCAGTCAGCAACACTTTTACGCCCGATAACAACTTCGGCTGCAAGCTGGCGAGGATGTCCTGTGCCAGTTGCTCCGCTTCCTGCATGCGTCCCATACCTTCTTCGCCGCAGGCCTGCACGCCGCTGTCGGGGCCGAGTATGATCACGCCATCGGCCCTGAGTTGCGCAATGTTGCGCTGCGTGGCCGGGTGCTCCCACATCTGGCGGTTCATCGCCGGGGCGACAAGCAGCGGGCAGTTGCGCGCAAGGCACAGGGTGGAAAGCAGGTCGTCCGCCAGGCCATGCGCCAGCTTGGCGATAAAGTCTGCAGTGGCAGGGGCGATTACGATGGCAGCCGCCGCACGGCTCAGGTTGATATGCGCCATGCCGTTGTCTGCGTCGTGCCACTGGCTGGTCAGCACCGGCTTGCCGGTAAGCGCCTGCAAGGTGGCCGGGGTGATAAAGTGGCAGGCCGCTTCGGTCATCGCGGCTTGCACCTCGATGCCCTGCTTGATCAACAGGCGCGCGAGCTCGGCTGCCTTGTAGGCGGCGATACCACCGGTGAGGCCGAGTACGATGCGCTTTGTCGGGGTTTGTTTCATAATGCTGTGCATCTTAACAAGAAACCGCTGGCAAAGGGTGACGGGAGTGGCATGGGAATCAATGACTGGCCGGAGGGCGAACGCCCCCGGGAGAAGTTAGTTCAGCGTGGCGCCGCCGCCCTTTCGGATGCGGAGCTGCTGGCCATTTTCCTGCGTACCGGGGTGGTTGGCAAAAGCGCAGTTGATCTCGCGCGCGAGCTGCTCACTCGCTTTAACTCGCTCACCCACATGTTTGCTGCCAGCGAGGCCGATTTCTGCGCCATCCACGGCATGGGTCAGGCCAAATACGTGCAGTTGCAGGCAGTGCTGGAAATGTCGCGGCGTGCGCTGGGCGAGGAAATGCGCTCCGGTGATGCGCTCAACTCGCCGGGCGCGGTGCGCAGCTATTTGCAGCTACTGCTGCGCGGTCGTGCCCAGGAAGTGTTCATGGTGATCTTTCTCGATGCGCAACACCGTGTGCTGGCGGACGAGGAGCTGTTCCAGGGCACACTCACGCAAACCAGCGTGTATCCGCGCGAAGTGGTCAAGCGCGCCCTGCATCACAATGCCGCCGCCGTCATCCTGGCGCATAACCATCCTTCCGGCGTGGCTGAACCCAGCCAGTCAGACCAGCTGCTCACCGATGCGCTGAAGCAGGCGCTGGCACTGCTGGATGTGCGTGTGCTGGATCACTTTATTGTGGCGGGCAGCGGCTGCCTTTCGTTTGCCGAGCGGGGCTTGTTGTAGTATTACAGGCGGGAACACGAGGAGGTTGAGCGCGTGCCATGACGACGGATCCAATCGCACAACTGCAAATCCAGGCTGCCACAGTGCGCTGTAGCGGGGTGTGGACTGTGCGCGGCATTGAGGCACTGGAGCCGACGCTGGATGCTCTGGCGTGGCCAGCGGCGCCGCAAGTGATATTAGAGGCCGCTGGCATTTCTGCACTGGATACCAGTGGTGCCTGGTTGTTGCATCGCACCGTGCGCATGCTGCAGCAGCGCGGCAAGACCGTGAACCTGCAGGGGCTGCAGGCAGAGTTCAGCCACCTGTTGCAACTGGTCGAAGCCCGTGCGGCCACGGCGGAGCACGTTGCGCCCATCCATCAGGGGGGGCTGGAAAGCCTGGGCAGGCTGGCCTGGAACCAGTTGCGCGACCTGCTCAGCATGCTGGCTTTTGTCGGCGAAGTGGCCCTGGTGATGCTGCGTTCTGTGCGCCATCCGCGCCGCATCCGCTGGCTGCCGCTGTTGCGCAACCTGCAGACAGCCGGCTTCGAGGCCTTGCCGATTACCGGTCTGCTCTCGTTCCTGATGGGGGTGGTGATTGCCTATCAGGGGGCGGACCAGCTGCAACGCTTCGGTGCGAATATCTATGTGGCGGATATGGTGGGCTTCACCATGCTGCGCGAACTCTCTCCCATGCTGACGGCGATTATCGTGGCAGGCCGCTCCGGTTCGGCCTATGCGGCACAAATCGGCACCATGAAAGTGACCGAGGAGACGGATGCGCTGCGCACCATCGGCATCGTGCCATATGAGTTGCTGGTGCTGCCCAAGATGCTGGCGCTGATGATCGCTCTGCCTTTGCTGACCGTGTATGCCGACGTGACCGGCATTCTGGGTGGCATGATTATGGCGAGCTCCAAGCTGGAGGTGAGTTACGACGTCTTTCTGCAACGCATTGGCGATGCGGTGAATCTGTCTTCATTTCTGACCGGCATCGTCAAGGCGCCGGTGTTCGCCGTGATCATCGCGCTGGTTGGCTGCTTTCAGGGCTTTCAGGTCAGCGGCAGTGCAGATAGTGTTGGCCGCCAGACAACCATGAGCGTGGTGCATTCCATTTTTCTGGTGATCGTCGCCGATGCCGCGTTCTCACTGGTGTTTAACTGGCTGAAAATATGAACCAGACACACCTTTCTCCCGACGACACTGCGGTGATTGATATCCGCAAGCTGCATACCAGCTATGGTGCAGCCGTGGTACATGAGGATGTCAGCCTGAGTGTGCGCAGGGGCGAAACCTTTGCGCTGGTAGGCAGTAGCGGCTGCGGCAAGTCCACCCTGTTGCGTGCCATCATCATGTTGCTCAGGCCCAACTCGGGTTCAATCCGGGTGTTCGGGCAGGAAGTGATCGGGCTGGATGACGAACAGGCCTTGCCGCTGCGACGGCGCTGGGGCGTGATGTTTGAGCGCGGTGCGCTGTTCAGTTCGCTGACCGTGGCGGAAAATGTGGCGATGGTACTGCGCGAGCACACCCAGCTCAGCCCGCGCCTGATCAATGAGGTGGTGGCGCTGAAGATTGCGCTGACCGGTTTGCCGGCCAGTGCGGCGGCCAAATATCCGAGCGAGCTGAGCGGTGGCATGCGCAAGCGCGCGGCGCTGGCGCGTGCCATCGCCCTTGATCCGGAGCTGCTGTTTCTGGATGAACCCACGGCGGGACTGGATCCGTTGAGTGCCGGCGGTATAGACGAACTGGTGCAAAGTTTGCATGATGCACTGGGTTTGACCATCATGATGGTGACGCATGACCTTGATTCGCTGTGGCGTGTGGCGGATCGCGTGGGTGTGCTGGATGGCGGGCGCATTCTGGGCTTGGGCAGCATGGACGAGCTGGCGCAGTCCGAGCATCCGGTCATCCGCGAATATTTTTACGGACCGCGCGGCCGCGCCGCGCAGGAGCAGACATGGAAGAGAAGGTAAATTTTGCCCTGGTTGGCGTATTCGTGCTGGTGCTGAGCATTGCCCTGCTTGGCGGTATTCTGTGGTTCAGCAGTGGCAAGAGCTATGGCACCTCCTACGACATGTATCAAACCTACATGAAAGAATCTGTCTCCGGTCTGAATCTCAATTCGCCGGTACGCTACCGCGGTGTGGAGGTGGGTCGGGTGCGCAAGATTACCCTGGCACCCAGCAATGTGGAGCAGGTGCAGTTGACACTGGAAGTGGAGCATGGCACCCCGATCAAGGCGGACACCGAGGCGGTTCTGCAGTCGCATGGGCTCACCGGCATAGCCTATGTCGAGCTGACAGGAGGAACCCAGGAGGCGCCGATACTGCAGAAGCAGCCAGGAGAAGAGTACCCGGTGATCAAAACCGAGCCCTCGCTGATGCGGCGGCTGGATACCTCGATCAGCAGCCTGCTGGTCAATCTCAATCGTACTTCCGCAAACCTCAATGCCGTGCTGGATGAGCGCAACCGTAATGCGGTGAAGAAAATACTGGCTGACCTCGAAACTGTGGCGCACACGCTGGCTGCCCGCTCACCCGCTATTGACACCGGCCTGCGTGATGCTGCCCACACCCTGCAAAACACCGCACGCATGAGCGATGACCTGCCCATGCTGGTGCAGCGTGTACAGCGCAGCACCGATGCACTTGATCGCATGGCGGGGCAGTGGGCGCTGGCCGGCAGCAGTGCTGCCAGCGCCATCGACGGCACGCAGCAATTCACTCGGGAGACGCTGCCAGAGTTCCACCAGCTGGTAGTGGAGTTGCGCGAGCTGACTGCCTCGCTACGTCGCGTCAGCGACCAGCTGGAGCAGAATCCCAGTGTGCTGTTCTATGGCAAGTCCAGGGCAAAACATGGCCCCGGTGAATAATCAGGCAATCACACCATGAGTAATCTTTCCCGATTAGCGAACATGCGTGTTATTTGTGGCCGCTTCGCTGCACTGGCTACGCTGTTGCTGCTGGCAGGTTGCATTAGCCTGCCAGCCCAGCAGCTGGAACAACCCAGGCTATATCGGCTGGATGCGCAACTGCCCGCCCAGCTATCGATGCCGCAGCGTAAGCTGGTGCTGGCGGTCAGCCTGCCGCGCGCCCAACCTGGCGCAGATAGCGCGGGCATGGCTTATGTGCAGCAAGCGCACGAGCTGGATTATTTTGTCAGCAGCCGCTGGGCTGATACACCGGCGCGCATGCTGGAGCCCTTGTTGCTGCAGGTGCTGGCGCAGAGTGGCAGTTTTCGCGCGGTAGTGGGGAACATCGCCCCCTTCGCCGCCGACCTCAGGCTGGATAGTGAGTGGATACGCCTGCAGCAGGAATTTGATACTCTGCCCAGCCGTGCGCACCTCACCTTGCGCGTGCAACTGGTGGATCTGCGCAGCCTGCGAGTGCTGGCCACGCAGGAAATCGACGAGGTGGAACCGGCTGACAGTGAAAATGCCTATGGGGGTGTGACGGCGGCTAACCGGGCACTGCAGCGCGTGCTGGGGAGAGTGTCCATGTTTTGCGTAAATGAATCCAGCGTGCGTTGATTTGCAGTCGCTGTTCCACTCAGCATGGGATGCGCATGACGCCTTTTAGTGGCGTGCTGTCCCAATGAATTACAGCCCAGCGCAATAGTTCATCCGCGCTGTTTCCGGCCAGCTCAGCAGGAGGATTTTGCTGCAGGAAACGCAGCACGTGCAGCAGGGTTGGAACGGGATTGTGGTCGTTGACCGGGGCTGCCAGGGTCTGCTTGCTGAGTTTTTCCCCTTGTGCATTGATGGCGACGGGCAAGTGCATATAATGCGGCACAGGGTGGCTGAGCAAGCGTTGCAGATGGATCTGGCGCGGAGTAGAGGCGAGCAAATCGGCACCGCGCACGATATGAGTGATGCCCTGCAAGGCATCATCCACCACCACGGCAAGCTGGTAGGCAAACAGGCCGTCGGCACGCTTCACCACGAAATCGCCGATCTCGCTTTCCAGATGCTGGCTGATGAGGCCTTGTAACGCATCGTCAAATGCTATGGGCCGGTTGTCAGTGCGCACCCGCCAGGCACGTCCTTCCCGGCCTGCTGGCAGGCCATTGCGGCAAGTCCCTGGATAAATCTGTCCGTCTATACCATGCAACGCTGAATCGGCGATCTCCTTGCGCGTGCAGGCGCAGGGATACACTGCACTGATGGCTTGCAACTGCTGCAACGCTAGATCATAAGCCTCCGTGCGCTGGCTCTGGTAAAGGACCTCTCCATCCCAGTGCAGGCCAAAGGCCTCAAGTGTGCGCAGAATGTCAGCGGCAGCGCCGGGCATGGTGCGCGGCGTGTCGAGATCTTCCATGCGCACTAGCCAGATGCCGTGCTGCTGTTTTGCTTCGAGATAACTGCCGACGGCGGCAACGAGTGAGCCGAAGTGGAGGGGGCCGGTGGGAGAGGGGGCGAAGCGCCCGCGATAGTCTGAACGCTTCATTGCCTGCTACATGACACCATGTTTCCTGACAAGCAGATTGGGGGTTTAAGCAGTCACTTCCTCTTTCTCAAACTCCAGTACTACCTTGTCGTCCTTCACATCCACGGTGACCTTGCCACCGTTCGCCAGTTTGCCGAATAGCAACTCGTCGGCCAGCGCGCTACGGATGGTGTCCTGGATCAATCGTGCCATTGGGCGTGCGCCCATCAGTGGATCGAAGCCCTTGTCGGCGAGATAGTCTTTCAGTGCGTCGGTGAAGACTGCATCCACTTTCTTCTCGTGCAGCTGCTCTTCCAGTTGCATCAGGAATTTGTCCACCACGCGCAGGATGACTTCCTTGTCCAGTGAGGCAAAGGAGATGGTTGCATCGAGACGGTTGCGGAATTCCGGGGTGAACAGGCGCTTGATATCGGCCATTTCATCGCCCTTGGTTGCAGCCTTGGTAAAGCCGATCTGCACCTTGTTGAGCGCTTCGGCTCCGGCATTGGTGGTCATGATGATGATTACGTTGCGGAAGTCGGCTTTCCTGCCGTTGTTGTCGGTGAGGGTGCCGTGATCCATCACTTGCAGCAGGATGTTGAAAATGTCCGGGTGGGCTTTTTCGATCTCGTCCAGCAACAGCACACAATGCGGCTGCTTGGTGATGGCTTCGGTGAGCAGGCCGCCCTGTTCAAAGCCTACATAGCCGGGAGGCGCGCCAATCAGGCGCGACACGGCATGACGCTCCATGTATTCAGACATGTCAAAGCGGTGGATGGGCATGCCCATTACGTAAGCAAGCTGGCGTGCCACTTCAGTCTTGCCAACACCGGTAGGGCCGGAGAAGAGGAAGCTGCCAATTGGTTTTTGCGGGTTGCCAAGGCCGCTGCGCGACATCTTGATGGCGCGTGCCAGCACTTCGATTGCGGCATTCTGGCCAAACACCACCGACTTGAGATCACGTTCCAGTGTCTTCAGGGTGTTGCGGTCATCGTGTGACACGGTACGGGCCGGGATACGCGCAATCTTGGCGATAATGTCCTCGATTTCGTGCTTGCCGATGACTTTTTTCTGTTTGGATTTGGGCAGGATGCGTTGCGCTGCACCGGCTTCATCCAGCACGTCGATAGCCTTGTCCGGGAGGTGGCGGTCATTGATGAAGCGCGCAGCCAGCTCTGCTGCGCTGGTGATTGCAGCAGCGCTGAATTTGACGCTGTGGTGGCTCTCGAAGCGTGACTTCAGGCCTTTCAGAATCTCTATAGTCTCTTCGACCGAAGGCTCAGGGACGTCAACTTTCTGGAAGCGGCGTGACAGCGCGTGATCCTTCTCAAAAATGCCGCGATATTCCTGATAAGTGGTCGCGCCTATGCACTTGAGCACACCACTGGAGAGGGCGGGCTTGAGCAGGTTGGACGCATCCATGGTGCCGCCGGAGGCAGCACCGGCGCCGATCAGG
>JBGPPE010000038.1:0-22771 GCA_041488395.1 Gallionellaceae bacterium
AGAAGGCGCCCCCGGTTTGCCGCCCCTGCGGGGTTCCATCGATCAGTGACAAGCAAGCGGGGCTGCGCAACTCGCCCTGGCGGGGCACACAAAACGTGCCCCACTGCGGAGCTCGGACAGTGCTCGCCTAAATCTCCGCCTGCTTGTCACTGATCGATGCGGCGCACAGGGGAAATAAAAGCCAAGTCAAATGCAGCGTGCGCTTTGCGCACGCCAAGAGCGAAACCAGAAGCATGTGGGCGCAAAGCGCCCACATGCATTTTTTGGGTTTGATTTTGAAGTTATCCCCCTTCTGGATCGCTGAGGGCGGGCGATCAAATTGGGAAGAAGGCGAGCACTGTTCGAGCTCCGCGGCGTGGAACGGGGTGTGTTCCACGCTAGGGCGAGTTGCGCAGCCGCCCAATTTGATTGCTCGACCGAAGGAACCCGAAGGGCGATACGGCAGGGTCGCCTTTTCTTTGGTTACTTTCATTTGGCGAAGCAAAAGAAAGTGACTAGCTGTCGGGCTACCCCCGACGGTTTTGATTTACGGAACGGCAAACAACAGCAAGATGCCAGACTAATCTCCGACGGCGTTAGCGAATACTGCAATAACGCAGTATGTCACCCAACGAACTGACCGCCTCCTGCAAACTGGAAAAAGCCCCCAGAAAGGTGGATTCGTCATCGTAAAGCCCACGTCCGGTGGCCGGGTCCATGGTCAGAAATACTTTCATCATGATTGCGTTCCTCCTGCTTAGAGTTATCGGCGTCAGGCCCGAGGACTTTAGTCGGGTATTAAAAAGCGCAGCGTGGGCGGCCGTTTGATAACCCTGCTGGTAAATCAGCCAGAACGGGCGTTGCGGCGGGCTTTATGGGTATTCAAACTACAGCTTTGTTCTGTTTGAAAATTAGTAATCGGTAATATAGTATCGTTGGTTTTCGCATTTCGAGAACGAGCAATGAAAGCCAGATTTGACGTTTCAGTCCTGAATGCATTGCGACACAAACTGGATAATCACCCCGTTTACGCTGCCGTGCATAGCGTGGAAGATCTGCGCGTGTTCATGAGTCACCATGTGTTTTCGGTGTGGGACTTCATGTCGGTGGTGAAATACCTGCAGCAGGAAATTGCGCCGACCACTTACCCGTGGCGCCCGCGTGGCCTGCCCTCGGTGCGCTATTTCATCAACCAGCTGGTGCTGGAAGAAGAGTCGGATCTGGGCCTGCCGGATGCACAAGGCAACCCGACTTACGCCAGCCATTTCGAGCTGTACTGCGGCGCGATGCAGGAAGTCGGCGCCGATCCCTCCCGGGTGCTGGCGTTTGTGGACAAGGCTGCCAGTGCGGGCATTGCACCTGCACTGGCGCTGAATATTGCGCCCGCCGCCTCGCAGCAGTTCATGCAGTCCACCTTCGCCTTCCTCGCCAGCGGCAAGCCGCATGTGGTGGCGGCGGCGTTTGCGCTGGGGCGCGAGCACATCATCCCCGGCATGTTCCGCTCGTTTCTGCAGCGCATGGGCATCAGCGAACAGCAGGCGCCGATGTTCCATTACTACCTCAACCGCCACATCCACCTGGATGCGGACTTCCACGGGCCGATCTCGCTGCAGCTGCTGGATGAGCTGTGCGCGGGAGATTCCGTCAAGTTGCAGGAGGCCGAGGCGGGGGCGCGCGCGGCGATTGAGGCACGCATTTTGTTCTGGGATGGCATTCTCGCCACCCTCGGTGGAACGAAGTAAATTGCCGCCCATGCCTGTCACCAAGAACAGGTAAGCGGCAATGAGTAGCAGCACTGGTTAACACGAAGAATTAACTTAAGGAGTAACACATGAACACAGCACTGCCATCCGATCCAAAACTACTGATGCGCTCCATCATTCAGCGCATTGCCACCGGTCCCGATCTGTCCAAGGACATCAGCCGCGAAGAAGCCCACCTGGGCATGAAGGCGATCATCGAGAACCAGATCGACCCGGTGCAGGTCGCCATTTTCTTTATCGCGCTGCGCATGAAGCGCGAGACGATGGAGGAGAACAAGGGCGTGCTGGATGCCATCCTGGCAACGACCAGGCGCGTGACAGCGCAGGTGGATGAGGTGGTGGATGTCGCCGATCCGTATGACGGCTACAACCGCTGCCTGCCCACGGCGCCCTTCCTCGGGCCGCTGCTGGCCGAGCTGGGCGTGCACGTGGTCAGCCACGGGCTGGACCGTGTTGGCCCCAAATACGGGGTGACGGCGCGCCACATCCTGGCCGCCGCCGGCGTCCCGGTAGACCTGACCCCGGAGCAGGCGGCAGCGCGCCTGGCCGACCCCGCGCTGGGCTGGACCTACCTCGACCAGGCGCAATCCAACCCCGGCCTGCACAACATGGTGGGGCTGCGCGCGCAGATGATCAAGCGCCAGGTGATCACCACCGTGGAGGTGATCTCCAAACCCATCGCCGGGCGCAAGAAAACCCATTTCATCACCGGCTTTGTGCACAAGCCTTATCCGCCCATCTATGCCGAGCTGGCGCGCGTTGCCGGCTTTGACACCGCCTGCATCGTGCGCGGTGTGGAAGGCGGCGTGGTGCCTTCGCTGCGCCAGCCCGGCCGCTATTTCCACTACCACGACCAGAGCGCTGACATAACTGAAGTGGCGGTCGATCCGGTTGCGCTGGGCATCCAGCAGGAGGTGCGCGTGGTGCCGCTACCGGGTGCAGTGGCCACGGCCGAAGGCGAAGATGAGATCGTCGCCGCCATCGATATCCCCGCCACCGCGCGTGCCGCGGCCGAAGCGGGCATGCTGGCACTGCAGGGCACGAAAGGTGCGTTCTACGATGCGCTGGTACTGAGCGGCGCCATCGTGTTGCACCATGTGGGCAAGGCCGCCAGCCTGGCCGACGCAGCAGCACAGATACGTGCAGTGCTCGACTCGGGCCGTGCCGTGAAAAGGGTTAACTGATGAGCGGCTATGTTGCGGTTGCCGCGGCGGACGAGCTCAAGCCGGCGCAGATGAAGCGCGTGCTGGTGGGCGGCAAGCGCCTGCTGCTGTGCAATTCGGCCGGCATGCTGTATTGCGTGGACGAGATGTGCAGCCACGAAGATTATTCGCTCTATCTTGGCTGCATCAAGGACGGCAAGATCAAGTGCTCGCTGCACGGCAGCTATTTCGACCTGAGTTCCGGCCAGGCTACCTGCGAACCGGCCGACTGCCCCATAGGCACTTACCCGGTGAAGGTTGAGGCGGGGCAAGTGTGGGTCAAGGCCTGAGTCACTGAATAAATTGCAGGGTGGGTATCGCTGCGTTCAACCCATCTACGCTTTCTTCGTCTTCTCCACCGCCCACACCGCCGCTTCCACGCGTGACTTGAGGTTGAGTTTCTTCAGCAGGTGTTTCACGTGCACCTTGACGGTGCCTTCGGTGATGCCCAGTTCATTTGCGATCAGCTTGTTGCTCTTGCCGGCGGAGATCAGCTCCAGAATTTTTCCTTCCTGTTCGGTGAGCCCGGCTTCCGAGGTACTCTTGGGGCGGTTCTCTGCTTTCAGCGAGCTGGCCAGCAGCCAGGTGAGGCGGTCGCTCAGCGCCATGCGCCCCGTGCCGGCAGCGCGGATGTTGCTGAGCAGGTCTTCCGGTTCCATGTCCTTCAGCAGGTAACCATCGGCGCCGGCGCGCAGCGCCGCAACCAGGTCGTCGGCATTGTCCGAGACGGTGACCATGATCACGCGCGCGTCGAGGTCGGCCGCCTTGATCGCCTTGAGCACCTCGATGCCGCTCATGTCCTTCATGTTGAGGTCAAGCAATATCATGTCCGGGTTCAGTGCCAGCGCGCATTCAATGCCTGTTTTGCCGCCCGAGGCTTCGCCCACAATGTCGAATTCCTGGGCGGACTGGATCAGCTGGATCAACCCTTTGCGGAACAGCGGGTGATCGTCGATGATGAGTATCGTTTGCTGTGCGTCTTCGTTCATGTTGTCCCGTGGGCTGTATGCAAATGGGTGTGGCTGACGCGCGCGCCGGGCTGAAACCTGAGGCTGATGCGTGTTCCACCAACCGCACGGGTTTGCGCCTGCAGAGTGCCGCGCAGAGTGAGCGCGCGCTCCTGCATGATCGCCATGCCGTAGTGATGTGCTTCAGCGGCTTGCTGTCCGAGCCCGATGCCATCATCGTCGATGGTAACCGAAATCGAACCGTCCGTGCCCTGCTCGATAGCAACCCAGGCGTGCCTGGCCTTGGCATGGTGCGTGACGTTGGCAAGCGCTTCGCGCACGATCTGCATGACGTGAATCTCTTCGTTGGCAGTGAGTCGCGCGCCTGTCATATGCGACTCGACCGTGATCTCGATGCCGGAGCGTTCGGAAAATTCCTGCGCGGTTGTTTTCAGGATCGGCACCAGGCCCTCTCCTTCGATTTTAAGGCGGAAGGTGGTGAGCAATTCGCGCAATTCGCGGTAGGCACTGTTGAGGCCCTCGCGCAATTCGCTGAGCACCTTGTTGGCGTCAGCGGCATCGTGCTGTCTGGCCATGATGCTCTGCAGGCGGCTGACCTGGATTTTCATGTAGGACAGCGATTGCGCGAGCGAGTCGTGCAGCTCGCGCGCAATCACGCCGCGCTCTTCAAACAGCGACAGGCGGTGACTCTGCTCCGCGCGGTGTGCGGTGCCAATGGCGATGCCGATATGCCGGCTAAGCGCTTCCAGCAACTGTGTCTGCCATTCTTCCAGTGACTGGCTGGACGGGATTTCCAGTTGCATGACGCCATATTCGTGCTCCATGTCGCGCAGGGGAATGCTCAGCAGGCGCATCTCACCCTGCTTGCCCAGCTGGCGGATGTGCAAGGTCTTGCCCTGCAGGCATTCGGCACAGTTGGTGAGCGTGCACATTTCAAAATCTCCCTGTACCGTATCGACGGTGGAGGCCAGCACCTGTGCCCTGTCGCTGTCGCTATTGACCAGGCAGGTCATGCCATGACCGATTCCGAGCACGCTCTCGATATCGTTGAGCAAAGTGAGATAAGTGTTTTGCGCGATGGGAGCATCGTAGAGACGCGAGATGGAGTGATAGAGCAGCTCCAGCGAACGGTTGCTGCGCTCCAGATCGGCAGTCTTGGCGGCCACGCGTGCTTCCAGATCCTTATACAGCTTGGACAGGTCTTCCGACATGGCGTTGAAGGCGTCACCCAGCCTGCCCAGCTCGTCTTCGCCGGTGTGCTGGGCGCGCACCGAGAAGTCGCCCTTGCCGGCTTTTTCCGCACAGGTGAGCAGGTCGCGCAAGGGCAGCAGCACGTCCGCATGCATCACATACATGGTGAAAAACACCACGCCCAGGGTGATGTAAAGCGAGATGCCGAGGATGGTGGTGAGCAGGGTGATGCGGTTCTCCGCCTGTTGCGCCAGCAGCTTGACCAGGTTGTCGATTTTCGCCACAAAAACGCTGACGTTCTGCAGCAATTCCAGATCGCGCTGCACCGGTACATGTTGCGGCAACAGGCGCTCATGCTGAATCAGCGCTTGCAACTGGGGTTTGAGGCGGTTCTGCCATTCCTGGGCGACGGCGCGATAATCGTTGTCCTTGGACTCGCCTGAGCGCGAGGCGGTGATGAAGCTCAGGCTCGGGCCCTGCAGCGTGTGTTCAAACTCGATAACCGCCGTATCGACCCTGTCCCAGCTTTCCGGCGTTGCCTGCTTCTCTGCTGCCATGATCAGGCTGACCATGCGGTAGCTCTGCATGCGCAGCGAGCCGGCCACATCGATGGTGATGGCGCTGCCCTGGGTCATGCCGGCAATAATGATCGAGCTGGCCATGCCGATTACGCCCAGCAGGGTAATGGCTGCCATGGCGATGCCCAGGCGCAGCAGCAGGGAGCGTTCGGTAAATTTGTAGAGGATTTGCATGATGTCACCGCCCGTGCGGGCGCTCCAAAGTAAACAGCTTGGCGTTAACAGATTGTAGTGACTGTTTGCGCAGGGCAGTGGTATTACCCCCAAAGAATTTGTTTCTACTCGGCGCAACCCTGGCTTGAATAAAAGCCTATTGTTAGCAATGAATTAGCCTAGCGACCTGCTACCACTTTAGTGGTATTTCTACTGAATTGCTCGGCCATTCCCCGTCTGGCGCCCCCAAATATGCAGTCCTACACTGCGGCCAGTTTCAAGTAAAGAGCAAGGAAATCCGGGACTGCCCGGACTGATTGTCCGAAACTGAAAGGGAGTGAAAAATGGCCACACAACAATACAAAGCCTGGTCAGTGGTGACGGCAAGCACCATTGCCTTCACCGTCTGCTTCATGATCTGGATGATGTTTGCAGTGATCGGCATCCCGATCAAAAAAATGCTGAGCCTGAACGAAACCGAGTTCGGTCTGCTGATTGCGATGCCGGTGCTCACCGGATCGCTGATCCGTTTGCCACTGGGGATGTGGACGGACAAGTTCGGCGGCCGCATCGTGTTCTTTGTGCTGATGCTGTCCACGGTGATACCGATCTGGATGATTTCGCGTGCCACCGAGTACTGGCATTTCCTGTTTACCAGCCTGTTCGTCGGTGTTGCCGGCGGCTCGTTCACCGTGGGTATCGCCTACTGCGCACGCTGGTTTCCCAAGGAGCGCCAGGGTCTGGCGATGGGGATTTTCGGTGCCGGCAATACCGGTGCAGCGGTCACCAAACTGGTCGCACCCATCATCGTGCTGGGCTACGGCTGGGCCATGGTGCCGCAGGCTTACGCCGTGCTGATGCTGGTTACCGCCATCCTGTTCTGGCTGTTTAGCTACACCGAGGCATCGCACATTGCCGGTGCACACGTCAGCGTCAAGGAGCAGCTGATGGCGCTGAAGGACCCCAAGGTGTGGCGCTACAGCCAGTACTATTCCATCGTGTTTGGCGGCTATGTGGCGCTGGCATTGTGGATGACCAAATACTACGTGAGCGAGTACGGTTTCGACCTCAAGACCGCCGCCATGCTGGCCGCCGCATTCAGCATCCCGGGCGGCTTGTTGCGTGCGGTGGGCGGCTACTTCTCCGACAAGTTCGGCGCGCATACCATCACCTGGTGGGTACTGTGGATCTCGCTGGTTTGCCTGTTCTTCCTGTCATACCCGCAGACTGACTTCACCATCCAGACCGTGACGGGCCCCAGCACCTTCCATGTCGGCCTCGGTCCGGTCATGTTCACCATCATCATGTTCACCATGGGGATTGCCTTTGCGATCGGCAAGGCATCGGTGTTCAAGTACATCTCGGATGACTACCCAAAAAATATCGGCGTGATTTCAGGTGTGGTCGGTCTGGCTGGCGGCATGGGCGGTTTCCTGATGCCCATCATGTTCGGCGCACTGGTCGATCTGACCGGCATCCGTTCCTCCGCATTCATGCTGATGTTCGGTGTGGTGTGGGTATCGCTGATGTGGATGTATTTCACCGAAGTGCGTCCGCTTGATCGCATGCGCAAACATACAGCAAACGCAGTCGACACGATGGAGTAGGCAGTCCCAAGAATTTTTCATGAATTACGTTGCATAACCTCGAAGGAGTGATGAATATGGCTAACATAAAAGAGTGGGATGTGGAGAACCAGAAGTTCTGGGAATCCACCGGCAAGAGCATTGCCTACCGCAATCTGTGGATCTCGGTGCCCAGCCTGCTGATGGGCTTTGCCATCTGGCTGATGTGGGGCATCATCACGGTGCAGATGCTCAATCTGGGCTTCCCGTTCAAGCCGGAAGAGCTGTTCACGCTGACCGCGATTTCCGGGCTGGCCGGGGCCACCATGCGTATCCCGTCCTCTTTCTTCATTCGCCTCGCCGGTGGCCGCAACACCATATTCCTCACCACCTTCATGCTGATCACCCCGGCGATTGCCACCGGCATCGCCCTGCAACACAAGGAGTGGCCGCTGTGGGCTTTCCAGCTGATCGCCTTGTGGTCAGGCGTGGGCGGCGGCAACTTCGCCAGTTCGATGAGCAATATCAGCACCTTCTTCCCCAAACGCCTGCAAGGTACGGCACTGGGGATTAACGCCGGCCTCGGCAACTTCGGTGTCACCACCATGCAGATACTGATCCCGCTGGTGATGACAGTCGGGCTCTTCGGCATCATCGGTGGTGAGCCGATGACGCTGGTCAAAGACAGCGGCTGGCTGTTCGGCAAGATTGCTGCCGGTACCCCAACCTTTATCCAGAACGCCGGTTACGTCTGGGTGCTGTTCCTGCTGCCGCTGGCGGTTGCCGGCTGGTTCGGCATGGATAACCTGCTGCCGATTTCTCCCGATGCCAAGGGCACACTCGCTGCTTTCATCAAGATTACCTGGCTGTACACCCTGGCCTTCATCCCCGCCGCTGTTGGCCTCTACCTGTATCTGCCCGCCCCCACCGGCATGGGCGTGCTGAACATGTGGATCGCCATGCCACTGATTATTGTCAGCACACTGCTGCTCATGAAAGCCGCCGCTTTCGGCACGATGAAAGAAAACATCAACAAGCAGTTTGCCATTTTCAAGAACAAGCACACCTGGTCGATGACGGTGCTGTATGTGCTGACCTTCGGTTCCTTCATCGGCTTTTCGATGGCGCTGCCACTGTCGATCACGGTGATCTTCGGGGTTAGCCACGTGGTAGATCCGGTGACTGGCCTGATGACACACACGCTCAAGAATCCTCATGCGATTTCCGCGCTGACCTACGCCTGGATGGGCCCGTTCATCGGCGCGCTGATTCGCCCGGTGGGTGGCTGGATTTCCGACAAGGTGGGCGGCTCCATCGTGACCCAGGTGATTTCCGTAGTGATGGTCGCAGCCTCTGCCTACACCGGCTACATCATGATGCAGGCGTATAACTCGGCTACACCGGAAATTTACTTTACCCAGTTCCTGATCGCATTCATCGTGCTGTTTGCCGCAACAGGGCTGGGCAACGGTTCTACCTTCCGCACTGTCGGTGTGATTTTCGACCGCGTGCAGGCCGGTCCCGTGCTGGGCTGGACATCCGCGGTAGCCGCCTACGGTTCCTTCATCGCGCCGGTGGTGATCGGCGGGCAAATCAAGTTGGGCACGCCACAAAATGCGATGTACGGTTTCGCCATTTTCTATGCGCTGTGCCTGATTCTGAACTGGTGGTTCTACTTGCGCAGCAGCAGCGAGATCAAGAATCCATAACGCCCTGTAGTCAGTTTAACCAGAACCCAGGGGCGTGAGTTCCGCCCCTTTCAAGACAGGAGTAAAGCATGAGTCACTTTCTAGATCGCCTGAAATTCTTTGAGAGAATCAAGGACACCTTTTCCGATGGTCACGGCATTGTCACCGATGAAGACCGCAACTGGGAGGATGCCTACCGCCACCGCTGGCAACACGACAAGGTGGTGCGCTCCACGCATGGCGTGAACTGCACCGGCGGCTGTTCGTGGAAAATTTTTGTGAAGAACGGCCTGGTGTCCTTCGAGATGCAGCAGACCGACTATCCGCGTACCCGCGAAGATCTGCCCAATCATGAACCGCGCGGTTGCCAGCGCGGTGCCAGTTTCTCCTGGTATCTGTACAGCCCGCACCGCATCAAGCATCCGCTGATCCGCGGCCGTCTGCTCGACCTGTATCGCGCCGAACGCAAGGGCGGCAAGGATCCGGTGGAAGCCTGGGCAGCGATTCAGGCCGACGAGAAAAAACGCAAATCCTATGTTTCCGTGCGCGGACTCGGTGGTTTTGTGCGCGCCAGCTGGGACGAGATGACCGAAATCATCGCCGCCGCCAACGTGCACACCATCAAGAAATGGGGACCGGACCGCATCTACGGTTTCTCGCCCATCCCGGCGATGTCGATGATTTCCTACGCGGCCGGTTCGCGTTACATGTCGCTGATCGGTGGTGCCTGTGGTTCATTCTACGACTGGTACTGCGACCTGCCGGCAGCCTCCCCGCAAACCTGGGGTGAGCAGACCGACGTGCCGGAAGCGGCCGACTGGTACAACTCCACCTATGTGATCATCACCGGCGCCAACCTGCCGATGACGCGCACACCCGACGCACACTTCCTCTCCGAGGTGCGCTACAAGGGCGCCAAAGTGGTGTCGATGTCGCCCGACTATGCCGAGTATGTGAAGTTTGCCGACCTGTGGATGCCGGTGAAACAGGGCACCGATACGGCCGTGTTCCTGGCCATGGGCCATGTGGCGCTGAAAGAATTTTTCATCGACAAGCAGGATCCCTATTTCCAGGAATATGCGCGCACCTATACCGACCTGCCGATGCAGGTGATATTGCGCAAATTTGGCGAGGGCTATGTGTCGGACCGCAACCTGCGTGCCTCCGACTTCGCCAACAATCTGGGCGAGAGCAACAATCCGGACTGGAAGACCATCGTCTATGACAGCAAGAGCAAATCCTTTGTGGCACCGAATGGTTCCATCGGTTTCCGCTGGGGCGAAGAAGGCAAGTGGAATTTGTTGCCGAAGAATGCCAGTGGCCAGAACGCAATCGAGGCTGAACTGAGCTGCATCAGCGGCAAGGACGAGGTGGTGTCCGTGGGCTTCCCGCACTACCAGCCCGGCGAGGACCAGCTGCTGTACCGCAATGTGCCGGTGCGCAAGGTCAAACTGGCGAGCGGTGAAGAGGTGCTGGTGACCTCGGTGTTCGATATGCAGCTGGCGCAGTATGGTGTCGATCGCGGCCTCGGCGGCGGCAACGTGGCCAAGTCGTATGACGATGCCGATGTGGCTTATACCCCGGCCTGGGCGTCCAAGGTCAGCGGTGTCAAGGCGGCAGACATCGAACGCACGGGTCGCGAGTTTGCCTATAACGCTTCCATGACCAAGGGCAAGTCGATGGTGATCATGGGCGCGGCGATCAACCACTGGTATCACAACGACATGACCTACCGCTCGATCATGAACCTGCTGCATATGTGCGGCTGTGTCGGTCAGAGCGGCGGCGGCTGGGCGCACTATGTGGGGCAGGAAAAACTGCGTCCCCAGGCGGGCTGGGCACCAATTGCCTTCGCCCTGGACTGGCAGCGTCCGTCACGCCAGATGAACTCGACCTCCTACTGGTATTTCCATACCGACCAGTGGCGCTACGAGAGCATCAAGGCGGATGACCTGATGCAGCCTGCCGCCAAGGGCAAGTACAAGGGTTACTCACTGGCCGACTACAACGTGGTCTCCACTCGTCTCGGCTGGTTGCCGAGTGCGCCGCACTGGAATGCCAATCCGCTGGAACTGGTGAGCGAAGCCGAGAAGGCCGGTGCCACCGACGAGGCCAGCATCGGTAAATACATCGTGGGCAAACTGAAGTCGGGTGAGCTGGATGTGGCCTTTGCCGACCCGGACAATGAGAAGAACTGGCCGCGCAACCTGTTTGTGTGGCGCGCCAACCTGATCGGCTCTTCGGCCAAGGGCCACGAGTACTTCCTCAAGCATCTGCTCGGCGCGCAGAACGGCGTGCTGCAGGAAGGTGGCCTCGGCCGCGACAACAAGGAAATCAAGTGGCACGAGAATGCGCCGATCGGCAAGCTGGACCTGATGGTGGACATCAACTTCCGCCTCAATTCCACCGGCGCCTATTCCGATATCATCCTGCCGACCGCAACCTGGTACGAGAAGAACGATCTCAACACCACCGACATGCATCCCTTCGTTCATCCACTGTCGGAAGCGGTGTCACCGGGCTGGGAGTCGAAGTCCGACTGGCAGATTTTCAAGACCATCGCCAAGACTTTCTCCACGCTGTCGGAGAAGCACCTCGGCGTGCGCAAGGACGTGATTGCGTTCCCGATGCAGCATGATTCGGCCTTCGAGATGGCGCAGCCTTTGGGCCAGGTGAAAGACTGGAAGAGGGGTGAGTGCGAGCCGATCCCGGGCAAGACCATGCCGTTGCTGAAAGTGGTGGAACGCAATTTTGCCGATACCTACAAAAAGTTCATCGCACTGGGCCCGCTGATGACCAAGATCGGCAATAACGTCAAGGGCATCGACTGGAACACCGAGCAGGAATATGAAGAGCTGAAGAAGTGCAACTACACGGTGAAAGTGCCGGGGGTGTCGTTTGGCATGCCGTCACTGGAAGAGGACATCTCGGTGTGCGAGGCGGTGTTGCGCATGGCCCCGGAAACCAACGGCGAAGTGGCGCACAAGTCGTGGACGTCATTGTCGAAGAAAACCGGTATCGATCACCACCACCTGTATGCCGGGCGTCACGAAGACAAGATCACCTTCCGCGACATCCAGGCGCAGCCGCGCAAGATCATCACGGCACCGACATGGTCCGGCATCGAGTCCGAGCATGTGTCCTATACCGCCGGTTATACCAACATCCACGAACACATTCCGTTCCGCACATTGACCGGGCGTGCGCACTTCTACCAGGACCATGAATGGTTCCTCGATTTCGGCGAGGGCTTCTGCACCTTCAAGCCGCCAGTCGATTTCAAGGCACACGAAATTATCCCGGCCAGCGTACGCAGCAAGCCGCACCTGACCCTGGCATGGATTACGCCGCACTCGAAGTGGGGTATCCACTCCACCTATCAGGACAACCTGCGCATGCTGACGCTGTTCCGCGGCGGCCCGTATGTGTGGATCTCCGAGCTGGATGCCAAGTCGATCGGCATTGCCGACAACGACTGGGTGGAAGCCGTGAATGCCAACGGCGCGACCATGGCCAGGGCGGTGGTGTCACAGCGCGTGCCACGCGGCATGGCGATGATGTATCACGCCCAGGAGAAGAACATCAACGTGCCTGGGGCAAATTCCACCGGCAAGCGCGGCGGTATCCTCAACTCGGTTACCCGGGTGACAGTGAAGCCGACCAACATGGTCGGCGGCTACGTGCAGCTGGCTTACGGTTTCAACTATTACGGCACGGTGGGCAGCCAGCGTGACGAGGTGGTGGTACTGCACCGGATTGACGATCAGAACATCGACTGGCTGGAGCGTCCGCTCACTGCTGAGCGTGAGGCTCAACTGAACCCAGTCGGCGTCGGTCCGCGCTAAATGCATGGCGGGTTACGCGCTGTGCGCTAACCCTCTCTACCAAGGAGATAGAAAATGAAAGTACGTGCACAATTTGCATTCGTGTTCAATCTGGACAAGTGCATTGGCTGCCACACCTGTTCGGTAACCTGCAAGAACGTGTGGACCAACCGCAAGGGGGTTGAATATGTGTGGTTCAACAACGTTGAATCCAAGCCGGGCATCGGCTACCCCAAACAGTGGGAAAACCAGGAAGTGTGGAATGGCGGCTGGGAGCTGAAGGACGGCAAGATTCAGCTGAAATCCGGCAGCAAGCTGGAACGCTTGCTGAATATTTTCGCCAACCCGGACATGCCGGAGATTGACGACTACTACGAGCCATTCACTTTTGACTATGCGCACCTGCAGAATGCACCGTTGCTGGAAGCCACGCCAACGGCACGCCCGCGTTCGCTGATTGATGGTACTCGCATGGAGAAAATCAGCTGGGGACCGAACTGGGAAGACGACCTCGCCGGCGAGTCTGCCAAGCGCAGCGTAGACAAGAATATGGACGACATCGACAAGGAGATGTATGCCCAGTTCGAGAATACCTTCCACATGTATCTGCCACGCATCTGCAACCACTGCCTCAACCCGGCCTGTGTGGCAGCCTGCCCATCCGGCTCGATCTACAAGCGTGAGGAAGACGGCATCGTGCTGGTGGACCAGGACAAGTGCCGCGGCTGGCGCATGTGCATCAGCTCCTGCCCGTACAAGAAAGTGTTCTACAACTGGGAATCGGGCAAGGCCGAAAAGTGCATCGGCTGCTACCCGCGCGTTGAGTCCGGCATGCCTACTGTGTGTTCCGAGTCGTGCGTAGGACGTATCCGCTACAACGGCATCATGCTGTATGACGCAGACAAGATCGAAGCCATGGCCAGCAAGGAGGATGTGCAGGATCTGTACCAGGCCCAGCTCGACATCTTCCTCGATCCGAATGATCCTGCGGTGATCAGGCAGGCGCGTCTGGACGGTGTGCCGGAAGACTGGATTATTGCGGCGCAGAATTCGCCGATCTACAAGATGGCGATCGACTGGAAAATCGCCTTCCCGATGCATCCCGAGTTCCGCACCCTGCCGATGGTTTGGTATGTGCCGCCGCTTTCTCCGGTGCAGTCGCAGATCGACCAGGGCAACCTGCCCACCGGCCCGGATGGCGCGATCCCGCGCGGCGATACCATGCGTCTGCCGGTGAAGTATCTGGCCAACCTGCTCACCGCGGGCAAGGAAGCTCCGATCCGCTCGGCACTCAACCGCCTGATCGCGATGCGCAGCTACCAGCGCTCCGTGCACGTGGAGGGCAAGGCCGATACGCGCGCGCTGGAAGCCGCAGGCATCACCGAGGATATGGCGAAGGAAATGTACCGTTATCTGGCGATTGCCAACTACGAAGACCGCTTTGTGATTCCAACCGGGCACGCCGAGGTCAACCTGGAAGATTTCTACAGCTTCCAAGGGCAGAACGGCTTCACCTTCGGCAACGATAGCTCGCCCGGCATCAGCGCCAACTCGCTGTTTCCGGAACGCCGCAAGCAAACCGTGGATTCGCTGGAATCGGCACCGTCTGCCGACGAGCGTCCTTAAGAGGAGGAATGATCATGATCCTGTACAAAATCACTTCTGCCTTGCTGGAATATCCGGATCAGGAGCTGAAGTCCGCCATGCCGGAAATCGCCGAATTGCTGCAAAGCGATGCGCTGATTTCCGCGGAGGAACGCAGCATCCTGGAGCGCTTCATGCAGTGGATGGAGACGGTGGATATCACCGAGCTGCAGGCCGGTTATGTGCGCACTTTTGACATGACGCCGGAGCACAGTCTGCACCTTACCCACCACCTGTTCGGCGATGACCGCGGGCGCGGGCCGGCACTGATAGACCTGAGCGAGTATTACCGTGGCTTTGGCCTGCAGCCGGATGCAAAGGAGCTGCCGGACTATCTGCCGCTGATCCTGGAATTTGCTTCAACTCTGGAAGAGATCGAGTCCAAGGTGTTTCTGGGGCAGACGGTCAAAGTGCTGACCCAGCTCGCGGCCAATCTGGAGACGGCGGCAAGCCCGTATGCACCGCTGGTCAGAATGATCGAGAAACGCGGGCAGCTCGTGTCGCCCACTGAGGCCTCAATTACTGCTTAAGGAGAATGACATGGATTTGCATAAACTGATTTTCGGGGTCTATCCCTATGTGGCCTTCGTCGTATTTATCCTGGGCAGCTGGATACGCTTTGATCATGAGCAGTACACCTGGAAAAGTGATTCCAGCCAGCTGTTGTCAAAGAAATACATGCGTGTTGCCAGTAACCTGTTTCACGTGGGCATCATCGCGAT
The DNA here is from genome assembly GCA_041488395.1 of Gallionellaceae bacterium. Taxonomy (GTDB): domain Bacteria; phylum Pseudomonadota; class Gammaproteobacteria; order Burkholderiales; family Gallionellaceae; genus 39-52-133. Next base: position 15,278 of record JBGPPE010000038.1, read on the forward strand.
TTTCTTTGGCCACCTGGTCGGCTTGCTGACTCCGCATGCGTTTTTTGCGGCGCTGGGCGTGGGCGATATGGTGCACCAATGGACTGCGATTATGGCTGGTGCGGTGTTTGGCAGCCTGTGCCTGATTGGCGGGGTTATCCTGTGGTTGCGCCGCATGCTCAACACGCGGGTACGCGCGGCCAGCCGCTGGATGGACATCAACATCCTGGGCTGGCTGATGCTGACGCTGATGCTGGGGCTGTCCACCTTGCCGATTTCCATCGGCCATGCCCAGGAAAGCAATGCAGGGGTGATGATCGTGCTGGCCGAGTGGGCGCAGAGCATCGTCTATCTGCACCCGAATCCTGATCTGTTGCGGAGCGTGGACGTGGTCTACAAAATCCACATGTTCTGCGGCATGTCGGTGTTCCTGTTCTTCCCGTTCACCCGTCTGGTGCATGTGTGGAGCGCGCCTTTTGGTTACCTTGGCCGCGCCTACCAGATCGTGCGGGCGAAACGTGTCAGGGTTTGAACGGCATTAGCAGAGGCCGCTGAAGATGGGATTAGAGCTAACAGCCGGCCGTGTGCCGGCTGTTTAGTGTGAGGATGAACGCCATCTCAAGGACGGATTTGCCATGCCTGAAGATCAGTTTCTGAAGGGGTTGCGGCGCTTCAAGGAGGAGTACTTCCCGCGCTACGAAGAGGAGTACCGCAAGCTGGTGAGCGACGGTCAGCATCCGAATACTTTGTTTATCGGCTGCTCCGATTCGAGGGTAGTGCCCAACCTGTTGATGGGGGCGGCACCGGGCGAACTTTTTATCGTGCGCAATGTAGGCAATATTGTGCCGCCGTTTGCGCCAGAGCTCGGTTACCACGGCACTTGCGCCGCGATTGAATTTGCGGTGCTGAATCTCCAGGTTAAGGATATCGTGGTGTGCGGGCACAGCCATTGCGGCGCAATACGTGCCCTGTATAACCCGCCACTGGCCGGATCGACGCATCTGGAAAAATGGCTGGAGCTGGCGCAGGAAGCGACGCTGCCGGTGACGCTGAGCGAAGAAGCGTTGCGCCGCACCGAGCAGCGTTCGGTCATTCTCCAACTGGAGCGCCTGATGACATATCCCATGGTGCGCGAACGGGTGGAGCAGGGGCTATTGTTCCTGCATGGCTGGCACTACACGATAGAAGAAGGAGAAGTTTCCATTCTGGATGTGCATAGCGGCATGTTTGTTCCCGTTGCCAGCGCGGGGGCAGCAAGTTAATTTATAGCGAGGAGCGGCAAGATGACGATCACGGTTAATGGTATGGCCATTGCAGCAGAAACGGTTGAACGTGAGCTGGCGCGCCATGCGCGTGCTCCGGAGCCGCGTCGGGCGGCGATTGAGGCACTTGTATTGCGTGAGGTGTTGCGACAGGCGGCACGAGCAGGGCTCGCTGTGGAACCAACCGTAGCTGCCCAAAGTGGACAGGTGCAGCCTGGTGACGAAGGTGCCTTTATAGACGAGACGCTGGTGGAGCGCCTGATTGAGCGCGAGGTCGTGAAACCGCAACTGGATGATGAAGAGTGCCTGGCCTACTACGAGAATAATTCGGAGCAATTTCGTCAGGGCGATATGGTGGAGGCCAGCCATATTCTGTTTGAGGCCGAGCCAGGCAAAATTTCAACGGGATTGCGTGAGCAGGCTGAGCAAGTCCTGCAGGAGGCGTTGCAACACCCCGATCAATTTGAGGTGTTGGCGCAGACCCACTCTGCCTGTACTTCGGCTTCAGTGGGGGGAAGTTTGGGGCAGGTTTCGCGCGGCGAGACTGTGCCGGAATTCGAGCAAGTGATTTTCAGCATTGCACCCGGGACAATCGCGCCAGTGCTGGTGGAGAGCCGTTTCGGGCTGCATATCGTGCGGGTTGCACGCCGTGCGGAGGGCCGAGTGCTGCCATTTGACATGGTGCGCGAACAGCTGGCGGCGCACCTGCTTGAGCAGAAGCGCAAGCGTGCCCTCAGGCACTACCTGAAAGGGCTGGTTGCGCAGGCTGATATTCAGGGGGTTGAATTTCGCCTGGTCTAGTGCTCAGGCGTTTTTTTCCCGGCCACTGGCGTGGTGTGCCCCGGCGGCAACAATTGCCCCTGCAGCAGAAGAATGAGCGTGCGCACCAGCAATACGGCGATCACCGCGGAGGCGATCAGCAAGGCGATGCCACCCACCAGCGAGGGCCAGTGGCCGCGTCGCACGACTTCAATCACCGCGCCCGCCAGTGCGGCCAACGGAAACGAGAAGGACCAGAAGCCTGTGGCAAACGGCACCCTGTGCCACCAGCGGTAGCGCAGAAATACCGCGAGGATGGGGCCGGCGGCAATGCCCAGGCCGACAATCAGCACTTCGCCGGGTATGCCCGGCCAGATGGTTCCTGCGGCAACCGTGGCTACGGTTGGGGGGGCCATTTCTATGCCGATGAGGGGGCGCAACGTCTCCGGCATGGGGCCGTGAAACAGGCGGTTAAGTACGCGCGCCTCCAGCAGTGCCCAGGCAGCCAGGCCCATGCCGAACAGCAGCGCGCCCCAGCCCGGATAACCGACCACGGCCATGGCGATCCCCCCCAGAAACCCACCTGTTACCGGCGGCAGGTAGAGTGCCGGGGTGACCGTGAACTCCGGCATCTGGCCGTGGGCAAGCATGGACACCACCCGCGCCGCGATGATGAACTGCAGGGTCAGGCCCAGCAAGGCAAGCGCCAGCCAGCCGTCGGAGCCGGGCTGCCCCATGATCATGACAAACAACAGCATGGAAAGCGGCAGCAAGGCCATCAATGAGCCCTGCACCGGGTTCAGGAACTCATCGAGCAGGGCATGGTGATAGCGTATGCATTTGGTCGCGTAAAGGGCCAGCAGTAGCAGCCACACTGTGGTGGCAAAATACAGCAGCACAGTGCTGACGTCGGCCGCAATTTGCCAGCCGAAGCCGATTGCGCGATGCCAGGCGCTGGAAAGCGTAAACAAGCCAAAGGGAATGGCAAACAGGCCGGCGTGCATGCGTTCTAGCCAATGCGTTTTCATAAACCTCTTTCAGAATCTACGCCGGACGCTGCGCCGACTTGGGGCGGAAGGCGACCAGCACAGCAGGGTTGGTTTCAATATAGGGGCCGCCGATCAGATCGATACAGTAAGGCACAGCGGCAAACACGCCATCGAGCGTTTCCTTGATGGCCTTGGGCTGGCCGGGCAGGTTAATGATCAGGCTGCTGCCACGTATCACCGCAACCTGGCGTGACAGGATGGCGGTGGGCACGTACTTCAGGCTGACGGCACGCATCTGTTCGCCAAAGCCGGGCATGACCTTGTGGGCCACAGCCAGTGTGGCTTCCGGCGTGACATCGCGCGGGGCGGGGCCAGTGCCGCCGGTGGTGAGGATGAGGTGGCAGCCTTCAAAATCCGCCAGTTCGATCAGGTTGGCCTCGATATCCGTTTGCTCATCGGGAATGAGACGGGTAATCGCCTGCCATGGACTGGTCAGGGTTTGGCTAAACCAGTCTTGCAAGGCGGGCAGGCCGGCGTCCTGATACACGCCAGTGCTGGCGCGGTCGCTGATGGAGACAAGGCCAATTTTTAAGACGGTGGGCATAATAAACTGGTGCTTCTCGTTGACTTGAATAAATATAGATTATAAATGCAAATTATAAAACCTTGCCAGGGTTCAATAGCCCTTGCGGATCCAGGGTTTGTTTGATCTTTTCCATCAGCTCCATCTCCAGCGCAGATTTGTACTCGCGTATTTGTGCACGTTTGAGCTGTCCGAGGCCGTGTTCAGCACCTATGCTGCCCCCTAGTTTGGCCACGATTTCGTAAACAATACGATTGACTGCCTCGCTTTGGGCAAACAGGCTCTGGTTCAGATCGGGATCGGACATTGAGGCGTTGTAGTGGATGTTGCCATCACCGATGTGGCCGAAAGCAACGATGCGCACGCCTGGATAGGCGAGTTGCAAAGCTGCATCGGCCTGCTCAAGAAATGTTGGCACTTCGCTGATAGGGACCGAGATGTCGTGCTTGATACTGACGCCATCAATCTTCTGTGCGTCGCTAATGGCTTTGCGCAGTTTCCACCATGATTCTGCGCGGTCTTTGTCGAGAGTGACGGCAAACTCGCTGATGCCATGCGGGAATGCGCTTAGTGCTTTATCCAGGGCGCTATCCAGAGGGGCTTCCAGCGGGTCGGACAGCTCGGCAAGAAGCATCCATTCATATTGCCGGGAAAACGGCTCCTTGGTGTCCGGGATGTGTTTAAACACGATGTCCAGACAGGAACGACCGATGATTTCAAAAGCGCTGATGCGGTCGCCGCAGACGCTGCGCAGGTAGGCGAGCAGGGCAACGGCAGCTGCCGGGTCGTGCACTGCGATGCAGGCGGTGGCAACGGAGCGTGGACGCGGGCTGAGTTTCAGCACGGCGGCCGTGATGATGCCCAGTGTTCCTTCCGCGCCAATGAAGAGTTGCTTGAGGTCGTAACCGGTGTTGTCCTTGCGCAGGCTGCGCAGCCCGTTCCAGATGCGGCCGTCGGCCAGCACCACTTCCAGTCCCAGTACCAGATCACGCGCATTGCCGTAACGCAGCACGCCAATGCCACCGGCGTTGGTAGACAGGTTGCCGCCAATCTCGCAGCGGGATTCGATGGCCGTCAGGCTGAGCGGGAAAAAACGATTATGTTGTGCAGCAATTTCGCGAACGCTGGCCAGCGTGCAACCAGTTTCAACGGTGATTGTGTAGTTGGTAGGGTCTACACTTCGAATTCGGGTCATGCGCGACAGGTTGAGCACGATCTGTTGCTGCTCAACCGCGGCAAGCGGTACCGAGGCACCGCACAGGCTGGTGTTGCCGCCCTGCGGTACGATGGTAATTTGGTGTTCCGCACAAAGTGCAACTACCGCGCTGACTTGTTGTGTGTCAGCGGGCAATACCACTGCTAAAGCATTTCCAACGAAATTACCGCGTTGGTCGCGGTAATTGGGTGCTGCATCTGCGCCGGTGAGCACGTTTTGAGTACCCACCAGCTGGCGTAACGCTTCGATCAGGTCAAAAGACACTTTGAACTTCCGCTGTTAGCCAGTGCACAGAAATTACTTTTAAGCCACATGTGTGACGTAATGGATTAGAGCGGTCCCATTGCATCAACCTTGCGCCAAATCTGCTTCTTCCACAGGAACAGCAGGATCGTCATGATGAACAGATAAATCATCACATAGATACCCAGTGTCTTGCGGTCTTCCGCGTGAGGATCAGCCGCCCAGTTCAGGAAGGCAGTGATGTCCTTGGCTTTGGCTTTAACCTCAGCGAGTTGCTGTGGGTCGGTAGTTGCGCTGCCCAGAATGTCAGGCATCTTGGTGACGGTGAAAATACGGTTCTCAACTTCACCCTTCTCGTTAGCCTTGTAACCGGTCAGGTAGGAGTACAGGTAATGCTCACGGCCTTCGCGAGCAATAGCCATCAGGCTCAGGTCCGGAGGGACTACGCCAAATGCTGCCTGGGCAGCATCTGCATCCATACCTGGCTTCATCGCTGTATTGAGTGCCTTGTCACCGCGCCATGCGTCAACGGTTTCCTTGGGCACGCCCAATTCAACCAGGTTGCGGTACTGCACGTACTTGAGGCCGTGGCAACCGCCGCAAACTGTCGCTACTTGCTCTGCACCGCGCAAAACGGAAGCTTTGTCAGTTGGGATCTTCTCGTGATCGAGTTCAGCCTCATTTGCTACTGCAAATGAGGAGAACATGCAGAGAAGCAGTGGAAGCAAAAAATGCTTTTTCATTATGTTCACCTTTAACTGGAATTAAGTTAGTTCTTCTTTTGCAGCAGTTCATTCACAGCTGCAGGCAGACCGCCACGCTTGATCAGGTAGGCTTCTTCCTGTTTGGAGATGAAAGGCAGCAACAGGAAGGTGCCGAAGTAAATCAGTGTGGCAACCTGGCCGATGACGATGGTCTGGTTGCTTGGCGGAACAGCACCAACGTAACCCAGTACGAACATGTTTGCCAGGAAGATGAAGAACAGCGAGCGGTATACCGGGCGATAACGTGCGCCACCAGGAATGCGTGAGCGATCCAGGAATGGCAGTGCAGCAAAAATCAGCACGGAAAGGCCCATTGCAACTACGCCACCAGCCAGATCAGGCACAGAGCGCAAAATTGCGTAGAACGGCAGGAAGTACCATTCCGGAACGATGTGTGCAGGAGTCTGCATCGGATTTGCCGGGATGTTATTGGCTGCCTCGATGAGGGTATTCGGAACAAAGAATACGAACACGCTGAATACCATGAGGTAGACGGCAACGCCAACCAGATCCTTGATGGTGAAGTAAGGATGGAATGGAATCATGTCCTTGTCCTTCAGCTCAATGCCGGTAGGATTGCTGCTCTTTACGGTGTGCAAGGCAATCAGGTGAATCATTACTGCGCCCACGATAATGAACGGGAACAGGTAGTGCAGGGCATAGAAGCGTGTCAGTGTTGCATCGCCCACCTGGAAGTCACCACGCAGCCAGTGAACCACTTGCTCACCGAAGAATGGAGTTGCACGGAACAGGTTGGTAATAACAGCAGCACCCCAGTAGGACATCTGGCCCCATGGCAGCAAGTAGCCCATGAACGCGGTTGCCATCAGCAGCAGCAGCAGGCCTTGGCCAGTCCACCACAGCAATTCGCGCGGTGCACGGTAAGAACCGAAGAACAGCGTGCGTGCCATGTGAATATAGATGACGGCAAAGAAAGCAGATGCGCCGGTAGAGTGGATGTAGCGCAGCAGCCAACCGTAGTTTACATCGCGCATGATGTGCTGGATGGAATCAAAAGCGGTATTGATGTCCGCTTTGTAGTGCATTGCCAGGAAGATGCCGGTAGCAAGTTGCATAACCAGTACCAGGCCAGCCAGAGAACCGAAGTTCCACCAGTAGCTCAGGTTACGCGGTGTGCCGTATTCAGCCGTATCTTTTACAAAGTGGCTCAGCGGAAAACGCTGATCAACCCACGCAAGAGTGCGTTTAAACATTCTATTCTCCTTAGGACTTAGCCAATAACGATTTTGTCAGCGCTCACGAATTTGTATGGTGGCACTTCCAGATTATGAGGGGCCGGGCCGTGAGTTACGCGGCCGCTGTCGTCATATTGGCTGCCATGACATGCGCACAACCAGCCGTTTTCGCGACGATTGGGAACGCAGCCCAGGTGTGTGCAGATACCAACCACAACCAGCCATTGGGGATCCTGTACGCGTTTTTCATCAGCCACTGGCTCGATGGTGCTGAGCTCTTTCATCTTGGCGATTTCGTCAGCAGTGCGGTGCAGAATGAAAACCGGCTTACCCTGCCAGGCCACGGTGTGCATGGCGCCTTCAGGGATGTGCGACAGATCTACTTCAGTGGTGGCGTTGGACAGCACGTCGCCACTTGGATTCATGCTGTTAACAAACGGCCAGCAAGCTGCAGCTGTTCCGCCTATACCAGCAACCGTTGTTACCTTGCCCAGAAAATTACG
>JBGPPE010000039.1:0-21785 GCA_041488395.1 Gallionellaceae bacterium
GATCCAGCCCGGCGGCTCGATGCGCGATGAAGAAGTGATCGCTGCGGCGGATGAGCACGGCATGGCGATGGTGTTTACCGGCATGCGTCATTTCAGGCATTAAAAAGCTTTAACCACAGAGACACAGAGACACAGAGAAAATCAAAATCAAATAATACGATGCGGAAAGACTCCGGCGCCATGCAGGCCTAAGGTGATTCCAGTATTTGATTTGAACGGGTTTAAGGTTTTCTCTGTGTCTCTGTGTCTCTGTGGTGAATTTTTTCAGAGGTTAAGCATGAAAATATTGGTGGTAGGTTCGGGTGGTCGTGAACACGCGCTGGCGTGGCGTCTGGCGCAGGGTGTGCGCGTGCAGAAGGTGTACGTGGCGCCGGGCAACGCCGGTACCGCGCTGGAAGACGGCGTGGAGAACCTGCCGATTACCGCCATTCCCGAATTGCTGGCATTCGCCCAGAGCGAAAAAATCCACTTCACCGTGGTGGGCCCGGAAGCGCCGCTGGCCGCGGGCATTGTCGATGCCTTCCGCGCCGCCGGCCAGCCTATCTTTGGCCCGACCAAAGCCGCTGCCCAGCTGGAGTCTTCCAAGGATTTCGCCAAGGCCTTCATGGTGCGCCACAACATTCCTACCGCGTTTTACCAGACCTTCAGCGATGTGGCCGGCGCACGCGCCTATGTGGAAAAGCACGGCGCGCCCATCGTGATCAAGGCCGATGGCCTGGCGGCAGGCAAGGGCGTGGTGGTGGCGATGAGCAAGGACGAAGCCTTCGCCGCCATCGACATGATGCTCGCCGACAACAAACTGGGTAACGCCGGCGCACGCGTGGTGATCGAAGAGTTTCTGGAAGGCGAAGAAGCCAGCTTTATCGTGATGGTGGATGGCCGCCACGTGCTGGCGCTGGCCACCAGCCAGGACCACAAGCGCCTGCTGGACGGCGACATGGGCCCCAACACCGGCGGCATGGGTGCCTATTCGCCGGCACCGGTGATCACGCCGACGCTGCACGCGCGCGCGCTGCGCGAAGTGATCAACCCGGTGATCCAGGGCATGGAAAAAGACGGCATCACCTACACCGGCTTCCTCTATGCCGGCCTGATGATCGACGCCAACGGCAACCTCAAGGTGCTGGAATTCAACTGCCGCATGGGCGACCCGGAAACGCAGCCGATCATGATGCGCCTCAAGAGCGATTTCTCGGTGATCGTCGAGCACGCCATTGCCGGCGCGCTGGACAAGATCGAGGCGGAGTGGGACATCCGCCCCGCCCTCGGTGTGGTGCTGGCGGCAGCCAACTACCCCGATACCCCGCGTCTGGGCGACGAGATCAGCGGCCTGCCCAGGGCGGAAGAAGATGCGCACGTGTTCCATGCCGGCACCACCATGAAAGATGGCAAGGTCGTCACCAATGGCGGGCGCGTGCTGTGCGTCACCGCGCTGGGTGGCAACGTCAAGGCGGCACAGCGCCGTGCCTACCAGTATGGCGAGAACATCCATTTCGCCGGCTGCCAGATGCGCACGGACATCGGCCATCGCGGCCTCAATATCAGGAAGTAATTGCAGCGCCCTGCCTTGCCCCTTCGCACTATCGCCGCGCACCTGAAGCGCGGCGGCCTGATCGCCTATCCCACCGAATACTGCTTTGGCCTGGGCTGCGATCCGCGCAAGCGCAATGCGGTCAAACAGCTGCTCCGGCTCAAGGGACGCCCGCAGCACAAGGGGCTGATCCTCATCGCCGGCCGCTACGCGCAGCTCGCGCCGTATCTGTTGCCGCGCACTCCCGCCGAGCAGGAAAAGCTGCGTCGTGATGGTGCACAAGCCGTCACCTATCTGATGCCCGTGCGCAGCAGTGTGCCGCGCTGGTTGCGCGGTGAGCATGCAACGCTGGCCGTGCGCATTACCGCACATCCCATGGCGGCAGCGCTGTGCAATGCGCTCGATATGGCGCTGGTGTCGACCAGCGCCAACCGCAGCGGCGCACAGCCGTTGCGCAGCACTGCCGCTTGCCAGCGCCAGTTCGGCGCGCAGGTGCTGGTGCTGGCGGGCAGGGTCGGCCAGCGCAAGAGCCCGTCCACGATACGCGCCTGGGGTGATGGTAAAATCGTGCGCAGTTGATTTTAAACGGCCCGCTCGGGGTCAACCTTTTAACCTGGAAAAAGCATTTGTCCGCAGATTAAGCAGATTTTCGTTGATTAAACAACAGATTGTCTTGGTAAGTGTGTTCACCTTTTAGGTGATGCAGCAATTGCCGATAATTGCATGAAAATCTGCGTCAATCTGCGAAATCTGCGGATGGTATTACCGCTTTGGGGTTTAACCTGTTCCCTCGCCCATGAGGGGAGAGTCAAGCTGGAGACACAATGGATAGCGCCGCAGTCAAGGAATACCTGCTCGAATTGCAGGAGCTCATCGTGCAACGCCTGGAGCAGGTGGACGGAAAAAAATTCATCCGCGATAAATGGGAACGGCCGGCCGGCGGCAGCGGCATCGGCGCGGGCGGCGGCATCAGCTGCATCATCGAGGAGGGCAATGTGCTGGAACGCGGCGGTGTCGCCTTCTCGCACGTCAAGGGCGACAAGATGCCGGCCTCGGCCACCGCACACCGCCCCGAGCTGGCCGGCTGCAGCTGGGAAGCGATGGGCGTGTCGCTGGTAATGCATCCGCGCAACCCGTATGCGCCGACCTCACATGCCAACGTGCGCATGTTCATGGCGAAAAAACCGGATGGCGACAGCGTGTTCTGGTTTGGCGGCGGCATGGACCTCACCCCTTACTACGGCTTTGAGGAAGACGCCGTGCATTTTCACCAGACCTGCAAGAAGGCGCTGGAGCCCTTCGGCAACGGTCTGCACGCGAAATACAAAAAATGGTGTGACGACTACTTTTATCTCAAGCATCGCAACGAACAGCGCGGTATCGGCGGCATTTTCTTTGACGACCTGAGCGAGCCCGATTTCAAGACTGCCTTTGCCATCCAGCAGGACGTGGGCGACCACTATCTCTCCGCCTATGTGCCGCTACTGGAGAAGCGCATGAATACGCCTTATGGCGAACGCGAGCGCGATTTCCAGCTGTATCGCCGTGGCCGCTACGTCGAGTTCAACCTGGTGATCGACCGCGGCACCATCTTCGGCCTGCAGAGCAATGGCCGCACCGAATCCATCCTGCTGTCGATGCCGCCGCTGGTGAAATGGCGCTACGACTGGCACCCGGAGCAGGGCACGCCGGAGGCTGAACTGTACGAAAAGTTTCTGGTGCCCAGGGATTGGGTGTAGGGAAAATATCCAATAAAACGAAACCCGCCAATCGGCGGGTTTTTTTTCGAGCGGGCCGTCACATGCCAGGCGAAAAGTATGAGCAGGTTTGCGCACCCGGCAAAGAATAGTGAAAAAACAGGGCCAGACGATCTTTTTGCAAAACGCATTGCAAATGAGAATGAGAACGATTATCATTCGCAGCACGTTGTGCGAGTTGCCAGTGGGACGCATGGATTTTATTTGCAGCAAACAATTTTTCAACAATTGCACGGGAGTTAGATATGAAGAAAACTGTATTCGCGCTGGGGGTTGCCGCCGCCTTTGCCACGCAGCAGGTGGTTGCGGCCCAGCCTGGTCTGGAAGAAAAAATCGATATCCTGCAACAGGAAATTGAAACACTGAAAGTGCAGGTTGCGAAAGGCCAGATGAAACCTGCAGGCGCCGAAATGGCCACACCCGCTGACGCCGGAAGTGGGACCACGACGATAGGCGGATACGGGGAATTCGCCTACAACAGCTACCGCAATAACGACGTTCATAACAGCGAAGCGGACTTGCGGCGTTTTGTCCTGTTCTTAAGCCACAAATACGATGAAGACCTGCGTTTCGTTTCCGAACTGGAAATTGAACACGCGGTTGCAAGCAGTACGGACAACGGCGAGGTGGAAGTCGAGCAGGCATATATCGATTACCAGGTGAGCAATGCAGTGAAATTCAAGACCGGGCTGTTCCTCATGCCGCTCGGCATCATGAACGAAACCCATGAGCCGCCCACTTATTACGGTGTGGAGCGCAACGAAGTGGAAACCAGGATTATTCCGACTACCTGGCGTGAAGGCGGGGTCGGTGTTTATGGAGAAGTGGCCGAGGGCCTGCGTTACGATGTCGGCATTACCACAGGGTTTAACGCGGCGAAAATTGATGATCCTGCCTTTGGCATCCGCAGCGGACACCAGGAAATGCAGCTGGCACAGGCCAACGATCTCAGTGTCTACGGCGCAATGAATTATCTCCAGCCGGGGGTGTTGCTGGGCGGCGGCATATTTACCGGCAAGACTGGCCAGAACGGTGCCAGCAATCTCCTCCTGAAAGGCGTGGATGCGCGGCTGACACTATGGGACCTGCATGCCAAATACAGTGCTGGCAAACTCGAGTTGCAGGGCCTGTACGCACGCGGCACGCTGGGCGACGCAGACCAGGTTGGCGCCGCAACCGGCGTGGCGGTGCCGAAGCTGTTCTACGGCTGGTACACACAGGCCGCATACCACCTGTGGAAGCACGGCAACATGGATTTGACGCCATTTTACCGTTACGAAAGATATAATACGCAAGCCGAGGTGGCGGAAGGATTTACTGCGGACCCGCTCAACGACGAAAGCGTTCAGACCGCAGGCGTGAACTTCAGGCTGCATCCGCAAGTCGTGCTAAAGGCGGACTACCAGAGGTTCAGTTCTGACACCTCCAAAGACCGTATCGATCTCGGCTTGGGATACATGTTCTAATCAACAGGGCAGCGTGAGCTGCCCTGCTATTTTTTCGGGGATGGCTGTGCATACAGGTGTGGTGCTGCGTAGATTCTGGATATTGCGCGTCCTGATTATCGGATTGGCAATGACCTGCGGTATGTCCGTTGCTGCTGCAGCGGACAACGTCTATCAAAAGCCGGAGAGTTTTTTGCAGGATCTGTTCGGCCACCCCCCCGAACCCAGCGTGCTCTGGCTCACGCCGGAAATGCAGACCGAGGTGACCCACATCCTCGGCCATGCCCCTACCCAGTTGCGCCAACGCTACTGGAACGATGGAACCCGCTCTGCATGGGTGCTGGAAGAAATCGGCAAGGAAGATTTCATCACCGCAGCTTTCGTCGTTAAAGGCGGCCGCATCGAACAGGTCAAGGTGCTGGTCTATCGAGAAAATCGCGGCGCAGAAGTGCGTTATTCCGCGTTCCTGCGGCAGTTCCAGGGGGCCACCCTGTCTGCAGATAATCTGCTGGACAAGGAAATCGACGGCATTTCCGGCGCCACACTTTCGGTTCATGCCATGGAGCGGATGGCACGCGTCGCGCTGTACTTCGATCGCATGGCGCAGCGCAAATGAGTTCGCAGGCTCACTTCACGCGCATCTTCCGGCAGTGGCATGGGCGCATCGGCGCCATCGCGGCAGCGTTCTTCCTGGTTCTGGCGGTAACGGGTATCGTCCTTAACCATTCGGATGCGCTACATCTGGATAAGCGCCAGATAGCGGCGCCGTGGCTGATCTCATGGTACGGCATCCAGCAGAAACCAGTGCTGCAAGGCTACCGCCTCAACAAAAACTATCTTGCTGCCGACGCGGGAAATTGGGCGCTAGGCGGGCTCTTGCTGCACGGCGAAGGCGAAGAGACGGTGGGCGCAGTGGCGATCGGCGATATTATTTATATTGCTGCGCCCAGCATGGTCTATCTTTATCGCAGCGATGGGCAGTTGGTGGACAAGCTGGAGGGTCAAGGTCTTCCGGCTGCGGCAATCGAGCGCATCGGTACGGCTAACGGAGCTGTCGTTCTGCAGACGCAGGGCGGGCAGTTTATGAGCGCCGATGCCCTGAGCTGGCAACGCCTGAAATCTGCCCAGGTGGTTTGGTCTGCCCTCGAAGCGCTGCCCGCCGCGGATATGGATAAGGCCGCACTCGCCCTGGCACCCAGGCTGCCGCTGCAGCGCATATTGCTTGATCTGCATAGCGGGCGCATTTTCGGCAGCTATGGGCCGCTGATGGTGGATCTGCTCGGCCTGATCCTGGCCGTGCTCTGCGTCACAGGCTTCTACATGTGGCTCCATAAGCAGCGCCAGCGGCACTATGCAGTCGGCTGGGTAAAGCACGAGGTAAAAAACACAGCCGAGAAGTGACCTGGCTGCAAGTCATGTCACGTTCGTATCTTCAGGTTGCCGTGGATCACTTTCACCGACTCTGCAATCCTCGCTAAAGTTGCAGCCTGCAAGTGACCGCAGCCTTCACCTACGCCAGCAACACCGCAAGCAGGCCGGTGACATATACCCCATCGAACGTACCGGCTCCGCCAATGGAAGCGTAGGGGGAACCCAGCTTGCGGATGTCATTCAGGCGTAACAGGTCGGCACCGATCAGAACGCCCAGGCTGCCGCCGATATAGGCCAGCGGCGCACGCTGCTGCGGGTCGAGGACCGTTGCGATCAGCGCGGCGGCAATCGGCGCGATCAGCCCCGGCATGCCGATACCGATGCCGGGCAGTGGCCGGCTGATCGTGCGCGCGATCAGGGCAACGGCCGCCACTGCGCTTGCGACCTGCAGCGGGTGGAGCGGGTTGTGGGTGATCAGGTAGAACGAGAAGGCGACCGGTACCACGGCACCGCCGACGTTGACAGTGACCATGATTTTATCGCTCACCGGCGGCAACATGAAAAACGGCCAGCGCATCATTTCCGGCGGCAGTCTGGGCGGTACCTCACTATCGGCATCGAGGCTGAACAGCGGCAGGTTGATCATGCTGCCGACCAGGGTGCACAGCAGGAGCAGGTAGGCCGAGTGCTCTGACAGTCCCAGCTTCTCGAAGGCAATGCTGATCAGCCCGACCTGGACGAAGATGACCAGGAAGGCCATGGCCAGGATGAACAGCAGCAGGCGCAGTGGCGAGAATGGCATTGTTGTTTATAAACACCGCAGCAAAAAAACAAAGGGCGGCGAACCAGATCGCTCGCTACTCGTAGCGCAAAAAACCCTCCGCCGTGGCATCGGGCCCGTAGTGTTCGATCAGGCTGTCGATCTCGGCCATCAGCATGTCGGCCTCATCGTCTTCCAGCACGCCATCGCCGACCAGGCGGCTGCCCAGGCCGTCAACGAGCGCGTCCCTGACCTCCGAAAGGGTGAGCGGATTTTCGCGATTCTCGTCGTTCATGGCGGCTTCTATCGCGCGCGAAAGCGCCTCGCTGGCAAAGGCGTAGACGAAGTCGATGGCTGCTGCCGATTCGCCGAACTGGTCGAGCAGCATATCGAGTTCGTCGATAAGCGATTCGTCGAGGTCGAAATGATGCATTTCTTCGCTTTCACCGAGCTCGGCTGGCAGCTCGTGCGCGATGAATGAACGAACCATGGCCAGCGTGATTGGCTCGTCGGTGTCCAATTGGTCAATGATGGTTTCGATGAGGCCGGACAGTTCCGGGCTGACGTGGCTGGCGATGTCGATGGGGTTGCGGATCATGTTCTATCCTCCTGTGTGATGCCTGGGCATGGGGCGCTGATCGAACGGCCAGGATCAGCGAACGGTGAGGCTGCACGGCTGCAGTGTTGGCGGGTGCAGGGAATATATTATTGCACTGTCCAACCCTGGCAGGGGCAACATATATCTGCCGAGTGTCTGCTGCTAAGACAATCCTGAACTATGCGAAGTTGCCCGGTGGTTGCCCTGCGGCCGCAGGGTGCAAATAGCGCTTGCCTCAGGCCGGCTTGGCGCGCTCGTATTGCTGCGGCCACGCCACATCCACCCCCAGCTTGCGCGCCGCATGCAGCGGCCAGTAGGGATCGCGCAACAACTCGCGGGCGAGGAAAACCGCGTCGGCCTGCCCGGTGGCCACGATCTGCTCGGCCTGTGCGGCTGCGGTGATCAGGCCGACGGCGCCTACGGCGATGCCGCTTTCGCGGCGGATGGCGGCGGCGAAAGGTGTCTGAAAGCCGGGGCCGGCCGGCATGATTGCATCGGGTACTGTGCCGCCGCTGGAGCAGTCGATCAGGTCGACACCGCTTTCTTTTAGCCAGCGGCAAAGCTGCAGCGACTGCGCCAGATCCCAGCCGCCCTCTGCCCAGTCACTGGCGGAAATGCGCACGAACAGCGGCAGCTGCTGCGGCCACACCTCGCGCACGGCACGCGCCACTTGCAGCGGCAGGCGGGCACGGTTTTCCAGGCTGCCGCCGTAAGCGTCGCTGCGGCGGTTGCTGAGCGGTGACAGGAACTGATGCAGCAAATAGCCGTGTGCCATGTGGAGTTCTACCACCTCAAAACCGGCTGACAGACTGCGTTTGGCGGCCGCCACGAAGGCCGCCACCACTGCATCCATCTCGCCTGCGGCCAATGCGCGTGGCTGCGGCGAGCCGGCAGAAAACGCAACGGCGCTGGGTGCCACTACCTGCCAGCCGCCGTTGCCCGGCGTCAGCGCACCGCGGCTGAGCCAGGGCGCATCGGTAGAGGCTTTGCGTCCGGCATGGGCCAGCTGGATGGCCGGCACCGCCCCCTGCGCGCGGATAAAGCGCGCGATCGGCGCCAGCGCTTCGGTATGGCGCTCCGACCAGAGGCCCATATCCTGCGGCGAGATGCGTCCCTCGGGCGTCACCGCGGTGGCCTCCACCATCACCAGCCCGGCACCGCCGACAGCACGGCTGCCGAGGTGCACCAGGTGCCAGGTACTGGCAAGGCCATCCTGTGCCGAGTACTGGCACATGGGGGAAACGAAAACCCGGTTTCTGAATTCCAGCTCGCGCAATGTGTAGGGAGAAAACAGTTTGCTCATATGCTTGCTTTCGGTGTGGCCGGTATGGCCGTATGATCGGAAAAAATGCTAGCGTTACACAATATAAGGCAAGGTAAAAACTGCGCCAATCGCGGGTAAATGTTAAGACACTGTTGGCAGAGTCCGGTTTCATCACAGGGAGACAACATCATGCAGGCTGCATTACACGGCAAGACTGTCGAAATCCGTTTGAGCAAAGCCGCCGAGGCCGCCCTGGCGCAGCGCAGCAGCCCGCTGCTGGTGGAAATGGAACTGCTGTTTTCCTGCCTGCTGCGCAAGCGCGTGCACTTTCTGGAGCAGGCCGGCGAAAGCGTGGCGGTAACCGACAAACTCTCCCTGCGCCTGCACACCCTGATGACGCGCCACTGCGCCGCTTCCTCCGTGCACGGCGAAACTCCCTCCGATGACTTCCCCATTCAGAATGTGCAGGCCTTTGTGCCGCACTGGCTCAACATCGACTTCCGCAAGGGGCAGTGGCTGGGGGAGTTCGGGTATTGATCCGGCAGACACTGCTGCCCATCCGCGCAAATTCCCTTGCCCTGGCAATGGCTGTTCTTGTGCGACACCAGCAATCCTTCTGGTCGCAGCTGCCTGAAAGACTTTTCGTGCAGCGCGGGGTGAGGGCAGTAGCCTGGTCAACGAAACCCGCAGCGCCCCGTT
This sequence comes from Gallionellaceae bacterium, assembly GCA_041488395.1. Lineage (GTDB taxonomy): Bacteria > Pseudomonadota > Gammaproteobacteria > Burkholderiales > Gallionellaceae > 39-52-133. Next base: position 9,426 of record JBGPPE010000039.1, read on the forward strand.
AATCGCACTGGTAGTGACTGATAAACCCAATGCAAAGGAGCTGTTCATGAAGCACATCCCGAAAAATTCCATCCCGCAATGGCGCGGCCTCAGCCTGGTGGCCGGCGCATTCTGCCTGGCCATGGCGGCCAATGTGTATGCCGAAGAAACCAGCAAACCCTGTGTCGAAGACGCTGCCAGATTCTGCAAGGGCGTGCAGCAGGGCGAAGGGCGCATCGCCAGATGCATGAAGGAGCACGAGAATGAACTCTCCCCCGCCTGCAAGCAGAACATCGCCAAGGCCAGGGAGCGCGTGAAGGAATTTGCCGAAGCCTGCAAGGCCGATGCCGAGAAGAGCTGCAAAGACATCAAACCCGGCGGTGGCCGCATCCTGCGCTGCCTCAAACAACATGAAGACACCCTCTCGCCGGCCTGCAAGGAAGAAATGCAGAACAAGCGCCGCAAATAAGATCGTTCGTGGTGAGCTTGTCGAACCATGAACGAATACCTCCGCCCCTGGAAACTCATCACGCTGGCCATCGGCATCGCTCTGCTGATCGCCGGCGCTTTCTATTACCAGGCCCCGGATTGGGACATCCCGATCAGCTTCATCATGGCCATCCTCGCCTACCTCACCGCACCGTGGTCATTGCGCGTGCTGCTGGAGCGCAGGTGGCAGCACCTGCCGGGCGCACTGTTCGCCACCTGGTTCACCGTGGATGGCTGTTACTGGCTGTACTGGCACTACATGAACCCCGCTGCGCTGGAGGCGATGCGCGAAGCGAATTTCTTCGCTTCACTTGCCCTTTACGGAGTCTGTGGCGTGGTGTGGTTGTATCGGGGGAGTTTGCGGGGCCTCTTCAAGACAATCAAGCGCAGCTATTAAAGTGACGGCATCCGATGCTCAAGATCGAGGAGACTGGCAGTTTCTCGCCTTTGCCGGCGGCGCCCGGCCCACGTGAGGGCAAGCCTCAGGGCAATATCTGATACGGTTCCAGCGTGACCGATTCGAGCTGGTCACCCAGCAGGATGAGCTGGCCTTCGCGGCGGGTATTGCCGGTCTCGCTGAATTCAAAGCGATAGGTGCGGTGAAACACGCGGCGGTCGGCGGGGTTGCGCGCCAGGCGCAGCCGGGTGCTGGCGACGGTGTCATCGAGAAATTGCAGATCCAGTTCGTCGCACACTTTCTTGCCGGCCTTGCGCGCCACTTCCAGTGCGTGCAGGCTGTTGAGCCAGTACCAGCCCAGCGCGAGCAGGGTAATCAGCAGCAGCCAGCTTGGGGTATCCATACGGTCGTTATTCTTTATTCTTGAATTGGGGGCGGGGAGCGTTGAATAAGTCCGTTCGCCCTGAGTGTGTCGAAGGGTGAATTACGCTGCACGTTGATTTGCGGTTGTCCTCCGTTCATGGTTCGACAGGCTCACCACGAACGGAGGAGCTGCGCTGCGTCTCCCTTAACCGCGCACCAAGCCCAGCGTTTCCAGATTCCGCTTGCGCACCACCTGCAACAACTCCACATTGTCGATCAGCGATTGGCCATAGGAAGGCACCATGGCCTGCATGTGGCTTTGCCATGCGCTGCTTTGCATCTGCTGGGCGAAGCAGCGCTCGATGATGCGGATCATCGCCGGCACCGAGGTGGAGGCGCCGGGTGATGCACCGAGCAGGGCGGCGAGGGTGCCGTCGGCGGCGTGGACGACTTCGGTGCCGAATTCGAGGCGGCCGCCTTTCTGGCTGCACTGCTTGATGATCTGCACGCGCTGGCCGGCGTGGGCCAGGTGCCAGTCTTCATTGCGGGCAGTGGGGTAGAAGTGGTGCAGCGCGCTCAGGCGTTGCTGGCGCGTCTGCATCACTTCGCCGATCAGATAGCGGGTCAGGTTCATGTTGTCCCAGCCGGCTGCCATCATCGGCTTGAGGTTGGTGGGCGTCACCGACTTGAGCAGGTCGAGGAATGACCCCTGCTTGAGGAACTTGGTGGAGAAGCCGGCATAGGGGCCGAACAGCAGCGCCGGCTTGCCGTTGATGATGCGCGTATCCAGGTGCGGCACCGACATCGGCGGTGCGCCCAGCGGCGCCTTGCCATACACCTTGGAGTGGTGCTGGCGCACGATGTCCGGGTTCTGACACACCAGCCACTGTCCGCTCACCGGGAAGCCGCCATAGCCGCGGCTTTCCGGGATGCCGGATTTCTGCAGCAGCGGCAGCGCGCCGCCGCCCGCGCCGAGAAACACGAAGCCGGCGTTGATGGTGCGGCTGTGGTTGTTTTTGTTGTCGTGCACGTGCACGTGCCAGCGGCCGTGCTTGTCCTGCTTGAGACTGCGCACCGCGTGGTTGAGCAGCAGCTGGAAATTGGGGTTCTCGCTCAGGCTGGCAATCATGCCGCGCGTGAGTGCGCCGAAGTCGATGTCGCTGCCGTAGGGCACGCGCGTGGCGGCCACCGGCTGCGCCGGGTCGCGCTGCTGCATGATCAGCGGCATCCAGCGCTGCAGCACGGCGGGGTCTTCGCTGAATTCCATGTCGGCAAACTGCGGATGCGCACTCAGCGCGGCATGGCGCTTGCGCAGAAACGCCACATCTTCCTTGCCCCAGACAAAGCTCTGGTGCGGCGTGGCATTGATGAAAGTAGTGGGCGGTGGCAACTGTTTCTGTTCCACCAGGTAGGAGAGCAACTGCAGCGTCACTTCGAAATCGGCATTGATCGCCAGCGCGCGCTTCACCTCGACGTGGCCGTTGGCTTGCAGCGGCGTGTAGTTCAGCTCGCAGTAGCCGGCATGGCCGGTGCCGGCGTTGTTCCAGCCATCCGTGCTCTCGTGCGCCACATGGTCCAGCCGCTCCACCAGGGCGACCTTGAGGGTGGGGTCGAGCTGCATCAGCATGGTGCCGAGCGTGGCGCTCATTACGCCGCCGCCGACCAGCAGAACATCAACATTGATTGTGGACATGAATCGTTTACTTCCTGACTGCGTGTGGTTGGGAGAAACTCTGGCGGCCGACCGTAGCGGCCGCACATGGGAGGTGGCGATTTTACCATCAGCTGGCTAAGATAGCCCCCGCGTCCGTGCTGCGCGGCCAGCTTTCGATGAGCAGGCACTGTTCGGTTTATCGGCTGGCGGCGCAATGGCGGGGGAGTTGGCATATTCAGTTACGCGGGGACCTGAGCATGGATTGGCCGTTTTATCTTTTTGTCGGACTGGTGGCAGCGATGTACCTGTTCCAGTTTTATATTGCACGGCGGGCAAGGCGCGCCGAAGGCAGGGCAGTGCCTGACACGGCAGCGGTGGATGGAGCGGCTCAGTCTATGCGCCGGCGCGTGTATTACTTTTATGCACCGCACTGCGGCCCGTGTCGGGCGATGACGCCGCTGGTGGAACGTATGCAGACGACGCATGCCAACCTGATCAAGATCAATATCGAAGAAGCGCAGGAGCTGGCCAGGGCTTTCCATATCGCCGCCACGCCCAGCTTTGTGCTGGTGCAGGATGGGGTGATACGCCGCGTGCATCTCGGGGCGCAAAGCGAGAAGAAGCTGCAGGAGATGCTGACAGCTGCGGATTAGCGGCCTGTTGCAGGAATGGCAGCAAACGATTTAGTTTTTTTCATGGCTACGTTACCATGAGTTCGGTGACTGAAATTTTCGGGATAAGCGGTGCTAAAAAAACTGGGTAAATATGAGATCAGGCGCGAGCTTGGCCGGGGTGCGATGGGTATCGTGTACGAGGGGTTTGATCCCTTTATCGAGCGCACCGTCGCCATCAAGACCATCCAGAAATCGCTGATAGATCAATCCGAAGCCGCCGAGATATTTGGCCGCTTCCGCCGCGAAGCACAGGCCGCCGGCCGCCTCAGCCACCCCAATATTGTTGCCATCTACGAATACGGCGAAGAAGGCGACATGGCATTTATTGCCATGGAGCTGCTCGCGGGGGTGGAGCTGAAAGAGCATTTCGATAACGCCAAAAAATTCCAGATCAGCGAAGCCGCCAACATCATGTACCAGCTGCTGGAAGCGCTGGAATATTCGCATGGTCGCGGCGTGGTGCATCGCGACATCAAGCCGTCCAATATCCTGATTACCCCGGGTGACAGAATCCAGGGCGACAGAATAAAGATCGCCGACTTCGGCATCGCCAAGATCGAGTCTTCCGATCTCACGCAGGCGGGCACGGTGCTCGGCACCCCGGTTTACATGTCGCCTGAACAATTCATGGGACAGAACGTGGACGGACGCAGCGACCTCTATTCCGCTGGCGTTCTGCTCTATCAGCTGCTCACCGGCGAGCGCCCCTTCAGCGGCAGCAACCTGACCATGATCATGCAGAAGGTGATGCATCAGGCGCCGGTGCTGCCGGGCGAGCTGAAAATTCCGGGGGTGTCGAAGGCGCTGGATGAAGTGGTGAAGAAAGCGCTGGCCAAGCGCCCGCAAGACCGCTTCCAGACGGCCGCAGAGTTTTTAAAGTCACTCAGGCTGGCCTTGGCGCCTCCCCAGCCCGTGGGCGGCAGCGCCGATGCAGAGAGAACACTCAAGCTCGAAGCAGCCGCCGCGACACAGGGGGGAAATCAGCTCAGCGCGGCAGTCGCCTTTAATCTGGCCGACTTCGAAAACCGTCTGGCGCAATCGCGCCGTGAAATCAGCAGCGAGATCAGCCAGTCCGTCATTTACAAAGAGCCGGAAGTAGAAGAGCCGACGCTGAAAATTGCCGCCGCGGTTGCACCCGTGCAAAAGGTTGCAGAGGTGCCCGCACCCGCGCTATCCGGCTTGCTGGCGAGCCTGGCGCTGGAAGCAAAACAGAATTTGGACAGCAGGCAGTCCAGCGATGAGGACAAACAGGCGCGGGCTCGTCGCGTGCACGACGCACTGGAGCACGTGCTCAAATTCTTTATTCCGTTTGCCCGCCATGTGAATGCCGTGGAGCCCGCCATCAAGCGCATATACCGCCTGGATGCGAGAGCTGTGTTCAGCAACCTGAAGTGGCAGGGCGCGACGGTTGACTATCGCAAGCAGAGCATGGCGGAAGAGGCACATTGGGCTTATGTCGCCTTCAGCGTTAACCTGGTTGCACCAGAGCCGCTGCTGCTCAAGCGACCATGGGGACAATTTGATGCGCTGAAACGAGAGCTGCAGCACCTGCGGCTGCGCGTGCTGGATGATCTGGATGAGATCCACAAAAGACCCACTCAGGAATGGCTGGAGGCGCGCCTGGACCCTGCTTTACCGCTGCAGATCAGCTTTCAGGGCAACTATGAAACGGACAAGATAGATGTGGTCACCCGCAACCTGGAAGATTTCGGCCAGATTTCATTCACACTTGAACCGGCCGCTATCACTCAGCCATTGCTGGATGAACTGGGGCTGTTCCTGATCGGGCGCAGCGAGAAACTTCCCGCGATTCTGCGTGGCAGTGGTAAATGAGTGTATTGGTACGACAGGCAAAAACAGGCCCATAACGGAAGCTGGCTATCGGCAGCTACAGGGAAGTGTGGCAATTGCCATGACCTGATACAAGCAATCAAATAACAGCCAGTCGGTAACCCACACCAACTTCCGTCAGCAGGAAACGTGGGCGTGCAGGATCTTTTTCAAGTTTGTGGCGCAGGATGCCCATATAGATACGCAGATAGTGCGCACGCTCCACATAGTTTGGCCCCCAGACTTCTTTGAGCAGCAAGCGATGCGTCAGCACCTTGCCTGCATGCTTTACCAGCACGGTTAGCAGGCGGTATTCAATCGGGGTGAGATGAACCTCTGCGCCACTGACGGTGACCTTGCGGTGAACCATGTCCACCCTCAATTCGTCCAGGCAAAAGACGCCTTCTTCATCCCCGTTCGCAGCAGAAGAAACATGGCGCAATGCCACGCGTATCCGCGCCAGCAATTCACCTACGCCGAAAGGTTTGATCAGATAATCATCCGCTCCCGCATCCAGAGCGGAAATTTTGTCACTTTCTTGTGAACGTGCGGACAGGATGATGACGGGCACGGAAGACCATGTACGCAACTCCTTGACTACTTCGATGCCATCCATATCGGGCAGGCCGAGATCGAGAATGACCAGTTCCGGCTTACGCGTTGCAGCCTCAGTCAAACCCTGCTTGCCGGTTTCCGCTTCAATTACCTGATAGCCTTCCGCAGCCAGCGCAGTCCGCAGAAAGCGTCGTATCTGCGCTTCGTCTTCGATGACGATTATGGTGCTGGAATTGTTCATGCCTGAGTAACTTCCTCGATCAAAGATGGCGGCTCGCTCAATGGCAACGCAAAGTGGAATGCTGCTCCGCCGGAAGGCAAATTATCCGCCCATATCCGTCCGCCATGCGCCTCCAGGATGGCTCGGCAAATAGTCAGTCCCAGCCCTGCACCGCCCTGGTTGCCTTCGCTGGCGACGCGGTGGAATTTTTCGAAGATGCGCTGTTCTTCCCCGGCCGGAATTCCCTGCCCCCGATCGGCGACGGTTACCACCAATTCGCTCTGCCCGGTTGTAGCGGAAATCTCGACAGGGGTTCCGGGTGGCGTGTATTTCACCGCGTTTTCCAGCAGATTCACAAACACCCGCTCGATCAGCAGACTGTCTATTTCGACCAAAGGCAAGTTATGCGGCAGTTTGACGGTCACCGGATGGTCAACCATGCGCGCGGTCAGTCCGGCCAACGCACCGCCGACCACCTCTTCCAGTGGTTGCCATTGCCTGTTCAGCACGATAGTACCCGCCTCAAGCCGTGCCATGTCCAGAAGATTATTCGCCAGGCCGGCCATGCGTATGGCCTCGTCATAAATAGCCTGCCCGAGCTCGTTGCGTGCATGGCTGGTCAGCCTGTCACCGTCACGCACCAGACTGCTGGATGCCCCCACAATCGCTGCCAGCGGCGTGCGCAAATCATGCGAGATCGCAGACAACAAGGTATTGCGCAGCTGCTCTGTTTCGATTTTTAACTGGGCGCTCTGCGCTTCTGCCGCCAACCCGGCCCGCTCCAGTGCCAGCGCAATCTGGCTGGTAAAAGTTTCCAGCAGCCGCTGCTGCTCGGGCAAAGCAAGCCGCGCCGGGTTAAGTGGCAACAAGGCCAGCGCGCCTATCATTCCAGAAGAAGCTTTCAGCGGCAGGTAAACCACTTCGCCACCCGGCAAGGTGTCCGTTCCCTGTCCAGCCATCTGCCCGTGGTCATACACCCACTGTGCCACACTCAGATCGCTGCCATGACAGGATTGCGCGGCCCCCTCGCCTTTGGGATAAACAATGCGCCCCGTCTCATTGGGCCGCAACACCACTGCCTGTGCTTCAAATACCTCCGCTACATGTTTGACCGCAATGCGCACCATATTTTCCTCACCGCGAGTCGCGGCCAGTTCGCGGCTCATGGCGTATAGCGAGGCAATTCGCCGCTCGCGGTGGCCAGCTATCTTGATCTGGTGGTGGATGCTTGCCGTCATGCTGCTGATCACCAGCGCCACCAGCAGCATGACGGCAAAAGTAATCAGGTATTGGCTATCCGAAACGGCAAAGCTGAATCGTGGTGGCACGAAGCAGAAATCAAACAACACCACGCTCAGGAGTGAGCTCAGCACCGATGGGCCGCGCCCGTAACGCGCAGCAACCACTACCACCCCGAGCAGATAAACCATGATCAGGTTAGCCAGGTCGAAACGGTCCAGCATAAGCCAGGCTATGGCGGTGCAGGTGGCTGTCGCGGCAATTGCCCACAGGTAGCCGACACGCCACTTGAACAATGGACGCGGCTCCTCGGATGCAAGCCCAAGGTATAGGCGACTGCGCGAGAAATAGGGGTTCTCTTTCGTCTGTGACAGGAAATCGGATTCCTTGCCCACCACATGAATGTCTATATCGCTGGCCTGGCGGACAATGGTGTCAACCAGCGACCCGAATAGCCAGCGCTTCCATCCTGTCAGTGTCGGCTTGCCCAGCACAATACGGCTGGCATTGCGGGTGCGGGCATATGAAATTACCTCCTCGGCCAGCCGGTAACCGCTCAGCGTAACCGTCTCCGCGCCCAGTTCTTCGGCCAGTTTCAGGGTGCTCAACACTGCGTCGCGCTGCTCCCTGGAAAGCCGCTGCAGTTTCGCCGTCTCGATATACACCACAATCCACTCGGCCTTAAGCAACTGCGCCAATCGGTAGGCTGAGCGCACCAGGTTTTCCGCATTGCCGCCCGGCCCGATGCAAACCAGTAGCCGTTCCTTAACTTGCCATACATCCCGAATGGCATGATCTTCGCGGTAGTCACGCATCTGTGCATCAACACGGTCTGCAGTACGACGCAGTGCCAGCTCACGCAGCGCAATCAGGTTGCCCTTGCGGAAGAAATTTTGCGCCGCGCGCTCAGCCTGCTGCGGCAGATAGACCTTGCCTTCCTTCATCCGCTGCAACAATTCATCAGGGGGAAGATCAATCAGCTCTATTTCATTCGCGCCCTCCAGCACCGCGTCGGGCACAGTCTCCCATACCGGGATGCCGGTGATCTGCGAGACCACGTCGTTGAGGCTTTCAATATGCTGCACATTGATCGCGGTATAGACATCAATACCAGCCTCCAGCAACTCGTCCACATCCTGCCAGCGCTTGGGATGACGCGAACCCGGTGCATTGGTATGCGCCAATTCGTCCACCAGGATCAGCGCCGGTTGTCGCTTGAGCGCGGCGTCCAGATCAAACTCGCGCAATTGCGTATCGCGGTATTCCACCATGCGCGGTGGCAGGATTTCCAGGCCCTCCAGCAACTGCTCTGTCTCGGCACGCTTATGCGTCTCCACATAGCCGGCTACCACATCCAGCCCCTCTGCGCGCCGCTCGCGCGCAGCCAGCAACATGCCGAATGTTTTGCCGACGCCGGCAGAGGCGCCGAAGAATATTTTCAGGCGGCCACGCCGACGGATGGCTTCGGCGCGTTGCACCTTTTCCAGCAATGCGTCAGGATCGGGGCGTTGGTTCGTATCGTTCATGGTCTTGGACTGCGCTGCCACGCCTTACCCAGAGAATCCAGGCGAGTGCGCAAACTCTTCTGGTCATCGGATAACACATCCATTACATCGGAGAGCTGTTTAGACTTGAGAATGGCCAACAACATAAGCAGTGCAGTAATAAGCACGGTGATAAAAAAATAAGCCAGACGCGTGGATATCGGTGCCTCAGCCTCAGCAATGAGATTCATGCCTAGCAGGCCGGTAGCCACGGCACCGACCATGCTGAACGTGGTCACCACAGTGAGACGAACGATGGTGGTGGATTGCTGGCGCTGCGCATTACTGTCGAGATACTGGCTCATGTCCTGCAGTTCCTCCTTCACCTCCTGATACAGTCCATCGTTGCCTAGATGTTTACTGCACAGCCGGTAGAGTGCCTGCACATGTGATCGTTCGGACAGCTCATGAAACCAGTAGCGGTGGGTAAAGCGCAGAAATGCCTCGAAACCACCGTAAACTCGGCGTCGAAAGCGGCTTATGGATTGCGAAATGCGGATGTCCAAATCATGCACTGCATCCACCATACGATCGGAAAACACCAACAACGACGCACGGTGAAAATGTGCAATCAGGAACAACAAAACGTATTGGTGACGGAACTGGGACAAAATGCCACGTGTCTGGTCACAAAAATACTCTGCACGCGCATCTCCAACCACGATGAAAGCACGACCAGTGCAGATAAAGCGGGTATTGGGGCCGGCCTGAGTATCTGTCCAGAAGCGGTCATAACAGTAACGCGATTCGAACTCGCTCACGTCCTGATCATGCTTGGGTAGTGCCTCATCGGGATGCAAGGTAGCGACCAAACCGAGACGAAGCCAATTTTCACGACTCATGTCGCGCGGATTGTCCACTGCCAGAAAAGCCATCAATGGCATCCGATGGTATTCGATCTGACGGTAACGCAGGATTCCGTTTTCCTCAGACGGATCCAACACTAGCGGGCGCAGAAGAAAATCCCAGTGGGCGGAAATGCCCGGTGAACGGTGTTTACGGGTATAGGAAAGAAATTTCTCCTGATTAGCCGAATCGGACATGGCGAGCACAGCACCATCTGCTGACAACCACTCGGCACGGTAGGCATTGTGTTTGCCATGACCATCTAAATCCCAACCTGTCGGGTAGGCACGACCAAAGCGGTATAACAGGTCGCATGCCACGGCAAATGGCAGGTCGCAGGCAGACAACTCCACCTTGAGGAAAGCTACGTTGATATCGTCGAAGAACCAGAGCTCGATATGCTCCACAGCCAGCATGATGGGTGCTTCGGATTCGCGCAACACCAACCGCAAGGTATCGACATCTCGCCGCCGAAATATTTTAATAGCCGATTCACCTAGAGTGTCATCAGCATTATGGGAAACGTGACTGTGACTTTCGCCGTAGATGAAACGCTGCACATAGGGAAGAAAGGTAACAAATTCCTTGTAGTGTCTTTCCTCAAAACCTGTCCCCCCCGCCTGAAACTTGTCTTCCAGCCTGTGCCATGGATTGCTATCGACGCTCTGTGCCAGCATCTCCCAGTGGGGTTGTGCGCTCCCGCCATTCGCCAGCGGCATCAGTTGCACTGGCCAGAAAAGGACTTCGCGGAAATGGCGGACGATATGATCTGAAGCTGTCGTGGTCATCATAAGTAAAAGTTTACAACAAGTTGTCCCGTGCGGCTGGAATACGCTGCGACCGCTGTCGGCGTGAATTACTGCACTTTATCCCGGCTTCCGTGAGAGGCCGTGTCGTCCGTAGCTTCATGCCCAGCTTCGGGAGCTGAGGAAGGCTGGGAAGTTTGCCCAGCTTCGGGAGCCGAGGAAGGCTGGGAAGCTTGCCCAGCTTCGGGAGCCGAGGAAGGCTGGGAAGCTTGACCAGCCCAGAAAGCTTGACCAGCCCAGAAAGCTTTGCAACACGACTCATCGCAGCCGTTACACAAGGTAATGCTTCACGTCGTGGATCAAACGTAGCAGATCCCCGCGCAACCTCCATCCTTGACTGATTCTGGCTTCGATTTCCTGAACCTGCTTGAGAGTAAGCAGGTCTGGTTCTTTATGCTCCAGAAAGGTCTGGCAATAACCGCATACATGATTTGAATTTTTCTGAACATCCGTTTTCATTATGAAAGTTCCTTATTATTGAGGCAGTTCAAACTAAAACCACTCTCGAACACAACAATAGCGCACACCATATTTTTCTTCTGCATGGGAAAATTCTTCCCTGCTCTGCAGCGGATCAGCAACTGTGCTTACCAATTCTTTCCTGCAACTGCAGGTCGGCCTGCGCGACTGCATTAACACGATGACATACGCCACTACAAGTGGAACGACGATGGCGAGTACGGCAAGCAACGGCACCATGATATTGATCATTTCAGGCACCTTGCATGAGCATGCCCACCCTGACCTGGAGCAAGCACAATGCTCCCGGTCTGTGCGACTCTTCGAATGATAGAAACAATGTTTCCATACAGTCTGTTATCTGCCATCACGTCAAGCTGCACATACTTGTTAAAGCCTGCGGCCATCTTCTCGCTGTAGATGTCCATCATATCGACCCCGCACATACGGTATGCGAGCGGGGTAATCACGACACGATCCCCCCCGGCAACACAGACTGCCTTGCGCACCGCCATCGCTTCCGACTCTCTCAACACTGCAGTAATACGTTTCATTCCATCCTCCTTTTAGGATGGATGCATGCTATGAAAATCAGCGTAAAAACAGGATAAATAGTTGGCTATCAGGTATAAAAAATGTATCAATAATCAGCTGTCCGGATAAATTGCTCGTCATGAACCAGGCCTATGCCAGAAAGCAAAATGCGCATGGCCTGAGCGATGCGCATTCATGGCACAAAAGCAGCCCTCCGTTGCCGGGCGTTCCTAGAACGAATGAGTCAGGGATACGGTTGTCATGCCACGGCCCCAATTACCACCTTTGCCTGCATAGGTGTAGAAACCACCGTCTTTGGCATCAGTATTGGAATAAGCCAGTCCCAACACGTAGCCGCTGATATCCTTGGCCACGCCTGCTTTATAGTCGTTATAGGTTGCAGGAGTACCGGCTGCATCCAGTGCATCAGAGAAATCACCCTTGTAAGTCTGTTTGCCCACGTGGGCGCTCAGGGTGTAGGTGGTGTCCGGGATGGTGTAGCTGGCATTCAGCTCGATGTAGCTGGTGCCTTTGGCTCCAGGAGCAGTCAGGAACTGGTCGAGTACACCGTATGAATATTTCGCAGTCAGGAATTTGTAGCTGATGGCTGCATAAATTTCTGCGGTATCAGCTTTAACCAAAGGGGCCGCAGCTGTGTAATCGCCCAGATAATTGTAGCGAATAAAGCCAACGTCATAGCCCAGGTCGTCGGCGAAACTGCTCTTGTAACCCAGATAAGTGTCCAGTTCCATGGTCACGCTGCCGGTGGCA
>JBGPPE010000040.1:0-21050 GCA_041488395.1 Gallionellaceae bacterium
ATTTCGGCGTTGGGGAAGCGGTCTTGCAACCAGACGATCTGGCGGTGGAGATAGGTCGCGGCCTTGAGTTGTTCGACGGCGGCTTTGCGGGCTTCGTCGAGTTGTTTGATGAGTTTGTTGGTGGCGCGGCGGTCTAAAAATTCGGCGGCGGTTTCATCTGCGGACAGTTCTTGCGCGAGCTGCGCGGCGCGGGCAGCGAGTTTGTAGAGCAGGTCGATCTGTTTGATGAGGCCGCGCGCGGCATCTGCCAAGGGGTCGAAGGTTTGTCTCGCGGTGTGTTGAGCTGCGTTGCTCTTCTTTGAATCCGCGTGGGCACAGGTGCGTGCCCACCCTACAAGAGCTTCTGTCAGGGTAGCGCGGTCGGCAACGTAGGCGTTGGCGGCTTCTGCCCATTCGGCCATGGCATCGGCGAAGGGTTGCTTCTGCTCTGGCGGCATGGCATTGAGATCGGCCACGCTTGCGGCGAACGCTGCCAACGGCGCACGGCTGGCCGTAAGCTGGGTTTCAAAGGTGGTGAGCGCCGGGGTGATGGCGGCGCTTTCGGTTGCGAGGCGGGTGCAGTAGTCCGCTACCAGTCCGAGGAAGCGCTCGCGCTGCCCGCGATACAGCCAGACGATGGCGTTGAGGTTGGACTGCTGCTCGGGGCTGAAGTCGTAAATCTTGCGCGTGACCTTGCGGTAGATGTTGCGGGCATCGAGCATCAGGACGTTGCCTTTGTGGTTTAACGCCGTACCCTCTCCCCCGCCCTCTCCCGCTTGCGGGAGAGGGGGTTTTGACTTGTCGAAATGCCACAGTTCGCAGGGCACGGTGCGGGTGTAGAAGAAGTTGGAGCGGATGGCGATCATCACGTCCACATCGCCGCTTTCCACCAGCTTGCGCCGCACTTCCTTTTCGCCATGTCCGGCGCTGCTGGCCTGCGAGGACATGACGAAACCGGCACGCCCCTTGTCCGACAGGTAGCTGTGGAAGTAGGAAATCCACAGGTAGTTGCCGTTGGATACGCGCTTGTCCTTGTTCACGCCGGGCAGGCCGAAGGGCAGGCGGCGGTCGTCCTTGACGCGCTCGGCATCCACCATGTCCACGTTAAACGGCGGATTGGCCATGACGAAATCGCAGTTGCCCCACAGCGCGCGGCCATCCTGCAAACGGTGTACGTCGTCGTAGAAGGAATTGGCTTCGCGGATGTCGCCCTCCAGCCCATGCACCGCCAGATTCATCTTGGCGAGGCGGATGGTGGTGGCGGTTTTTTCCTGGCCGTAGAAGGTGACGCGCTTCATCGTGTCCAGCCCTTCATGTTCGATGAAGTGGCTGGATTGCACGAACATACCGCCGGAGCCGCAAGCGGGATCGAACACCACGCCATGGTCGGGCTCGATGACGTTAACGAGGGTCTGCACCAGCGAAGGCGGGGTAAAGAATTCGCCGTTATCCTGCGCGCCCTGCATGGCGAACTTCATCAGGAAATATTCGTAGATGCGACCGAACACATCGCCAGATGCCTTGCGCAATGCTTCCGAGTCGAAATTGCGCAACAGGTCTTCGAGCAGTTTGTTCTCGAAGCGGTCGTAGTCCTTGGGCAACTGCCCGGCCAGCGGCTCGAAATCGGCCTCGATGGCATTCATGGCCTCGACCAATGCCGCGCCGAGATTGGCGCCGGAGGGCAACTTGAGCAGATGATCGTAGCGCGCGACCTCCGGCAGCATCAGCGCGCGGCGCTTGATGAAATCGCCTTTGACCAGTGTGCGCTTGGGCATTTTCCCGGCAACCTGATCGGCCTCGATAGCCTGTAGCGCGGCCTGGTAGCGGTTGGTGGCATGGCGCAGGAAAATCACGCCCAGCACCGGCATGCAGTATTCGCTGCTGGTCAGCTTGGAATTGGCACGCAGTTGGTCGGCGGCCTCCCACAGACTGTCTTCAATTTTGGAAATATTTTGCAAGGTGTTGGCGCTCATCGGCTCATTTCTTGTTGTTTTTTTTTGGCTTGGCGCTGGTCGTGAGGCCGGTCTGCTCTGCATGAGCAAGAACCAGCACCTCCAGCATGGAGGCAACGGAGCGATGCTCCCGCTCGGCAGCCAGACGGATCAAGTCCTTGATCTCGGCGGTTGTCCGAATGGACAGGGTTTCACACTTGTTGCGGGGCATGGATCAGTCCGGGTTTGCAGGTCTCGCAAATGTACTGCCTTTCCCATGCGATAGCAATGTAAGACGTACTGTAAATTCTTTGGAAGCGTGCATCGCACGCCGGTTCAATAGATACTATCCAGCCTCATAAATATCGTCTTCGGATCAATGGTGTTGAGAACTTTTTTAACCGCCAATACAGAATTCGTCAATTGAAAGCACCAGTCTGATACTGGCCAGTAAGCGGTCATCCGCCGCCAGCTGAACTTTAGCACTTGCAAGCGACCGCATAGCCGAGGAGCAGTCGCCGGGTGGTGTCGTCAGCCGTAGCGGCGTTGCGCCTCTACCGCGAGGCCTGCGCCGATGCTGCCGAACAAGTCGCCTTCTATGCGCCGTGCCTGGGGCAACAGGGCTGCGATGCGTTCGCGCAGCAGCGGCACGCCGCTGGCACCGCCGGTGAAAAACACTGTATCCACTGCCTCGCAATGCACGCCGGCCTGTGCCAGCAAAGCGCTCAGGGTGGCTTCTATCCGCTCTACCAACTGCGTCGAAGCCTGTTCGAACTCGATCCGGGTCAGCGTGTGGCGCAGATCCGGGGCCAGCCGATCCAGATGCAGGATGGCGCTATCGCCAGCGGACAAGGCGATCTTGGCTTCTTCTACTTGCATTGCCAGCCAATGGCCGGCGCGTTCGCGGATCAGCTTGAACAGCCGGTCCATGGCTTCAGGTGCCTGGGTGTCCAGATACAGCTCTTGCAGGTCGGCCCAGGTGCGGCGGGTATAGGCTTGATTGATGGTGTGCCAGGTGGCCAGGTTCATGTAGTAGCTGGAGGGCATTTCGATACCGCGCTTGAGCTTGCTGCGATAGCCGAGCAGGGGCATCACCCCGGCCAGACTCAGTTGCTGGTCGAAGTTGGTACCGCCTATGTGCACGCCGCCGTTGGCCAGCAGATCGTCGCGTCGGTCCGCGACCCGAGCCCGTTGCGGCGAGAGCCGGATCAGGGAAAAGTCCGAGGTGCCGCCGCCGATGTCGGCGATCAGCACCAGTTCCTCACGGTCGATCTGGCGTTCGTAGTGATAGGCCGCGGCGATGGGCTCATACTGAAAACTCACCTCGCGGAAGCCGCTGGCGCGGGCAATGGCGGCCAGGGTTGCCTCGGCCTTGCGGTCGGCCGCTGTATCGTCATCCACAAAAAACACAGGTCGGCCGAACACGGCCTGATCGAAAGATCTGTCCGCTGCAGCTTCGGCGCGCTGCTTGAGTTCGGCGATGAACTGAGTCAGCAATTCAATGTAAGTCTTCGAGCGCCCTTGCACCTCGGTTCTGCCTTCCATCAGGCTGCTGCCCAGGAGGCTCTTCAAGGCGCGCATCAGTCGGCCTTCGTAGCCGTCCAGATATTCATTGAGCCCGGCCCGGCCGACGCTCACGGTGTTTTCGTCGGCATTGAAAAATATCACGGAGGGCAAGGTGACCTTGCCGTCTTCCAGTGCCAGCAAGGGCGGCTGACCAGGACGCAGCCAGCCCGCCGTGGAATTGGATGTACCGAAATCGATGCCGCAGGCGCGGGCGGGAGTTTCAACAGACATGGGCGGAGATGGCCTGAATCCGGGCCAATAAAAATGGGAGGCGATGCTACCGCCCCCGCGGGCAAAAGTCGAATGGATGCGTCCCGCCGTGGCCGCTTGGCCGACCATTGACTCTAAGTTTAGCGAAATATCGATTTTTCGTATGTCCGAACTATGTCCACTCAGCGGAAGTTCTGAACCGCAACATTGAAGTTCTGCTTTTGGCCGAGAACCGGCCCTTCGTAGCACTTTGACTGGTTGAATTCGCAGCACAAAGCTGCCTTACGCCCCCATCTCGCAGATTTCAGTTCTAGACTGAAGAGTAATAAAAAAGACCGGGTGAGGATTGCCCGGTCTTTCTTTTCCATCCGCCCTTGCGGGCAGCCCAACTAGGCCTTGGCCGCCATCAGCTTCTCATACTTGGCTTGCAGCTGCTCCTTGCTTTCCACAAAATCCGGATTCATCGGGATGCAGTCTACCGGGCACACTTCCACGCACTGCGGTGTGTCGTAGTGGCCTACGCACTCGGTACATTTGTTCGGGTCGATGACGTAGATGGTATCGCCTTGCGAAATGGCGTCGTTCGGGCATTCCGGTTCGCATACGTCGCAATTGATACATTCGTCGGTAATCATCAGTGCCATGCTCTTCTCCTTAAGTTAATTTTTTGTCTTTGAGTCTTGCCGCCACCGAGGGCGACACAAATTTGCTTACATCCCCTCCGAAGCGTGCGATCTCGCGCACCATGCTGGCGGAAATGAAAGTGTATTGTTCTGCGGGCGTCAGGAATACTGTTTCGACATCTGGATGCAGGCTGCGGTTCATTCCTGCCATCTGAAATTCGTATTCAAAATCGGATACCGCGCGCAGGCCGCGGATCACCACGCGTGCATTCTGTGAGCGCACAAAATCCATCAGCAGGCTGTTAAAGCCTTCCACGCGCACGTTGTCGTAATCGGCAAAGATTTCCCTGGCCATGGCCACGCGCTCTTCCAGGGTAAACAGGGTGGCGCTGCGGCTGGCGGCAATGGCGATGACCACTTCGCCGAACAGGCCGGCAGCACGGCGCACCACGTCTTCGTGGCCGCGGGTGATAGGGTCAAATGTGCCGGGATATACAACTCTGATCATGCGGTCGCCTGTTATATCAATCTTAATAATTGGTAGTGCACTGCCCCCGCCTTGCCGCGCTTGACCACCTGCCAGGGTGGTGCCGGCTCAAACAGGCTGCCGCTTTCGATATAGAGCAAGCCATCTTCCGCCAGTTGCGGTGCCAGCAAGGGCAGCAGTTTCGGC
The DNA here is from genome assembly GCA_041488395.1 of Gallionellaceae bacterium. GTDB lineage: Bacteria > Pseudomonadota > Gammaproteobacteria > Burkholderiales > Gallionellaceae > 39-52-133. The sequence goes on from JBGPPE010000040.1 coordinate 4,983, forward strand.
AAATAATCGCTCTGAAACGGCGGGTCGAGGAAGATCACATCGAACTGCTCCCTGCAGCGGGTCGCGAATTCTAGCCCATCCTCGTTGCGCAGCGCTATATTAGGAAGAGCTAATTTTTTTATATTTTCCTGCAAAACGCGGAATACCGCACGGTTTTTCTCAACCATGACCACACTGGCAGCGCCGCGCGAAGCGGCTTCCATGCCCAGCGCACCGCTGCCGGCAAAGAGATCGAGGCAGCGCCTGCCGACCATGTCCTGCCCCAGCCAGTTGAACAGTGTTTCGCGCACCCGGTCGGGCGTGGGGCGCAAGCCCTCCGCGTCGGGAAACTCAACGATGCGCCTGCGGTGAGTGCCGCCGATGATGCGTACGCGGTTTATTTCGCAGCTCCCGCCTGCTTGGGTGCGGGCTGTTGTGCGCTGGTTGTAGAGGCGGGTGCGGTTACTGCGGGTGCTTCCACCGCTGCCTTGTCTGCCGGTGCGCCCACAATCACCGTCGCCATCACATCCGGATTTACCCGGCGCTTGAACGCGGCGTGGATCTCGGCGGCCGTGACTTTTTCCACCTTGCCGGGGAAGTCATCCAGATAGGTCAGCGGTAATTCATAGAAGCCGATTACGCTGAGGTATTCGAGTATTTTCTTGTTGCTGTCAATGCGCAGCGGAAAACCGTTGACGATGTTCTGCTTGGCCGCACGCAGCTCCTTTTCGGTTACACCCTTGGCGATGAAATCGCGCAGGGTGGAACGCACCATCTGCAAGGCTTCATCCGCCTGCTCTTTCTTGGTTTGCAGGCCGATCTGGAACGCGCCGGGCTGCTGCATGGGAATAAAGTAGCTGTACACACTGTAGGCCATGCCGCGCTTTTCGCGCACTTCCTGCATCAGGCGCGAGACAAAGCCGCCGCCACCGAGGATGTAGTTGCCCACATAGAGCGGGAAGTAGTCCGGGTCATTGCGCGCAATGCCCGGTGCGCCGATCAGGATATGGCTCTGCGTGGCGGGGTGTGGAATGCGCTGCTCGCTGGAACTGGTCTGCATCACCACTTTGGCAATGCGGCGGCTGGCGCCGCCCGCCGGCAGGTTTTCGGTAAGATTTTGCGCAATGGCTTCCGCTTCGGCGCGGCTGACATCACCCATCAGCGCGACGACGGCCCCCTTGGCGGCATAGTGGGTAAAGTAGAAGTTCTCCAGGTCGATGCGCTGCAGTTTTTCCACCGTGTCAACTTCGCCGTCAGGCGGCAAACCATAGGGGTGAGCGCCGAATACATCCTTGTAGAACGCCTTGCTGGCAATGCTTTCGGGGCGTGTCTCGGCCTCTTTCAAGGCGGCGATCAGGCGTGTCTTCTCACGTGCCAGCACGGTCTCCGGAAACAGCGGGCGCTGCAGCACGCGCGCCATGATCTCCAGCGCCTTGTTGCGTTCCACCTTGCTGCTCAAGGTGCGCAACACCACCCCGGAACGGTCGGCATCAAATTGCCCGCCCATCTGTGCACCGATATCGGCCAGGCCGCGCGCGATGTCATCTTCGTTCATGCCTTCCGCACCGAGATCCAGCATGCCGTGGGTAAGGCCGGCCAGGCCGGATTTCTCGGCGTTGTCAAAACCGCTACCGGCGGGAAAATCAACCGCCACATCCAGCATGGGCAGGTCATGGTTCTCCACAAAATAGACCTGGGCGCCGCTGGGTGCCTGCCAGTGCTGTATTTCCGTGGCAGCCTGCGCCGCCACAGGAAAGCCCAGAATCAATGCAACCGCTACAGCTGCAGAAAAATTAGTGCGCATGGAAAGCTCCTTCGCTTGCATGTTTTGGTTTGCCGGAAAGCGGTTGCGGATCGAGCACAGCCACCACCAGATTGTCATCCTTGAGTACCTCGCGCGCCGCCTCCTGCACCTGCTCTGCGGTGACCGCCTGCAACTTTTGCAGCATCACCGGTATATCCTTGTACGACAGCCCTATGCTTTCCAGCTGGCCAATTTGCATGGCCTGGTAAAACACCGAGTCGCGTTTGTACACCTCGTTGGCCATGACTTGCGCCTTGACCCGTGCCAGCTCCTCGGCACTCACGCCATCGCGCACCAGCAAGGCGATCTGCTCGCGCAGGCCCGCTTCCATCTCTTCCACCGTCTTGCCTTCGCTGGGCACACCTTCCAGGGTAAACAGGCTGGGACCGCGCGAGGTGCTGTCGTAGCCGGCACCGACGCTGCTGGCCAGCTGCTGTTCGCGCACCAGTGACTTGTTCAGGCGTGCCGATTCGTTGCCATCGAGGATGCCGGCCAGCACCTGCAGGGCGTAGGGCTGGCTGTCGTTTTTCGGGTCGTGCAGGGTCGGTGCGTGATAAGCCATCACCAGCAGCGGCAGCTGTGCCGGCGCCTTGACCGTGATGCGCTTGATGCCCAGCTGCGGCGGCTCGCTGAATTTTTTGCGTGCCGGCAATTTGCGCGCAGGGATGCCGCCATAGTAACGTTGAGCCAGCTCGAACACGTCCTTGGCGCTGACATCCCCCGCCACCACCAGCACCGCGTTGTCAGGCTCATACCAGTTTTTGTACCAGGTCCTGGCATCTTCCACGCTGAGGGTTTGCAGGTCGTTCATCCAGCCGATGACGGGGTGCTGGTAGGGATGCTCCTGATAGGCAACCGCCATCAGTTTTTCCGCCAGCAGCGCATGGGGCTCATCGTCGGTGCGCCAGCGGCGCTCTTCCATGACCACCTTGATCTCTTTCTTGAACTCGGCCTCGGACAGGCGCAGGTTGTGCATGCGGTCTGATTCCAGCTTCATCGCCAGCGGCAACTGGGCTTTGTGCAGCTGCTGAAAATAGGCGGTGTAGTCGTAGCTGGTAAAGGCGTTTTCGCGTCCGCCGGCAGCGGCGATACGCTTGGAAAATTCGCCGGCAGGCACGTCCCGGGTGCCCTTGAACATGAGGTGTTCCAGCGCATGGGCCACGCCGGTGGTGCCGGTGCTTTCGTCCATGCTGCCCGCGCGGTACCAAATCTGCTGCACCACCACGGGGGCACGATGATCTTCCTTGACGATGACCTTGAGGCCATTGCGCAGCGTTTTTTCAAACACATCGGCTTGTGCCGGGCCTGAACACAAACCCAGAGCCACAGCAAAACTCAGCGATAAAGCCTGCCACTTCAGAAAGTGTACGCGCATATTCCCAACCCCATTTTGTTAGCCAAAGCCAGCCCAATCGGCATAGAATAACGGCAGCGAAACGACTACCGTAACCGACGCGCATTATGCGCCATTTTGTTGCCTTGCGACCACCACCCAGCCCCCATAAACGACCCTTCTAACATGCTTGGTTTTCCCAAAAAATCTGCTGCAGACACCAACTCACAGCCGGACAGCACGACTCGGGGCGACTGGATCAGCCGCCTCAAGAACGGCCTGAAACGCACCGGCAGCCAGCTCTCCGATCTGTTCAAGCTGGGCGGCAAGATCGACGACGAACTGTATGAAGAGCTGGAAACCATACTGATTACTTCCGACGTGGGCATGGATGCCACGCGCTTGTTGCTCGCCGATGTGCAACGCCAGGTCAGGGAGCAACGCCTGAGCGAAGCATCACAACTGAAGGAAGCGCTGGCACACAGCCTGCTGAAACTGCTCAAGCCGCTCGCCGTCCCGCTCGACACCAGCGCACACCAGCCTTACATCATCATGCTGACGGGGGTAAACGGCGCGGGCAAAACCACCTCTATCGGCAAGCTGGCGAAATACCTGCAGGGCCAGGGCAAGTCGGTGCTGCTGGCGGCAGGCGATACGTTTCGTGCGGCGGCACGCGAACAGCTGATGGAATGGGGCGCGCGCAACAATGTCACGGTGATCGCCCAGCAAAGCGGTGATGCCGCCGCAGTAATCTTCGACGCGGTGCAGGCCGCGCAGGCGCGCAAGATAGATGTGGTACTGGCGGACACCGCCGGACGCCTGACCACCCAGGCGCACCTGATGGAAGAGATCAAGAAGGTCAAGCGCGTGATCGACAAGGCCCTGCCCGGCGCGCCGCACGAGGTGCTGCTGGTGCTGGATGCCAACACCGGCCAGAACGCGCTCAGCCAGACCAAGGCTTTTGACGATGCGCTGGGGGTGACCGGGCTGATCCTCACCAAGCTCGACGGCACCGCCAAGGGCGGCGTTATTGCTGCGATCGCCAAGGCGCACCCGATACCGGTGCGCTTTATCGGGGTGGGTGAAGGGCTGGATGATTTGCGTCCGTTCGTGGCAGAAGATTTCGTCAATGCGCTGCTGGGGCTGGAAGCATGATCCGCTTCAACCAGGTGTTCAAACGCTATCCTGGCGGCTATGCCGCGCTGAAGAACCTCAGCTTTGATATTCCCGAAGGCGAGCTGGCATTCCTCACTGGCCATTCCGGTGCCGGCAAGAGCACCCTGCTCAAGCTGATTGCCGCCATCGAACGCCCCAGCAGCGGCAGCGTGCTGGTCAACGGCCAGAATATCGGCGCACTCAAGCCCGGCGCGATCCCTTACCTGCGCCGCAACATCGGGCTGATATTTCAGGATCACAAGTTACTGTTTGACCGCAGTTTGTTCGACAACGTCATGCTGCCGCTGCAGATCGTCGGCTTTGATCACCGCGAAAGTGCCAAGCGCGTGCGCGCCGCACTCGACAAGGTAGGGCTGCTCAAGCGCGAAAAAGCCAACCCGATTTCGCTTTCCGGCGGCGAGCAGCAACGCCTGTGCATCGCACGCGCCATTGTCAACCGCCCCACCATCCTGCTGGCAGACGAGCCTACCGGCAACCTCGACGCCGAAAGCGCCAGCGATATCATGAACATCTTCAAATCGTTCCATCAGGTCGGCGTGACCCTGCTGATTTCCACGCATGATGAAAGTGTCCTGCGCCAGTATCAGGGCCGCACCATCAACCTCAAGCATGGAGAGTTGCAAGCATGAAGGGCTGGCTGTTCCAGCACATGCAGGTGATGAAACTCACCCTGAACCGACTGCGCGCCTCGCCCATCGCCAGCCTGCTGAGCATCCTGGTGATCGGCATCGCGCTGAGCCTGCCCACTGGCGGCTATATCCTGCTGCAGAACGTGCAGCAGCTCTCCAGACAGCTGGTGGGCAGCCCGCAGATCAGCGTGTTTCTGAACATGAATGCGAGCCAGGATGATGTCGCTGCCATCGGGCGACAGTTGCAGCAGCACGCCGCCATCGCGCGCATTGAGTTTGTGCCGCGCGAGCAGGCCTTGCAGCAGCTGCAGCGCAGCACGGGCCTGGCCGACGTGGTTGGCGGCTTGTCGCAGAACCCATTGCCGCATGCCTATATTGTTTACCCCAAGAGCAGCGATGCTGGCGAGCTGGAGAAGCTGCGCGATGAACTGCGCACCTGGCACAAGCTGGACCATGTGCAGCTGGACTCGGCCTGGGCGCGCAAGCTGGATGCGCTGCTGAAATTTGGCCGGCTGGCCGTGCTGATCCTCGCCGCCCTGCTCAGCTTTGCCCTGGTGGCAATCACCTTTAACACCATACGCCTGCAAATCCTGACCCAGCGCGATGAAATTGAAGTAGCCAAGCTGATCGGCGCCAGCAACGGCTTTATCCGGCGCCCGTTCCTGTATTTTGGACTGGTGCAGGGCTTGCTGGGCGGTGCCGCAGCCTGGCTGATCATTGCGATCAGCCTGAGCCTGCTCAATCTCAGCCTGACAGACCTGACCCAGCTGTATGCCAGCAACTTCCGCCTGCAACACCTGTCTATGGGTGACAGCATCACCCTGCTGGGCTTTTCCGCCTATCTCGGCTGGCTGGGCGCGCTGCTCTCGGTGGCCCAACACCTGTGGCAGATTGAACCCCGCTAGCGGGCTGATTAGTCCCTCAGGCATAAAACCTCACTGCAACAGTGGGATAGAGTGACAGCCAGCCCCCGCAAGAACTTGCATAATGTCTGGCACTCTAAGTTATTGAGTGCTAATATTTGGACATTGGAGGAGACAAACATGAGTTACAGCTTGCCTTTACCTATGCCTTCGGTTGCCGCTGGCAGTCTGGAAAATTACATCAGCACAGTCAAGCATTTCCCCATGCTGACCGCAGCGGAAGAGCTGGATCTGGCTACGCGCTTTCACCGCGACAACGATCTGGACGCGGCACGCGGCCTTGTGCTTTCTCATCTGCGTGTGGTGGTCAGCGTGGCACGCGGCTATTCCGGCTATGGCTTGCCGCAGGCTGACCTGATCCAGGAAGGCAATATCGGCCTGATGAAAGCCGTCAAGCGCTACGACCCGGATCGCGGCGTGCGCTTGGTGTCCTTCGCCTTGCACTGGATACGTGCCGAGATCCACGAATATATCCTGCGCAACTGGCGCATGGTCAAGATTGCCACCACCAAGGCCCAGCGCAAGCTGTTCTTCAATCTGCGCAGCATGAAGCACGGGCTGGAATCGCTCAAACCGCAGGAAGTCACACGTATTGCGCAGGAGCTGAATGTCAGCGAAAGCGATGTGACCGAGATGGAGGCGCGTTTCAACGGCCATGAAATGGCACTGGAAGCCGATGTGGATGACGAAGACGAAAGTTTTGCACCCATCGCCTACCTCGCCGCAGACACCGACAGCGAGCCCGCCAACGTGCTGGAGCAGGCCGAGCTGGAGCACCTTCAATCAGCCGGTCTGAGCCAGGCACTGGCCAGTCTGGACGAGCGCAGCCGCCGTATCATCGAGGCGCGCTGGCTGCAGGATGGCGAAACAGCCACGCTGCACGAATTGGCCGCCGAGTTGAATGTGTCGGCCGAACGTATCCGCCAGATCGAGAAAAAGGCGATGTCAAAAATGCAGGCCAGCATGATGGCAATGGCCTGAGCTGCAAAGCCAAAATAAAAAAGCCGCAGGTTGATCCTGCGGCTTTTTTTTATTGCTGCGTGTTACCCAAAGTTTACTTAACCACCCTGAGATGCGGCCTGCCGCCTGACGGAGGGGAAGGCTGTTCGGGCGGCTCATCATCTGCCTTCTCATTCTGGCCCGCGGGCGTGGATTCCTGCCCCTGGAACACCAGGCCTTGCCCGGTTTCCTTGGCAAAAATACCGATCACCGCAGCCACTGGCACAATCAGCTGGTGTGCGACACCGCCAAAACGGCCGCCACAGGTGATCTCGTCGTTGCCCAGCTGCAGATTGTGTACTGCGTCCACACTGACGTTGAGGATGATTTCACCGTCTTTGACAAAGGCCATCGGCACTTGCGTATGCTCATCCACACGCACGGCCAGATAAGGCGTAAACCCGTTATCCGTGCACCAGTCGTAAATTGCCCGGATCAGATAGGGTTTGGTAGACGTCTCACTCACTTACGCATCGCTTTTTCGGAAGGGGTCATCGCCTCGATGTAAGCAGGACGCGAGAACAGGCGCTCCGCATATTTCATCAGCGGTGCCGCTTCCTTGTCCAGCTGGATGCCATAGTGATCCAGGCGCCACAGCAAGGGGGCGATAGCCACGTCGAGCATGGAGAACTCGTCGCCCAGCATATATTTCTGCTTGGTAAATACCGGGGCAATCTGGGTCAGGTTGGCACGCACCAGCTGGCGCGCCTTTTCCACGTTCTTGGCCACACCGCTTTCCAGTGCGGGAATATGGCAGAACAGCTCCTGCTCGAAACGGTGCAAAAACAGGCGGGCACGTGCGCGCATCACCGGATCGGCCGGCATCAGTTGCGGATGCGGGAAGCGTTCATCGATGTACTCGTTGATAATATTGGCTTCAAACAGGATCAGGTCGCGCTCTACCAGCACCGGCACCTTGTTATAGGGGTTCATTACCGCCAAATCTTCCGGTTTATTGAAGACATCCACATCAATAACCTGAAAATCCATGCCCTTTTCAAACAATACAAAGCGGCAGCGCTGGCTGAACGGGTCTGTCGTACCCGAGTAAAGTGTCATCATTGCGGGGTCCATCCTTAGTCAATTTATCCGGCGGATTGTACCACGAAACGACGCAAAACCAATGACTTCCACTCACCAAAGGGCTGCAAGTGGCGTCCCCACGGCCTTTGCTGGCATCCGGGCCTGCGCTGAAACAAACGCAAAACCCGTATTAAACCGGGTTATTCTGGTCGAAGAAGCGGTGCTCCAGAGCAAATTGTTGCGCCAGGTGCTCACCGAGTGCCTGCACACCGTAACGCTCGGTGGCATGATGGCCTGCGGCAATAAACGCCACCCCGGTTTCCTGCGCCACATGCACATTCTGCTCGGAAATTTCCCCGGTCAGGAAGGCGTCAACACCCAAGGCAACCGCCTGCTCAAAATAGCCTTGTGCCGCCCCCGTACACCAGGCAACCCGCCGTAATGTACGTTCACTGTCACCGATAATTTGCGGCACGCGCTGCAGGCTGTGCGTAATCTGTGCCGCAAAAGCTGCCAGCGTTTGTTGCTGTTTCAGTTCGCCGTACCAGGCAATGTCCTGTTCGCCGAAACGCCCCTGCGGCAGCAAATTCAGGCGTTTTGCAAGTTGCGCGTTGTTGCCCAGCTCGGCATGCGCATCCAGCGGCAGGTGGTAGACCAGCAAGCTGACATCGTGCTGAATAAGGTGGGCGATGCGGCGCTTCTTGATGCCGGTCAGCGTGGCATCCTCGTTGCGCCAGAAATAGCCGTGGTGCACCAGTATCGCGTCTGCACCCCATGCGGTGGCCGCCTCGAGCAGGTGTTGTGACGCGGTCACACCGCTGGCGATACGGCGAATTTCCGCCTTCCCTTCTACCTGCACCCCGTTGGGACAGTAATCGCGAAAGCGGTCAGCCTCCAGCAGTCTTCCGATATAATCGCGCAGTTCATTTAATTGCATAGTCCAACCCCGGCATTAATTACTTGGCGTTTTAATCATACCATGCGCAAATTCTGGCTCCTCTTCGCCCAGGCCACCACCATCGGCCTTGCCGTGCTGTTTATTATTCATACCCTGAAGCCCGGGCTGCTGCCCAATGCCGCTCGATCTGGTGTGGTTACGCTGTATGAAAATTCGCCAGGCAGCGGCAGTGCAATTCCTTCCGCAGGATTTAGCGCCGCGGCGCAGAAGGTCATGCCGGCGGTGGTTAACGTCTTTACCACCAGCGAGATCAAAAACCAGAACAACGCGTTCATGGATGACCCGCGCTTTCGCTTCTTTTTCGGCGATCAATATGAGGATAATGCGCCACAGGAAACTTCCAGCCTGGGCTCCGGCGTCTTGGTCAGCCATGACGGCTACATCCTGACCAACCACCACGTGGTTGAAGCAGCCGACCAGATCGAGGTCGCCATGGCCGACGGGCACAAGGCCAAGGCCCGCATTATCGGCTCCGACCCGGAAACCGATCTGGCCGTGATCAAGATCGAGCTGGGCAAAGACCTGCCGGCCATCACCTTTGGCCACTCCGAAGAAGCGCATGTGGGCGACATCGTGCTCGCTGTCGGCAACCCGTTCGGCGTCGGCCAGACTGTCACCATGGGCATCGTCAGCGCCCTGAAGCGCAACCATCTGGGGCTGAACACCTTCGAGAACTTCATCCAGACCGATGCCGCCATCAACCCGGGCAATTCGGGTGGCGCACTGGTTGATGCGAACGGCAACCTGCTTGGCATTAACAGTGCGATCTATTCGCCCAACGGCGGTTCACTGGGGATCGGCTTTGCCATTCCGGTCAGCACCGCGAAGAAAGTCATGGAGCAAATTATCCAGAACGGCTCGGTAACGCGCGGCTGGATCGGTGTCGCCGTGCAGGAGATTACCCCGGAGCTGGCAGAATCGTTCAAGCTGGGCAATGTGCAAGGCGTGCTGATTTCAGAGGTGGTGCGCGGCGGTCCGGCTGATCAGGCCAAGGTCAGGGCAGGCGATATTCTGACCATGGTCAACAACAAGCCATTGACCGATTCCAACACCATGCTGGACACCATCGCCGCCCTGCCGCCGGGCAAGATTGTTGTGCTCAAGCTGCTGCGCAACCAGACCGAGATTGTAGTGCAGGTAAAAGTAGGCAAGCGCCCGAAACCCAGGCCGCAGGAGTAAAGCGGGCGAGATGTAACGCGGCAGAGAAATGCCGCAACGTGGCTTACTCGCTTTCGGCTTGCGCCTGTTTCGAGTTGCCGGCCATCCACCCCGCCACAACGATGCCCGCTTCATACAGCAGCCATAACGGGATGGCCAGCATGAACTGTGATACCACATCGGGCGGAGTAAAAATCGCACCAACAACAAAGGCGCCGACAAAGACATAGCGGCGTACTTCCTTCAGCTTGGCAACTGAGACCAATCCCATCTTGACCAGCACCACGACGGCCACCGGCACCTGAAAGGTGATGCCGAATGCGATGAACATGGTCAGGACAAAACTGAGATATTTATCGATGTCGGTCATCACCGCCACGCCATGCGGCGCGGATGCGGTAATAAAGCCGAACACCACCGGGAATACCAGAAAATAGGCAAACGCCATGCCGCAAAAAAACAGCAGCAAGCTGGCTGTCACCATCGGGAATATCCAGCGCTTTTCATGCTCATACAGGCCTGGCGCAATAAAGCACCACACCTGATAAAGAATATACGGCAGGGAGATCAGAAAGGCTGCCATCAGTGCCACCTTGAGTGGCACAAAAAACGGCGTAGTGACGTCGGTAGCAATCATCTGCCCACCCTGCGGCAATTTGGCCAGCAAGGGCTGGGCGAGCAAGGCGTACAGGTCAGATGCCCAGGGGAACAGGCACAGGAAAATCAGGATTAGCGCCACAACGGAGCGCAACAAGCGACTGCGCAACTCAATCAGATGAGCAATAAAGGTTTGACTGGTGTTCATCAAGTATTGGTGCCAGATTTATTATCTGAAACAGCTTTCTCAGCCAGGGCGGCTTTCTGCTCGGATTCGATCTGCAGCTCACGTTCCCATTCTTCGATAATGACATGGGTAGGTTGCTGCACCTCGGCATTGATCGTCTGCTGCACGTCCTGAACAGCCTGATTTAATATCGGCTCAATGCTGTTGGCTTTCTCCTGCGCCTGCTGCTGTATCTTGCGCAACTCTTCAACTTCCATCTCGCGAGCTATGTCGGATTTGATGCCGTTCACATAGCGCTGAGCGCGGCTCCACAGATGACCCGCGGTGCGGGCCACCTTGGGCAGGTGTTCCGGCCCGATCACAATGAGCGCGACCACCATAATGACGACCAGCTCTGAAAAATCAATACCAAACATAAAGGTTCGTGCCGCTTATGTCTTGGTATGCGACTTCTCTTTTGCTTCGCCTTCTATGACCTTGTCGTTCTGCTGAACCTGCTTGGGCGCTTCATCCTCACCCTTCATGCCTTCCTTGAAGCCCCTGACCGCACTGCCCAAGTCCTTGCCGACGTTGCCCAGTTTCTTTGTACCAAAAACCAGTATCACGATGACCAACACAATCAACCAATGCCAGATGCTTAATGAACCCATTTTATTTCTCCTGATAAAAAAATTTGAGCAGCGTTAATCTCGCCGCACCATAGGCGGAATCATGCCGCCACCGATGATATGTATGTGCAAATGAAACACTTCCTGACCGCCGCCGCGCCCGGTGTTAATCACCGTGCGAAAACCTTTATCCAGGCCCTGTTGCTGAGCAAGTCTTGGCGCCAGCACCATCATCTTTCCCAGCAGCGCGGCGTAACTTTCATCAACCTCTGCCAGCGAGGCGAGATGCAGCTTGGGAATGATCATGAAATGTACGGGCGCAACCGGATTGATATCATCAAAGGCATAGAAGTCGCTGTCTTCATACACTTTCTTGCTCGGAATCTCGCCGCGCGCAATCTTGCAAAAAATACAGTCGCTCATCCCCATCCTTTTCTCGACTAGTCCGTCTTGCGGCTCTGCTTCTCGGTGATGCCGGACACGCCTTCGCGCCGTGCCAATTCGTTCAGCACGTCGTCTGCGCTCAAACCGTGCTGGGCCAGCAGCACCATACAGTGAAACCACAGATCCGCAGTTTCATATACCAGATGCGTCTTGTCGCCCCCCTTGGCTGCCAGCAGAACCTCGGTGGCTTCTTCCCCCACTTTTTTCAGGATGGCGTCTTCGCCCTTGCTGAACAGCTTGGCAACATAGGAAGTATCGGCCGCCGCGCCTTTGCGCGACTCAATGGTTTGCGTCAGTCGTTGCAGAATGTCGTGGCTCATTTTTTATAGATCTCATTGGGATTCTTGAGAACCGCGTCAGTTTCCACCCATTCACCATTTTCCAGGCGACTGAAGAAACAACTCTCACGTCCCGTATGACAAGCAATACCGCCCTGTTGTTCAATTTGCAGCAACAGCACGTCCTGGTCGCAATCCAGTCGAATTTCCTTAACGCGCTGAATATGGCCGGACTCTTCGCCTTTGTGCCACAGTTTCTTGCGCGAGCGCGACCAATACACCGCCTCGCCCAGTTCGACCGTGCGCTGCAATGCATCGCGATCCATCCAGGCCACCATCAGCACACGCCCGCTTTTCGCATCCTGGGCGATGGCTGGAACCAGGCCATCTTCCGACCAGTTGATTTTGCTCAGCCAGCTGTGCGTCACAGTCTCACCTCGATTCCCTGTTGTGCCATGAACTGCTTGGCCTGTTGCACGGTGTATTCGCCATAGTGAAAAATACTGGCCGCCAGCACCGCATCGGCACCGCCCTGTTTTACACCATCGACCAGGTGCTGCAGATTCCCCACGCCACCGCTGGCAATCACCGGAATTTCCAGCGCATCGGTGACAGCGCGAGTCAGCGCCAGATCAAAACCGATTTTTTGCCCGTCCCTGTCCATGCTGGTCAGCAGAATTTCTCCGGCGCCCAGCGTCTGCATTTTCTTTGCCCACTCGACCGCATCCAGACCGGTTGCCTTGCGCCCGCCATGGGTAAACACTTCCCAGCGCCCGGGAGCAACCTGTTTGGCATCGATCGCCACCACAATGCACTGCGAACCATAGCGCGCTGAGGCATCGGCCACCAGTTGCGGGTTAACCACCGCCGAGGTGTTGATGCTGATTTTGTCGGCACCGGCATTCAGCAAATTGCGCACGTCTTCAACCTGACGCACACCGCCGCCCACGGTGAGGGGAATAAATACCTGTTCCGCCACCTGCTCGATGATGCGAAACAGAATTCCCCTGTCATCGGAGCTGGCGGTGATATCCAGGAAAGTCAGCTCATCCGCACCCTGCTCGTCGTAACGGCGCGCGATTTCAATCGGGTCGCCCGCATCGCGCAACTCGACGAAGCTGACACCCTTGACCACACGGCCGGCAGTAACGTCGAGACAGGGAATGATGCGTTTGGCGAGCATATCAGGAAGAATGAAAAATTTAAGTTAAGAGGAATCAGCGCTTAAATCGTGATTCCATTTTGTGCAGTGAGTTCATCCGCGAGCTTCTGTGCCTCGGTGAAATTCAGGCTGCCTTCGTATATCGCACGCCCGGTAATGGCAGCGGTAATACCTTCATGCTGTACCGCACAGAGTGCGCGCACATCGTCCAGATTGGTGATGCCGCCACTGGCAATCACCGGTACGGTAAGCGGCTTGGCCAGCTCAACCGTTGCCGGAATATTCACCCCAGAAAGCATGCCGTCGCGACCAATGTCAGTATAAATAATCGCCTCAACACCATAGTCTTCGAAACGCTTGGCCAGATCACACACATCATGACCGGTCAGTTTGGACCAGCCATCCACCGCCACTTTGCCGGCTTTGGCATCCAGTCCCACCATGATGTGGCCAGGGAAAGCATCGCAGGCTTCATGCAGGAAGCCGGGCACTTTTACGGCAGCCGTGCCGATGATGATGTAGGTGACGCCGATATCGAGGTAGCGCTCAATGGTATCCAGATCACGGATACCGCCGCCCAGTTGCACCGGCACATCGAGGCCGACGGCCTCGATAATACTGCGCACGGCCGCTTCATTTTTTGGCTTGCCCGCAAAGGCACCGTTCAGATCAACCAGGTGCAAACGGCGCGCTCCCTGCGCCAACCAGTGCTTCGCCATCGCTGCGGGGTCTTCCGAAAAGACCGTTGCATCCTCCATCAAACCCTGACGCAGGCGTACACAGTGACCATCTTTCAAATCAATCGCGGGAATAATTAACATGGCAAAAAATCAATAAATGAAAAGTTAAACAGGATTCCAATTTACAAAATTTCTCAACAGTTGCAACCCGGCAGCATGGCTCTTCTCCGGGTGAAACTGCACGGCAAATAAATTGTTGCGCGCCACCGCGCAGACAAAAGGTTGCGGATAATCACTGGTTGCCTGAACCAGTGACTCATCACCTGGCTTTACATAATAGCTGTGCACGAAATAGAAGCGCGCGTCCTGTGCTATGCCCTGCCATAGCGGATGTTCCGCATGATGCACCTGGTTCCAGCCCATGTGCGGCACTTTAAGTTTATTGCCAGCGGCATCATGCAGATTATGCGCAAAACGCACGACCTCCCCCGGCAGGATACCCAAGCCCGGCACATCCCCCTCAGCGCTATGCTGGAACAGCATTTGCAAGCCGATGCAGATACCCAGAAAGGGCTTGTTGCGTGCCGCATCCAGCACTGCGCTGCGCAGACCGAGCGCATCCAGCTCGCGCATGCAATCCGGCATTGCTCCCTGCCCCGGGAAGACAACCCGGGAAGCCTGAGCAACAACCTTTGGGTTCCCGGTTACCTCAATTGAGACATTGGGCGCCACCGCACGCAGCGCCTGCTGCACCGAGCGCAAATTGCCCATACCGTAATCTACAACTGCGATATCCACCATGATGAGTTAGAGGCTACCCTTGGTGGATGGCATCATGCCGGCCATGCGCGAATCGAGTTCCAGCGCCATGCGCAATGCGCGGCCAAAAGCCTTGAACACAGTCTCGGCCTGATGATGGGCGTTGCTGCCCGCCAGACAATCTATATGCAGCGTAATCAGCGCGTGATTCACAAACCCCTGAAAAAATTCATGGATCAGGTCAACGTCAAATTCGCCTATGGTGGCACGGGTAAAGTCCACATTGAACACCAGACCAGGACGGCCTGAAATATCCAGCACCACACGCGACAACGCCTCATCCAGAGGTACATAGGCGTGACCGTAACGGCGCAAGCCTTTTTTGTCGCCTATCGCCTGATGAAAGGCCTGCCCGAGGGTGATGCCGATATCTTCCACCGTGTGGTGTGCATCAATGTGCAGATCGCCCTTGGCAACAATGTCGAGATCGAGCAAACCATGGCGCGCAATCTGATCCAGCATATGGTCAAGGAAATGCACACCTGTGTTGAAGGATGCCTTGCCACTTCCATCCAGATTCAGCGTGACGCCGATCTGGGTTTCCAGCGTACTCCGGGTAATCTGCGCACTACGCATGATTCTTCCTAAGAAAATTGATGAATGCTTTCTTGCAGCGCCCGAATGAACAGCTCATTCTGCTCTGCCGTACCTACCGTAACACGCAGACAATCGGCCAGCGCCGGATGGCCACCGTCCAGATTCTTGATCAGTACTCCGCGCTGTTTCAAGCCCTCGAATACCTTACCAGCACGGGGCAGCTGAAACAAGATGAAGTTTGCCGCGCTGGGGTATGCGTGGACGTCAACGGTACCCACCAGGCGTTCATACAGCCAGGTACGATCACGCTTGATCTGCTCGGCCTGCTGCAGCAACACATCATGGTGTTGCAGCAGCACTTCCGCAACAGCCTGCGGCAACACGCCCACATTATACGGCAAGCGCAGTTTTTCCAGCTGCTCCAGCCAGATACGGCTGCCCGCCAGAAATCCCAGGCGCAGCCCGGCCATGCCCAGCTTGGAGAACGTACGCATCACCAGCAAATTGGGGTAACGAGCTAATTGCGGCAAGAAGCTGTCGCTGGCGAAGGCATAATATGCCTCATCCACCACCACCAGCCCTGGCGCCGCCGCAATAATTGCGGCGATTGCAGCTGCATCAAACAAATTGCCGGTAGGGTTATTGGGGTAAGCCAGAAAGATCAGTGCGGGCTGGTGGCGTTTGATCGCATCCAGCATGGCTGGCAGATCAAGGGAAAAATCCTCCATCAGCGGCACACCTACATAATTCATGCCGGTAAACGTCGCAATCATC
>JBGPPE010000041.1:0-20414 GCA_041488395.1 Gallionellaceae bacterium
CACCTTCTCCGAAACCGGACATCTGTGTGTCGCCACGTTACATTCGAACAACGCCAACCAAGCCATCGAGCGGGTCATGAACTTCTTCCCCGTATCGCGACATGCAGAAATCTACCTGCAACTGTCCATGAACCTGCGCGGCATTATCTCGCAGCGTCTGGTGCGCACCATGGATGGCAAGGGGCGCAAGGCGGCGATCGAAATCCTGCTCAACACCCCGACCATCGCCGAGCGCATCTTCAAGGGCGAGTTTCACGAGATCAAGGGCCTGATGGAGAAATCGCGCGAGCTCGGCATGCGCACCTTCGACTGGGCGCTGTTCGAACTGTATAACGACGGCCACATCTCCTATGAGGAAGCGATCCGCAATGCCGACTCAGCCAACGAGCTGCGCCTGAACATCAAGCTGCGCAGCGAACGCGGCGAGCCGGCCTCCGCCTCGACCATGACCCTCACGCTCGACCACATGCCGACGCCCGAGGAAGAAGCCGCGGCCAAGAAGGCAGAGGAAGAACGGAAGAAAGAGCTGGAACAGCAGAAAGAACACAAACGCCAGTTTGAGGCAGCACAACAGGCCAGGGCACAGCAGGCAGGCGCAGCGGGTGCCGCACAGTAACTGGCACGCTGTTTGCTGTCCACAACCCCATCAGCTTGCCGACAAGCTCTTGATTTTATAGAGCAGCAGGAGTAGCTTGGCGTCATCTGCGTTGTAGAGTAATCCCAACGTTATGGCCATAGCTTCCGTCAACTCCACCTTCCAGCCCGCCTGGCAACAACTCCAGTTGCGTCAGGCACAGCAAGGTGTTGACCAGGCGGAGCAGCGCGCCCGCAACCTGCAGGCTCAGGCCAGCAGCGCCCAGCTCGCTGCCGATCGTGCGCAGGCCGAAGCCAAAACCTTGTCCAGCCAGGCATCGCAGGCACTATCTGCCGCAGCGCAGGCGCAACTCCAGCTGCAAACCGTCAATTCACTGAATCAACTGGGAAGCCAGATCAACAATACGCTGGGACAGGTTCTGCCCAAGCCGCCAGTGAGCACACTCGCTCCTGCTGCAACGCCGGCGCCGGTTGTTGCGGTGACGAACACACAAGGGCAAACCGTTGGCAGCGTGGTCAATACCACGGCCTGAACGATTTACATTGGCGCAGGATTATTTTTATTTAGCAGTAACGACAGGAGGCAAACATGGTCACCAGCGTAAATCCCGGCAACAGCAACACCCAGGCGTTACAACAGGCCACTCAGGCAGAAAAACCGAAACCGACTGCCGCCGATGAAGCCAGACAGCGCGATGCGGAAGAGGCCAAACGCCAGGCCGCAGCGGCACAGGCTGCGCCAGCCAAAAAGCCAGCACCGACAGTCAACACACAAGGCCAAACTACGGGCAGCATCATCAACACAACAGCCTGAGCCTTACACTTCTTCCTGCAAGGCCGGTGCAAGCACCGGCCTTTGTCTTTTTATGGGCGCTTCTGCGCCACCAGATCGATCAGAGCGGAGACACCATAGTGTCCCTCGCCCTCACTGATAAAGCTGACGTGCTCGGACAAATGCAGCATCTGCATATCCGGGAAAGCACCGCGCAGCATGTGTTCGGTGTAAAGGTTGTCGGCCTGTGACGGCCCGCCGCTGCGGAAATCCAGCTGCCGCGGCGTATAGCCCTGCAACAGGAACAAACCGCCGGGCTTGAGCGCGCGCTTGAGATGGGCAAACAACTGCGTGCGCTGCTCTGGCGTGGCAAACTGGATGAAGATGGCCACCACCACATCGTAGCAAGCCTCGCCGCAATCCCAGCTGAGCAAATCGGCCACCTCAAAATTCAGCTTCACCCCGCGCTCCTGCGCCAGCTTCCTGGCCTTGGCGGAAGCCACAGTCGAGCTATCCATCGACATCACCTGCAGCCCCTGCTCGGCCAGCCACACGCCGTTGCGCCCCTCGCCATCCGCCACCGCCAGGCAGCGCATGCCAGGCTTCAGCAAGGCGTGTTGCGATGCCAGAAAGGCATTCGGCGCCGTACCAAAATGATAGCCTTCGCCCGCGTAGCGCTCGTCCCAGATATTTCCTGCCATACCAGCTCCTTGGATTATTTTTGGTGAATTTCGAAGTGTAGCGCGACTCTGGTGCAGAAAGGCAGGTTTGCAAATTCCTTGCGCCCATGTCCGCAATATCCACTTTGCGGAAGCAGGCATAAAACCTGCGTGAAATGAATCCAGATGATCAGGAACGTTTCCCGCAGGCTTGCTTTCTAACTGAAAAGGTAACAGGAACATGAAATTTGCAGATGGCGCTGCATTGCCCCGGCGGGTAAAACAAAAATGCGGCTCCATCAGACAGGAGAATGCCATGACCACACGCAAGATGCCTGTTTGGACCCCGGCAGAATTGCACCGACATCTGAGTGACGGCAGCCGCTTCGCCATTCTGGACGTACGCAACCGGGACGAATTCGATGCCTGGCAAATCGAAGGCAGGATACCGCTGCAGACCCTCAACTTCCCCTATTTCGACTGGCTGGATCTGGAGGAGGAAAACGAAGAAATCGCCGCAGCAGTTGCCCGCGAGTTACCGGCACGGCTCAAAGAAAGCCTGCCCCGTAGCGGGCAGATTCTGGTGGTATGCGCCAAGGGCAACACTTCGGCCTACGTTGCCGAGGGCTTACGGCGACTCGGCTATCAGGCACGCAACCTGAAGGGCGGCATGGCGGCCTGGGGTAACCACTACGAAATGCATGCCGTAGAGGACACACCGCGGCTCACCATCCTGCAGATCAGCCGCCCGGCACGCGGCTGCCTCAGCTACCTGCTGGCCAGCGGCGGCGAGGCCATGGTGGTCGATGCCGCGCGCCACATCGATAGCTACACCCGCATCGCCGCCGAACGTGGCTGGCGCATCACCAGCGTGCTCGACACCCATCTGCAGGCCGACCATCTCAGCGGCGGGGCGGCCCTGGCGCAGGCAGCAGGGGCAAATTACTGGCTGCACCCCTATGACAGCATCCACCCCGATGACCTGCTGCCGGCAACATTTGCCTTCCGTTACCTGGAGGACGCTGTGACCTTCACGCTGGGCGAGGTGAACGTGCGTGCGCTGCACCTGCCCGGCCACACCCTGGGCATGACCAACCTGCTGGTGGACGAGCGCTTTCTGCTGAGCGGCGACGCCCTGTTCATAGCCTCGATCGGCCGCCCCGACCTGGGTGGCCACGCAAAGACCTGGGCTCCCCTGCTCTACCGTTCGCTGCAACGGCTGCTGACCTTGCCCGACCACATCATCGTGCTGCCCGCCCACTTCAGCCACATCAATGAGGCGGATGCACAAGGCTGCTACCGCGCCCCCATCGGCGCACTGCGCAGCCACAACGAGGGCTTGCTCATGCTGGATCAGGGGCTGCCTGCGTTCACCGGCTACATCATGCAAAGCCTGCCGCAACATCCGAAATCCTACGACGACATCCGCCGCGTCAACACCGGCCTGCTGCAAGTGGACGAGGCCAAGGCCAGCGAACTGGAGCTGGGCAGGAACCAGTGTGCCCTCGCGCAAGGCAGGATCGACAAGCGTCTGGCGGCGTAGAAGGGCAAAGCGAGTCGGTGGAAAAACAGTTCCGGCACAGACCTGCCTGATGGCAGGTCTGTGCCGGACAGTCGAGGACAACGCTGGGAACGAGCGCTCTTCGGCCTTAACAGTTGTTAGTGGCTTTCCAGTCCTTGGCATGCCAAAATGAAATTGGAGCAACTCCTTCAATTCCACACCTCGCTTTTACATGCCTGAAGTCCGGATAAGTTTCCTCGTAGCCCTTGCGTTGTCGCTGGGATTTCACGCAGGCCTGCTGGCGCTATGGACGGTCAAGGCGCTACCACATCCCCAGCGCTCATCAACAGTTTCAGAACCCTTGCAGGTAAGCTTTGGGAACGCGCCTATCCGGGGAATGAGCGACGCCTCCAAACCCGCCCGAGCGAAACCTGCCCGCCTCGAGCATCTGGCCACAGGGTCTTCGGACCATTTCACGAAACCACGCTCTAAATCCTCCATCCAAACGCCTCCCAGCGCGGATTCCATCCCGCCCCCTCCCACGCCAGAGAAAAAGTTGGCCTCCATGCCGGCGCCGCCCCCTCCAACCCTGGAGGAATGGAAACTGGCCTCCACCTACACGCTCAAGAACAGCAAGCGTTACCGATACAACTGGGGGCAGCTGGTTCGAAGCAAGATGGGAACAGCGGTGGAGGGCCTTCAGCAGGGCCTGGTTCGACTCCATATTGAGATCGCACCCGACGGAAAACTCGCCAGGGTGGAAGTGCTTTGGTCGACCTCGGAGATAGCCGAAAAGCTGGCCTTGCAAGCCATTCGATCCCTGCCGCCGCTGCCCCCCACTCCGACAGGAAAGCCTCTGGTCTTCGAGAAGACCATCGCATTTGTGCCGTTCGAGACAGGTTGGCCGCCTGTCTACAAGTATGACTGCCTTCCAGACCCTCCGTCTTTCCATAACTCGTTCGCGTGGGACGGTTCCTCAACCCAGCGCACTTCGCAAGAACATCCGGAAAACACTTCGCCATTGGACAGCGCACCCCCACAGGCCGATTGCTCCCCTGACTCCACGTCGGACTCCATCGATGCAGAAGACAAGGACATGAAACGCCAATTTGATATGTGGGGTGGGGGGCGATTAAATGGGGTCGATTGATTTTTTCAAGAATGACGGTATCAGCACGCGTAGATACTGTTATTCAATTCAACACTTCATGGCGGTTGACTTGGATAACAGTATCTTGCGGAATGGCAGGGGCGCCATGTCTTGCAGGCGACGGGCCTGGAGCCGCCAGTGCAGCATGGCCAGCCCTCTTTATCAATACGCTGCTTTACGTAGTTGCTGATTTTATAGATCAGGCCGCCGCATTCAGACTGAGCGCCGGCATCGTCGCGCGTGCTACGCCGGCTTGGTTCTGATCTCCGCCTGGATACCCAGCCGGGAAAGAATTTCCTTCTGCTTGGCGACGCTCACTATCGGGGTGCTGGAGGTGTTGTGGATGTCCTGAATGGAGTCTGATTTTTTCAGCATGGCGCGATTGAGATTCTCCAGGCAGGCGGTCAGCAGCGCAGCCGGATCAGGGTCTTTGGATTTCGAGAACTCCACCAGATACCACGACTTATCGTCAATCTCATAGAACTCGCCCTCAAGGCGGTAGCCATTGCCATCTTGCTCTATGCGCAGCCTGAGCTTGCGGCCATTGGGAGTCGTGACGAAGAGGTCGTGAAGCTGTTCTTGCCAAAGGTTAATGATGACTTGCATGGCAGTACTCCTTTCCAGGCATAGTGAAGCGGCAGAAGTGAGTTAGATCAGGCATATGACACCAAGTTCGCTCAAGGGTATGCACCCAACTATGAGCGAGCCTTGCGGCAAGCTGACGTTGACCGGCCCGTACTGCGAAGGTCAGGACTTTTATTTGCGCTTTGTGGGGTGGCTGGATTTATCCCGTTGCAAGCGCGCAAGTTTTTCGGCCCGCTCAACATTCAGGGTCAGTGCTTTTTGCACCAGTGCATAAAACTCGATCAGGTTCTGCCGGGGATGATCATCCAGCACACCGCAGTCCTGAAAAAATTCAGCACTCCAGAGTGCATCCAGTTCGGCTTTACCCGTCTCTTGCCAATATTCCGTTGCAGCCATCTCGACATAATCAGTAAGTTTGCGCATCAATCCTCCCGATGAATATATTCTGTACGCTTCATCCAAAATGAATTGCGACCGCGGGCGCCTGTTCCTGGCCCGATTGCCGCCTTTCGCCAATATCCACTCGCATCATACTCATTACATACTCCGTCTAGCCAAGCGGAAGCGCTTGGCCAATTTTGCGCTCAACAATACCACTTTGGCCCTGCCCGGAAGCGGGTTGCATTTACCTGCAATCTCTGTTGAAATTCAATTCCTGACTAAATTACTCAATTTAAAGGCATGGTCGCTGCAACAGCTGCAATCAACCCGTACACGCCCACTCAGGAAGCCCTGTTAAACGGGCTTTTTGCTTTGTTACCGGCGACTGCAGTGCTGACCGATGCCGAAGATTTGCGCCCGTTTGAATGCGATGCGCTGTCGGTTTACCGGCGCCTGCCGCTGGTGGTGGTGCTGCCGGAAACGATAGCGCAGGTGCAGGCGATCATGCGGCTGTGCCATCAGTTGCAGGTGCCGGTGGTGGCGCGCGGCGCAGGCACCGGCCTTTCCGGCGGTGCGCTGCCGCTGGGCGACGGCGTGCTACTGAGTCTGGCGCGCTTCCAGCGCATCCTGCATATTGATCCGCACAATGCTCTCGCAACAGTGCAGCCGGGGGTGCGCAACCTGGCCATCTCGGAAGCAGCGGCGGTGCACGGCATGTATTACGCACCTGACCCCTCCTCGCAGATCGCCTGCACCATCGGCGGCAACGTGGCAGAAAATTCCGGCGGCGTGCATTGCCTCAAGTACGGTCTCACCGTGCACAACATCCTGATGCTGAAGGTAGTGACCATGCAGGGCGAACTGCTCACTATCGGCAGCGAGACACTGGACTCCCCTGGCTACGACCTGCTTGCGCTGATGACCGGCTCGGAAGGCATGCTGGGCATTATCGTCGAGGTGACGGTGAAGCTGCTGGCGCGGCCGGAGCGTGCGCAGGTGGTGCTGGCCGCGTTTGACGATGTGGTGAAAGCCGGCGAAGCGGTAGGTGCCATCATCGCCGCCGGCATTATTCCCGCCGGGCTGGAGATGATGGACAGGCTGGCCATCCAGGCGGCGGAAGATTTTGCCCATGCCAGCTACCCGCGCGATGCGGAAGCGATCCTGCTGTGCGAGCTGGATGGCAGCAACGCCGAGGTTTCCGAATACATTATGGCGGTGCGCCACGTGCTGACGCAGAGCGGTGCCACCGAGGTGCGCACCGCGGTGGACGAAGCGGAGCGGCAGCTGTTCTGGAAGGGCCGCAAATCGGCCTTTCCGGCGGTGGGGCGCATTTCGCCCGACTACTACTGCATGGACGGCACCATTCCGCGCCGCCAGCTGCCGCAGGTGCTGCGCCAGATCAGCCAGTGGTCGCAGGAATACGGCCTGGCGGTGGCCAACGTGTTTCATGCCGGCGACGGCAACCTGCACCCGCTGATCCTGTTCGACGCCAACAAGGCAGGCGAGCTGGCGCGCACCGAGGAATTCGGCCGCCGCATCCTGCAGCTGTGTGTGGAAGTGGGCGGCACCATCACCGGCGAGCACGGCGTCGGCATGGAGAAGATCGACCAGATGTGCATCCAGTTCCAGAGCGGCGAGCTGGCGCAGTTTCACGCGGTGAAGGCCGCCTTTGACCCGGCCGGCCTGCTCAACCCCGGCAAGGCGGTGCCCACCCTGCACCGCTGTGCCGAGCTGGGGGCCATGCACATACATCACGGCCAGCTGCCCCATCCCGAGCTGGAGCGCTTCTGATGGCCGACATGAGCGCAGCGCTGCAGCAGCAGGTACACGATGCAATCTA
This sequence comes from Gallionellaceae bacterium, assembly GCA_041488395.1. Classification (GTDB taxonomy): domain Bacteria; phylum Pseudomonadota; class Gammaproteobacteria; order Burkholderiales; family Gallionellaceae; genus 39-52-133. The sequence continues at coordinate 7,483 of JBGPPE010000041.1, forward strand.
CACGCGCATGCCGCTTAACATTCGCGGCGGTGGCAGCAAAGATTTTCTTGGGCGCACATCGGCAGACAAGGTTTTATCACTCGCCGCACATCGCGGCATTGTCGACTACGACCCGCGCGAGCTGGTGCTCAGCGCGCGTGCCGGCACACCGCTGGCCGAGATTGAAGAGGCCCTGACGGCAGCCAACCAGATGCTGACTTTCGAGCCGCCACATTTTGGCGCACAGGCCACGCTGGGGGGCACCATCGCCTGCGGCCTTTCCGGCCCGCGCCGGCCCTATGCCGGGGCGGCGCGCGATGCGGTGCTGGGCTGCAAGCTGCTCAACGGCCATGGCGAGCTGCTCAGCTTCGGGGGACAGGTGATGAAAAACGTGGCCGGCTACGATGTCTCGCGCCTGATGGTGGGTGCTTACGGCACCCTGGGCGTGCTGCTGGAGGTGAGCCTGAAAGTGCTGCCGCGCCCCGCCGCCATCCTCACCCTGCTGCACGAATGCCCGCAGAGCGAGGCAATCAGGCGCATGAGCCAGCTGCTGTCGCAGCCAGTGCCGGTGGATGCCGCCTGTTACCACGCCGGGCATTGCCACATCCGCCTGGCCGGCAGCGAGCAGGCAGTACAGCACGCGCACGAACAGCTGGGCGGTGAAGCGCTGGAAAAATGCGCGCCGTTCTGGCATTCATTGCGCGAACAGCAGCTGCCTTTCTTTAGCGGCAGCAAGCCGCTGTATCGGGTAATGGTGAAACCGGCCACACCGCCCCTGCCCCTCAACGGCGCATGGCTGCTGGACTGGGGCGGTGCACAGCGCTGGCTGGTGAGCGATGAACCGCTGGACAGGATTCGCGCCCAGGTTTCCGCCGTCGGCGGCCATGTCAGCCAGTATCGCAACACAGCGCATGACGCTGAGGTATTTGAGCCCCTCAACGCCGCGCTGTTCAACATACACCAGCGCCTGAAAAACAGCTTTGACCCGCACGGCATCTTCAATCGCGGGCGCATCTATCCCGCCCTGTAAAGCCTATGCAAACTGCCATCAGCCACAGCCAGCTGCAACGCAGCGAGATCGCCGAAGCCGATGCGATCTTGCGCACCTGCGTGCACTGCGGCTTCTGCAATGCCAGCTGCCCCACCTATCAGCTGCTGGGCTCCGAGCTGGACGGGCCGCGCGGGCGCATCTACCTGATCAAGGAGATGCTGGAAGGCCATCAGTCCGGCGAAAAAACCCGGCTGCATCTGGACCGCTGCCTGACCTGCCGCGCCTGCGAAACCACCTGCCCTTCCGGTGTGCAATACGGACGCCTGGTGGATATCGGACGCAACATCCTGGCAGAGCGTACTGTGCGTCCCTGGTGGTCCAGCGTGATACGGCGCATGCTGCTGGAGGTGCTGCCCGATCCCGCAAGGTTGCGTGCCGTAATTGCCCTGGGGAAACTGGCACGCCCGCTGTTACCTGCGAACTTGCGCCGCAAACTGCCACAGCCGCGCCCCGCATCTTTCCGGCCGCATGTCCGTCATCATCGACGCATGCTGGTGCTGGAAGGTTGCGTGCAGCCACTCACGGCACCGACCACCAATGCTGCCGCCGCTCGTGTGCTGGACAAACTGGGTATCAGCCTGATCAGCGCACCCGCAGCCGGCTGCTGCGGTGCACTGCACCAGCACCTGAGTGAGGCAATCGCTGCACGCAACATGATGCGCCGCAACATTGATGCCTGGTGGCCTTATGTTCAGCAGGGGGTGGAAGCCATCGTGATGACTGCCAGCGGCTGCGGCGTGATGGTGAAAGACTATGCTCACGCGCTTAAGGATGATGCCATTTATGCCGAAAAAGCTGCACGCATCAGCGCACTCACGCGCGACCTGAGCGAGATATTGCGCAACGAAAATCTGCACGCATTTTCCGGCATCGGCAAAGGCCGTCGCGTGGCCTGCCAGGCTTCCTGCACGCTGCAACACGGGCAGAAACTGGGCGGCGTGGTGGAGAACATTCTGCAAGGCTGCGGTTACACGCTGACACCTGTGGCAGACAGTCATCTTTGCTGTGGTGCAGCCGGCACCTATAGCCTGCTGCAAGCGGAATTGTCACAGCAACTGCTTAACAACAAATTGAGCGCATTGCTGCAAGGCCAACCGGACGTCATCGTCACCAGCAACATCGGCTGCCAGTTGCACCTGGAAAGCGCGAGCAAGCTGCCGGTGCGGCACTGGATAGAGTTACTTGATGAAGTAGCCTCTCATGACTAAAGCAAACCCACTTGCCACAGAGATCACAGAGAGCACAGAGAATTCTGCTGAATGCCATGGGCTTAGGCTTTTCTCTGTGGGCTCTGTACCCGCAAGGGGTAGGCCGTGGTTGTAAGGGGCTAAAGCCCCAACAACGCACGCTCTGATCTCTGTGGCTAATTCAGATTTTGATTTTTACTACATTACCCCCCACTCATCATTACAACCTGAACTCGTTCTACAACTGAAAGGAAACAGCATGGCAATCAAATCATTTCATCCACCCCAGCGCATCCTGATGGGCCCCGGTCCTTCCGACGTCAGCGCACGCGTGCTTGGCGCGATGGCACACCCCACCATCGGCCATCTCGATCCGGTATTCGTCAACATGATGGACGAAATGAAAACGCTGCTGAAGTATGCCTTCAAGACCGAGAACGAATTGACCATGCCGGTTTCCGCGCCCGGCTCGGCCGGCATGGAGACCTGCTTCGTCAACCTGGTGGAGCCGGGCGATAAGGTGATCGTGTGCCAGAACGGCGTGTTTGGCGGGCGCATGAAGGAGAACGTCGAGCGCTGCGGCGGCGTGGCGGTGATGGTGCAGGACGACTGGGGCCGTGCGGTTGACCCGCACAAGCTGGAAGACGCGCTCAAGGCCAACCCGGATGCGAAGATCGTGGCCTTTGTGCATGCCGAGACTTCTACGGGTGCGATATCCGATGCCAAGACCCTGGTGGAAATTGCGCACAAACACAATTGCCTCGCCATCGTGGATGCCGTCACTTCGCTGGGTGGCTCGAAGCTCCTGGTGGACGAGTGGAAGATCGACGCGATTTATTCCGGCACGCAGAAGTGCCTGTCGTGCACGCCCGGTTTATCGCCGGTGAGCTTCAGCGCCAACGCGCTGGAGAAGATCAAAAACCGCAAAACAAAAGTGCAAAGCTGGTTTATGGATTTGAATCTGGTGATGGGCTACTGGGGCGGTGCCACCAAGCGCGCCTACCACCACACCGCACCGATCAATGCCCTGTACGGCCTGCACGAAGCGCTGGTGATCCTGCAGGAAGAAGGGCTGGAAAACTCCTGGGCACGTCACCAGAAAAACCACCTCGCCCTGCGTGCCGGCCTGGAGGCAATGGGACTGCAGTTCATCGTGCCCGAAAAAGAACGCCTGCCGCAGCTGAATGCGATCAGTGTGCCAGAAGGTGTCGATGAAGCTACGGTGCGCAGCATCCTGCTCAACGACTACCAGCTGGAAATCGGCGCTGGCCTCGGCGCAATGGCGGGCAAGGTATGGCGCATCGGCCTGATGGGGCACGCCTCCAATCAGCGCAACATTCTGGTGTGTCTCGCTGCGCTGGACGATGCACTGGGGCGCCTCAAAGCTCCGATCAAACGCGGTGTTGCGGTGGAGGCTGCACAAAAAATGCTGATTGCTTAGATACACAGGGCTAGCGACGAAAAAACCCGCCATGTGCGGGTTTTTTTGTTAATTCAAAAAGTTACACACAAACCAGGCTTCATTCCCTGCGTTTAACAGGGGTATCGGCCTAGGCAATTTAGCCTATGGCAGTGCCAACAGATAGCTGCTAGATTCTTCGCTGTCGAGCTCGACAATCCTTTGCCTGCCTAGTCAGTGGCGCCAAGTTACGAGTATTTGTATCGGAAACGAGAACAATGAAAAAAATACTCAAAGCATCCCACCCATCCAGTCAAGTCACCGCAAGGAATCCGTGGCTGTGGCTGTATATCACCCTGTTTATTACCTGGGTGGCCTTCTGTTTCACCCTTGCAGCTTTTTTTGTCTCGTTCAGCCTCAAGGAGGCCGAGTCCAGATTCAACCAATACTGCAATGCCTATGCCGAACATCTTTACGACAAGGTCAGCAGCAACCAGATAGTCCTCGAAGGATTTGCCGCGCTGTTTGGCGCCTTCGGCACGACGGACTCCAGGGATGTCTCGCACTATGCCAGGCAGGTGATTGCGAACCACCCGCACATCTACTCGCTTGAAATTGTCCAGACCGTCCCCAGCAAAGAACTGAACCAGTTTGGTCTGCAGCAGCGCAAAGCCGGCTTCGCCCATTTCCAGATCAAGACATTCGGTTATGACACCGACCAGAAATGGCACGCCACAACTGGCAAGGCGATCTACTACCCTGTCGTTTTCATGGAACCCATGCGGCCCGCATCGGCAGAGGTGCTGGGGCTGGATGTAGGATCGGTTCCCTTCCTGCGCCCGGCCATCGTTAAATCCATCACGACGCAATCGTCTGTGGCCACGCGACCGTTTCAGATGGTGGAAGGCGGCCTTGCCTACGTGATTTTTTTGCCGGTTCATTCCAGAATAAATTCCGCTACACAGAACACGATGCAGCCTGCCTACACCGTTGATATGGTTGTGGATGCTGCCAAAATGGCGGTTCCGGACAGCATGCCACTCTCCGAGAATCTGCATCTCGTGGTTTACCACGCGGATTACCTGCCGGAGGATAGTGCCGGGCAGATTGTGCATATTCATCAACCACCCACCAGCTCACTTGAACAATTACTCTTTCCCGGCTTCAGTTTCCAGAGGGAGATAGGCCCTTACCTGAACATGCTGGTGGAAAAACAGACCGGCTGGTCGGATATCAACCTGTCACTGCTGGCGATGATTCTGCTGGCAACTCTGCTTTCCTCCGCCATCCTGCTCGGCTTGATCCGCTCGCATTACCGCAGCAGCCTGGCTGAACTGGAGAGCAAGAAGAATCTCTGGTTCCTGGCCAATCATGACGTGCTGACGCTGCTGCCCAATCGCAATCTCTTCATGGACCGCATAGGACAGGCGATTGCACGCTCACAACGCCAGGGCACCAATTTCGGCATTCTGTTTCTCGATCTGAACGGTTTCAAACAGATCAATGACACTTATGGCCATGACGCCGGCGATCAGTTGCTCCAGCTGGCCGCGCAAAGACTGCAGACATGCATCAGGGCCGATGACTCTGTGGCCAGACTGGGTGGGGATGAGTTTGTCGTATTGCTGGAAGGCATCACGGATGCAGAGGTAATGGAGAGTATTGTGCAGAAAATTCGTGCCAGCATGGCGCTGCCTTTCACCATCAACAAGCACCAGCTTCTGATTAGCGCCAGCATAGGCAAGGCCACGTTCCCGATGCAGGGGAAGACCCCCGATGACCTGCTCAGATTTGCCGATGCAAAAATGTATGCCGAGAAATTTCCGCAACGGACGCGCGTTTTGTAACACCTCTCCCCCCCATTGACCTGGGCACCCGGTAGCCCACGCACCTCCGCGCTATACCCCGTGCATTAACCACCACCACGCCGGCAGTGTCAGAAAGGAAATCGGCAGGCCCACCGCCACCATCAGGGTGGAAAGCTCGGGATCAAGATCATGCTCGCTGGCGACGATGGCAGCGGTAATCATCGGCGGCATGGCGGCCTCGAAGATGGTGACCTGGATGGCGGTGCCATGCGCGCCGAGCAACGGCACGTACAGCAGGTAAATCGCCAGAGGCGCGAGCAGCAGCTTGAAGAACAGCCCCAGCGCGAGGCCGCAGCAATTGCCGCGCAGGTGGCCGAGGCGCAGCTGGAAACCCACCGACAGCAAAGCCAGCGGCGCCAGGGTGTCACCCAGACGCTTGAGCACGGCGCTGAACCACAGCGGGTACTCCATGGGGATCAGCAGCAAGGCGACGATCATGGAGATAAAGGGCGGAAACAACACGATGCGACGCGCGATTTCGCCGGCACTGGGGCGGCCGCTGGAGTACACGCCGGCGACGATAATGCCAAGGGTGGAGAGCACCAGGAAGGAGCCGGTCTGGTCGATCAGGATGCCGGTGGCGATGCCCTCATGGCCGTAATAGGCTTCGATCATGGGCAGGCCGAAGAAGGCGGTGTTGCCCATGCCGCCGGTGAGCATCAGCGCGCCCACGGTGGCACGCGGCAGGGCAAGCCTGCGCCCTGCCCACCAGAAAAAACCTGCCGCCAGGCCAAAATACAGCCAGGCCATGGCCACGATCAGGATCAGGTCGGAACTCAACTTGAGTTCGTGCAGGTAAAGCAGCGCCAGTGCGGGCACCGAGACATGAATGATGAAGCTGTTGAGGGTGGCCGGCGCCTGTTCGGGCATGCGGCCGGAGCGGCGCAGCAGGATGCCCGCAACAAAGCACACTATCAGCAGGATGATATTGTTCATTTCAAAGGACTTACGGCAAAATCTACGGGCTAATTATGCGGACACATGCGCAGCATCAGTACGCTCGCGCGGGCATCTCGGAACAAGGACACGATGATACACTAGTGCAATTCCATAACCGGTAGACTCAGGAGATTTGAATTGCACGCGTTACTTAATCACCCGGCGGTACAAGCCGGTCTCGCCCCTTTTCTGGTTGCCTTGCTGACCGCCGAGTTGCTGCAACGTTTGCGCCTGAGCGGCCTGGCCATTCTTGCCGGATTTGCCATCACGGTTTATCTGGTCAGCGGCTTTGCCTATGAACCATTGACCAGCACGCGCAAAATTATCTGGCTGGGCCTGGCCTCCGGTGCGCTCGCCATTCCCCTGATGCTGCTGAATTCAACTTTGTGGCGCCCGGTTCTCGCCGTGCTGGGTGGTGTTGCAGCGGTGTGGGTATGCCTGCGCGTCCTGCAACAACACGAAATCGGCACGGCCATGCAGTGGGGCATTGGCTGCGCGCTGTATGCAGGCTGGCTGGTGTTCTGGATGGACACGCTGCATGAGTCGCCGGTGCGTGCAGCCAGCGCGGGCATGGGGCTGGCCCTGGGCAGCGGGGCTGCAGTACTGGTCGGTGCATCGGCACTGCTGGGGCAGCTCGGGCTGGCGCTGGGCGCCGCAGCCATGGCCTATTTGCTGATCATGATGATCAGCAACAACTACCTGCCCTGTGGCCGCACTTTCATCCTGCCGCTTGCGCTCATCAGCGGATTGCTGGGCTGCCTCGCCGTGCTGACGGCACGCCTGCCCTGGTACAGCCTGACCGTACTGGCTGCAATCCCCCTCGTTGCCAGGTTGCCGCTATCCGAAAAACTGGGAGTGTGGGTACAAGCCACGCTGCTTTCTGCTGCCACGTTGCTATTGGCGGCCGGGGCTGTCTATCTGAGCTGGCGTGTCAACGGCATGCCACCGTTTTAACCTGCCGAGAACTGACAAACGGTAAGGGCAAGCCGCACAGGCTTGCCCTTTTCTTTTGCCCTCCTGCTATACGGTTTCAGGCCGTTCAGTATGAATAAGCATCCATTAATACAAGGGCGCATTGTCACCTTGACCGACCTTGCATCATGTAACATGATTGTCAAAAAGGTCTTTGCTACCCGTTTAAATCTGCAGCCCTCCGGACTGGCAATTTATTGCACTGGATAGCCCATTAATATTCACGATGACGTCAAACCACACCCTGTCCATGCACGCTGAACGAATCTGGCTGCGCTTCGGCAAATTTACTCCTTTGCTGGTCCTGATCATTTCCCTGCTCACCACCTATCTGCTGTGGCATCTGCTACAGCATAATCAGGAACAGGAGCTGCAAGCCCAGTTTGACTCGCTGCAAAGCGAAGCGCGCAGCAATATTGTTCAGCGCATGAAAGCTTACGAACAAATGCTGCGCGGAGTGAATGCACTGCTTAATCATGACAACCAGCTAACGCGCAATGAGTTCCACGACTATGTAGACAAGCTGCAACTCAAGCGGGAGTATCCCGGCATACAGGGCGTGGGCTTCGCGCTAATCGTGCCCGCAGCGCAGATAAACCGGCACATTGCCGCCATACGTCATCAGGGAATTTCCAGCTACACCATACATCCCGCGGGAAAACGTGACACCTACACGACCACGCTCTATTTCGAGCCTTTTGCCGAGCACCTTCTTCCCAGCCTGGGCTACGACGGATTTACCGACCCGGTGCGCCGGGCTGCGATGGAAAAAGCACGCGACTCGGGAATGGCCGCCCTTTCCGGGAAGATCTCGCCGCTAACAGGTGGCAGAGAGATACGACAGGCCAATGTGCGCATCTACCTGCCAGCTTATCGCTACGGTGCAGCGATCGCAACTCCAGAGCAGCGCCGCAGCAACATCATCGGCTGGGTTTACTCGCCCTTTCTGCTGGAAGATTTGATGTCGGGCATTCTGGGGGAACATGCCGCAGCAGTGGATATTAAAATCTTTGATGGCGAGGAAATATCGGAGGTAACCAAGCTCTATGACCCTGACCAGCACTCAGATGAGGAGCGAGCGAATTCGCGCTTCAGGGGGCAGCAGCAGATCAGCATCGCCAACCATACCTGGACCATGGCGATCAGCTCCTTGCCTGATTTCGAAGCTCAATTGGGGCAGGGGGAAGCCCGCCTGATTGCTTATGCAGGCATAGTTGCCAGCCTGCTGCTGGCCTTGCTGAGCTGGCTGCTGATATACATTCAGAAACGCAGGCAGCAACTGGCCGCGGTAGAAGCCAGCTATAGCACGATGTTCGACAATACGCTGGATGCGGCATTGCTGCTGCAGGGAAATCGCATCATTAATTGCAACAGCATGGCAACAGAATTGCTGGGGCGCTCGCGAGCAGCAATTATCGGCCAGCAACTGACTTATTTATCGCCCGGTATCCAGCCGGATGGCAGCCTGAGCAGCATCAAAGCGGCGGAAAAATTCAGCACGGCATTCGCCAGCGGCACACAGGATTTCTTCGAATGGCAACTCAGGCATGCGGACGGATCCATGATTGATTGTGATGTGGCTGTCCGCGCCATCCTAATCGGCGGCGAAGTGCGCATATTTGCCAGCTTCCGCGATATTACCCAGCGCAAGCAATCTGAACTGGCACAGCTGCACTCAATACTCGAATCATCCCCCGATGCGGTTCTACTGGTAGATGATGAAGGCCTCATCATTTTTGCCAACAACGTTGCAGAGAAACTTTTTTACTATCCCAAGAAAAAATTAATCGGCATGAATGTGGATGAGCTCGTGCCGCTGCGTGCACGCAACCACCATGATCAGCTGCGCAAGAAGTTCCAGGGGATCCCACGCTCTCGCGCGATGGCCAGTGGACAGTCACTGAGTGCCACACGCAATGATGGCAGTGAATTCCCGGTTGAGATCAGCCTGAGCCCGATCAAAATCAGCGGCAAGCGCATGGTCATCGCGGTGGTGCACGACATTACTGCCCGCAAGCGCGTCGAGATGGAGCTGCTTAACAGTCTTGAGGAAATCAAGAGCGCGCATCAGCGTCTGAGCCTGCAATTTAACAGTATGCCGCTGGCTTACATCGTCTGGAATCGCGATTTCGTTGTCACCGAATGGAACCCCGCTGCCGAAAAAATGTTTGGCTGGACTGTCGCCGATGCTGTGGGTCGCCATGCCTATGAACTGATTGTGCCGGAAGATATGCAGAGCCATGTCACTTCTGTCTGGAGAAATATCATGCTGGGCAAGGAAATGAGCCTGCACTCCATCAATGAGAACGTCACCCGTGCCGGGAAGCGCATTATCTGCGAGTGGTTCAATACCCCCTTGCGCAACAATCAGGGCGAGGTTTACGGGTGCATGTCCATGGTCAGCGATATTACGCAGCGCAAGCAGGCGGAAAGAGATCTGATTGAATTGAACGAGCGCCTGGAGTTGCGTGTGGCCGAGCGTACACAGGAGCTGGCACTTGCCAAAGAGCTGGCTGAGGCCGCCAGTCACGCCAAGAGCGAGTTTCTCGCCAACATGAGCCATGAGATCCGCACCCCGATGAACAGCGTGCTCGGCATGGCCTATCTGGCACTCAAAACGGAGCTGACTACCAAGCAGCGCGACTATCTGGAGAAAATCCATTACTCGGGTGAACACCTGCTCGGCATCATCAACGACATCCTGGATTTTTCCAAAATCGAGGCCGGCAAACTCGATATGGAAATGGTCGATTTCGAACTGCACAGCCTGTTCAAGAATATAAACAGCCTTGTCGCCGACAAGGCAAAATCAAAAGGGCTGCATCTTGTTTTCGATATGGCTCCAGAAGTCGCATCCTGTATGCGCGGCGACCCGTTACGGGTGAGCCAGATACTGATCAATTACGTCAATAATGCGATCAAATTCACACAGCGGGGCGACATCATCATCCGCGTCAAAAATGAGGGTGAGAGCAGCCATGCCTCCCTGCTACGCTTCGAGGTACAGGACACCGGCATAGGCATGAGCCAGGAAGCAATCGGCAAATTGTTTCAGCCATTCCAGCAGGCAGACAGTTCAATCACGCGCAGATACGGCGGCACCGGCCTCGGGCTCGCCATCAGCATGCGCCTGGCCAACATGATGGGTGGCGAAGTGGGCGTCGCCAGCCAGCCTGGGCTGGGCAGCACCTTCTGGTTTACGGCACACTTTGAACCCTGCAATGCACCGGATGTTTGCAACGCAGACGCCGGTAGTGCAGCTACCAGTAAGGATCCGGACAATACCCGCTCAGCGACTTCTGCCATAAAAGGCTCGCGCATATTGCTGGCCGATGACAACCTGTTCAACCAGCAGGTGGCGTGCGAATTGCTGGAAGGGGCTGGTGCCTACGTCGCAAGCGCTAACAATGGCGTTGAGGCATTGAGCCTGTTGCGCAAAGAGAAATTTGACTGTGTCTTGATGGATGTGCAGATGCCGGTGATGGACGGGCTGGAGGCAACGCGCCAGATACGTGCCGACAAGACGCTGGCCGGGATTCATGTGATTGCCATGACTGCCAATGCCAGGGCGGAAGACAAGCAGCAATGCATCACTGCCGGCATGGATGATTTCCTCACCAAACCGCTCGCGCCAGCCTTACTCTACAATACACTGGAAAAATGGCTAAGCAGGACAGTGCGTGTAAATTCACTTGCTGCGCCTGCAGCGGAAAATGCTGTTTCTCCTTTCGCACCAAAAACCAAAGCCGATTCTGCGGCTACATTCATTGAGTCAATGCTGAGCGGCAACCCCGAGATTATTGATTTATCCGTGCTGGCAAAGATGCTGAATGATAACCCGGAGAAGATACGTAAATTTGCCAACAAATTTCTTGAAACAGCGGACAAGGGAATGGCTGAAATTGAAGATGCCCTGGAGCGTGCAGATTTGCCTGCACTTGCAGCCCAGGGGCATCGTATCAAATCAGCCGCCAGAACCGTGGGAGCAATAGGGTTTGCGAATCTGTGCCAGGAACTGGAGCACCATGATAGCGATTATGATCTGACACGCGCGCACGAAATCGTTAGCCAGCAACTGGTGCTGCTCGAATTGATCCGTGAACAGATCAAGGGTTACACGGGTTAAGTTGCGGCCAGCACCTCGAAACCTTGCAGCAGGCCGCGAGGTGGCAAGCAGCACGGAAGTTAATCGCTGCTTTCTTCTGTGCGCTTCTGCTCGTGTGTCTTCACGTCACCGCGCAACTGCCGCACATAATCTTCAAGCTGCCTCTTGGTTGCATCAAATGCATTGCGCAAGGCAACGTAAACGTCTTCATCCTTGTCGCGATTAACTACAATCTCGCGTCCGGGTACTCCCACGCTGATGCGCACACTGAACTCCTTGCCCTGATTATGGTGTTTATGCGGCACCTCCACCACTACGCGGCAAGAAATAATGTGATCGAAAAACTCATCCAGCTTCTTAGCCTTCTCCCGGATATGGGTCTCCAGCGCTTCGGAATGGTCAATATCGCGTACCGTAATTTGCAATGGAATCTGCATAGCGTTCTCCTTTGAATAGCAACCCGGCCAGTTGCGCTTTACAACATCAAATGCCAGCCATCAGCAACACCGGCTTCATTACTTCAGTCCTGCGAGTTCATTGTAGCGCTTCATACGTGCCGGTGTCTTGCCCTGCAAGCCATCATAATGCAAGCAACGCTCAGACACACAACTCAGCCCACATCCAGATTACCCTCTTCGTGCAGTATCCGTATGCCATCCATCATTGCGTTGAGGTCATCTTCCGAAAAGCCAAAGTGCTGCATGACCCATTGGCGCCCTTTTTGCCACTCACACGTCTGATTACGGCCAGTAATCAGCTGAACAGCTCTTTCTGCCAATAAAGTTACTGCCACAAAGTCCCTGCTTTCATTTGATATAAAGCTTTTGTCTGCGTCCAGTCTGAGGTGTTCATGATGGAAGCGAATCGCTTCAGTCATTTTCACCGGCAGCCCCCAACTCCTGGCCATCAGGTAACCGATCATGGCGTGATTATTTCCGTGCTCAGCATCCTCAACGGCAGTAAAAATTTTGTCTGCACTCTGGTTCGCCACGCTCAGTATTTCTTTGTATGTGGCGTAGTGATTGAGCATGATGGGTATGCCGCAATCCTGAAACAGACCATAGGTGTAAGCTTCGTCCTTAAATATCTGGCGGCTCTTGTGCGCTGCTGAGCCAATGGAAGGAAGCCGGCAGGAGATATATGAAGAGATGATTGCAACCTTGCTCGAAACATCCCAGAAGCGTGCCATTTCGACATGGCTAATCCCCTTCAGCACATCTCGCAACACCATCGACATGACCATTAGTGACAGCTGGGACATACCCAGCATATGGATGGCCTGCATGACCGAGTTCACCTTGTTGCGCAGCCCGTAAAATGGCGAATTGATAGTCTTTATCAGAGCAGCGGACAAACCCACGTCCGCACAAATCAGCTTTTCAATTCTCTGCAAATCAGGCTCCTCCTTCCTGGCCTCTTCGGCAAGGTCGAG
>JBGPPE010000042.1:0-20394 GCA_041488395.1 Gallionellaceae bacterium
ATAGCCCTCTTGAAATCCGGTTTATTGCCCCCACCTGAGGCTCGTCCTGAATCTTTAACACGGAGAACTAGCAATGAGCGATACCGCTACCAATAACCGCGAAACCATGGGCTTTCAGGCCGAGGTGAAGCAGCTGCTGCAGTTGATGATCCATTCGCTGTATTCGAACCGCGAGATTTTTTTGCGCGAGCTGATTTCGAATGCGGCTGATGCCAGCGACAAATTACGCTTCGAGGCGCTGCACAACGCGGCCTTGTTCGAGAACGATTCCGAGCTGAACATCCGCATTGCCTACGACAAGGCCGCGCGCACGCTGACCATCAGCGACAATGGCATCGGCATGAGCCGCGATGAGGTGATCAATAACCTCGGCACCATCGCCAAATCGGGCACGCGCGAATTTTTCTCGCGCCTTTCCGGCGACCAGCAGAAGGATGCCAACCTGATCGGCCAGTTTGGCGTGGGTTTCTATTCGGCCTTTATCGTGGCGGACAAGGTGGTTGTGGAAACCCGCCGTGCCGGCGAAAAAACCGACCAGGGCGTGCGCTGGGAATCGGACGGTGGTGGCGAGTTTGCCATCGAGATGGTAGAGAAGGCCAGCCGCGGCACCAGCATTACCCTGCATCTGCGCGCAGAGCAGGACGACCTGCTCAGCGGTTCCAAGCTGCGCAGCATTATCCAGAAGTATTCCGACCACATCGTGCAGCCTATTGTGATGAAGAAGGAAGAGTGGAAGGACGGCGCCCAGGTGGTGCTGGAGGAAGATGAAACGGTGAACCAGGCGTTTGCGCTGTGGGCGCGCGCCAAGAACGAAATTACCGATGACGAATACAAGCAGTTCTACAAACATGTAGGCCATGATTTCCAGGACCCGCTGGCATGGACGCATGCGCGCGTGGAAGGCAAGCAGGAATACACGCAGCTGCTCTATGTGCCGAGCCGCGCGCCGTTTGACATGATGGACCGCGAGGCCATGCACGGGGTGAAGCTGTATGTGCGCCGCGTGTTCATCATGGACGATGCCGCGCAGCTGATGCCGCATTACCTGCGCTTCATCCGTGGCGTGGTCGATTCCAGCGATCTGCCGCTCAACGTGTCACGCGAGATTCTGCAGGAATCGAAAGACATCGAATCCATCCGTGCCGGCTGTACCAAGAAGGTATTGGGCATGCTGGAAGATATGGCCAATAACGACAATGAGAAATACACCATGTTCTGGGGTGAGTTTGGCCGTGTGCTGAAGGAAGGCATCGGTGAAGACCAAGCCAACAAGGAGAAGATCGCCGGTCTGATGCGCCTGGCGACAACCCATGCCGATACGCCGGAAGAAACCGTTTCGCTGGCCGATTACATTGGGCGCATGAAGGAAGGCCAGGAGAAGATTTACTACATCACCGCCGAGTCCTTCAACGCTGCCAAGAACAGCCCGCATCTGGAAGTGTTCCGCAAGAAAGGCATCGAAGTGCTGCTGCTGACCGACCGTGTGGACGAGTGGGTGGTGAGCAACCTGTTTGCGTTCAAGGACAAGCCGCTGGTGTCCGTGGCCAAGGGCGGGCTCGACCTGGGCAAGCTGGAAGATGAAGCCGAGAAGAAAGAGCAGGAGAAGGATGCCGACGAATACAAGGCGCTGACCGACAAGATCAAGTCCAGCCTCAGCGGCCGCGTCAAGGAAGTGCGCGTGACGCATCGTTTGACCGAGTCGCCGGCCTGTCTGGTGGCGGATGAGCACGACATGAGCAGCAGCCTGGCACGCCTGTTGAAGGCCTCCGGGCAGAAGGCGCCGGTAGCGCAGCCTATCCTGGAGATCAACCCCAGGCATCCGGTGGTGCTGCGTCTGAAGAGCGAAGAAAAGCACTTCGACGACTGGGCCTCGGTGCTGTTTGATCAGGCCATGCTGGCGGAAGGCGGCCAGCTGGATGATCCAGCCAGCTTTGTGAAGAGGGTGAATCAGCTGATGCTGGAGATGAGCGGAAACTAAGCAGCTCCAGACAAATGTTTGCCACAGAGAGCACAGAGCACACAGAGAATATCGCTGTGCTCTGTGCTTTATGCTTTTTAGGGAAGTGTGTAGGTTGGGTTAGGCGCGGTTTTTGCGCCGTAACCCAACATTAACCAGTGTTGATGTGAGCTACCGATCCGTCGGTACGAAGGTTGATTTTGTTGGGTTATCCCCGGCCACACCACCCGAGGACAAGCGACGATAAAGCCGCTAACCCAACCTACATGACTGGAGATGAGCGGGAATTAACGAGGCGTGCTAGAGGCCAGCACTGCTGCCGGCCGGAAGAAAAGCCACAGGGATCGATGGTTCCTGTGGCTTATTCTTTTGCAGGTTCCTGGCGGGTCTGGACCACGAACGGGGCTGCCGCGCCCTGTTTGTCCTGGCCGGCATAAACCGTCAGGTGCGGGTAGGGGATTTCGATGCCGGACTGATCGAAGGCCTTTTTCACCCGATAGAGGAATTCCCGGCGCACGTTAACGTCTTCCAGCGGTTGTACCTTGAAGCGGCAGCGGATGATGACGGCGGAATCGGCCAGTTCCTGCACGCCGGCGATGAGCAGGTCTTCCACGATCTGCTGCTGCCATGCCGGATCGGCGCGCATCTCGCTGCCAACCTGGCGCATTGCGGCATACACCGCATCCACGTTCTCACGATAAGCCACGCCGATGTCGATCACCGCGTAGGAATAATCACGCGACTGGTTGCTGACGGTGGTGATGGTGCCATTGGGGATGTAGTGCACGCTGCCGTCGTTGTCGCGCAGTTTGACATGGCGCAGGGTGACTTCTTCCACCACGCCTTTCTTGCCGCCGACCTCCACGTTTTCACCGTGGCGAATCTGGTCTTCCAGCAACAGGAAGAAGCCGGTGAAATAATCCTTGATCAGGCTTTGCGCACCAAAGCCCACGGCTACGCCCGCAACGCCGGCAGCGGCCAGGATGGGGGCAATGGAGATGCCCATTTCGCTCAGGATGAGCATGCCGGTGATCAGGGTGATGATGACCGTGGTAACGTTGTTGAATACCTGGCCCAGTGTTTCGGCGCGCTTGATGGTGCCGATGTCATGGGTGCGGCTGGCGATGTATTTCCTGAAGCTGCGGATCAGTTTGCGGCTGATGAGCAACAGCAGCCAGGACAGGATCAGAATGATCAGGATGTGAAGGGAGGCCTGGGCAAACTCCACCCATTCGCTGGATTGATCTACTCCCAGGGTTTTCAGCAAGGCTTTCATCGGTACGGCCATGGTGTCGGGCGATTATTCCGGCTGATTGCGCATTTGGTCGGCGACTGCGGCGAAAGCTCGCGCCAGTTCTTTGCGCAAAGCTTCTTCTTCAACCACTTCCTCTAACGCCTTGTTCATGCACAGCAGCCACTGATCGCGCTCGGATACGCTGATGGCAAAGGGCATGTGGCGGCGACGCAACACGGGGTGGCCAAATTCTTCAATAAACAGTTGCGGTCCACCCATCCAGCCGGAGAGGAATTTGAACAGTTTGTCCTCAGAGCCTTGCAGATCTGCCGCGTGCATCTTGCGGAGGCCATAAGTCTCGGGCAGTTCGTCCATGATCTGGTAAAAACGGCGCACCAGGGCGCGCACTTTTTCTGCACCGCCTATGCGCTGGTAATGGGTCAGGGTTGTTTCGGCTTGCATGACGCTTCTCGCTTGTGAAATTAAAGGTGGTGGTGATACAGCTTGAATCTGCCTGCTGCGGTCAGCTGTAGTCTTCGGAAAGAATTTTTGGGGCCCGATCCAGACGGTAGAGCACCGCGACCAGCACGATGGTGGCAAGCAACATGAAGTGTGGCCCGAACAGCCAGAACACCAGCGGTACCACGGTGTAATAGGCGCGCATGCCGATGCTGTAAAACTTGCCGGCCCGGTTCAGGTGAACTGCGACATGTGCCGGGCAGATCATTTTGAAATTGCGCGCGAGCGGCACGTTGATCATATAACCGACGTGGTTGAATACGCGTACGGCCATGGCAAAGCTGAAGAAGGCAACGAACAGGTCGAGCAAGATCAGCAGCAGTTTGGTCAGCCACAGTTCGGCATATTGGGCACCCGCTATGTTGAGCGCATGCCAGGTGCCTTCCATCTTGTCGCCCTGCCCGCTCAGCGTCAGCACGCCGATGATGAGCAGCACGGCAGTGGAGGCCAGAAAAGTGGCAGCCATGGTGGAGTTGCGCAGCGTCTGCACGGCGAGGACTTCCTTGCCGCTTTCCTGCATGATGGATTCGACCCAGGCCGTGCGCGCGATGACGTTAACGGCTTGCACTGTGTAGGCCGGATTTTTGCGGATTTTGTAGCCGATGAACAAGTTGTAGGCGAGCAGGATCAGCACGCTCAGCACAAAGCTGATCAGGTCATAGCTGTAAGGTTGCCAGGAAATGCTCATGATGTTCTATTTGGGTAAGGCGCAAAAAATTGGGCCGAATGCTGCAATGGGAATGGTCACATTATACCCTGATGTCTGGCCAGCAGTGACGCGCCCAGCGCTGCATCTGCGTGGTGTGCCCGGCCGACCGGCACCCCCAGCAAGCGTGCCCGCATCTGTTGCCATGCCGGGTTGCTTGCGCCGCCGCCACAGGTGGTCACCGACTTGAGCGTTGTTGCGCCCAGCTCGGCGAGACGTGCATAGCCTTCAGCTTCAATGCGGCTGAGGGCTTGCAGCAGGCCATGCAGAAACTGGACGTCGTCAGCAGGGCGTGGGCTCAGCCGTGGCGCAAGATCCGGGTCGTTGTGCGGAAAGCGTTCGCCTTTGCGGGGCAGCGGGTAGTAGTCGAGCGGGCTGTCGCAGCTGGCGTCTATGCGTCGGCTCAACTCGATCAGCTGTGCGTCGGAAAAATATAGCCTTAATACTCCGCCCCCGGCGTTGGACGCGCCGCCCGCCAGCCACAAATCCCCGTAGCGGTGACTGTATACGCCATATTGCGCATCTTCCACGCGTGTGGTGGAGAGCAGTTTCAGTACCAGTGTGGTGCCGAGCGAGGTTACCGCGGCACCGGGCTCGTGCACGTCCGCGGCAATAAAGGCGGCGATGCTGTCAGTGGTTCCGGCATGGATGGTGCAGGCCGGATTGATGTTGAAATGCTGCGCCAGGGCAGGGCTGATTTCCGCAATCAGGCTGCCCGGTGCCAGCACATGCGGCAGCAGGTGGGCGTGCGGCAGGCGCTTGACCCATTCAGGCCAGCACAGCTGTTCGACGTCATAGCCGCTCTTGAGTGCATTGTGATAATCGGAGCTGCCGCCGCTGCCGGTGAGCAGGGCGCTGAGCCAGTCGGCCTGATGCATGAAATGCGCAGCGTTTTCCAGGTCGCTGTGCCGGGTTAACCACAGGAATTTGGCCAGGCCGGAACTGGCGCTGCATACGCTATGCCCGGCAGGGGCAATTTTTATAAGCTCTGCGGCCTCGGCATGGGCGCGCGCATCGTGGTAGAGCAGGGCGGGGGAAACCGGCTGCAGCTCGGCATCGCACAGCAGCACAGTGGCCGAGGTTGCATCCAGTGCAATGCGCTGTAACTGTGCTGCAACGGGTGCTGGCAGCTGCCTGAGCAGGGTGTGCAGCGCTTCGCGCCAGCCTTGCGCTGTCTGCCCTGCCGCAGCGCAATAGGCGATGCGGTCTTCATGTGCGATGGCGCCGGTTTCATCCAGCACACAGGCGCGTGCGCCGGTGGTGCCGAAGTCCAGTCCCAGATACATCTAGCCGCGGGTGTTGGACTGGGTTTCGAAACTGGCCAGATCGACACGTGGCAGTGGTGCCCAGCCCGGTTTGCGGTGTTCGGCGATGACATTGGTGAAAATGCCGCCACGCACGTAGAACTTGGCGGTGAGGCGCATGAAACGCGGCTGGGTAACGGCAACCAGGTCGTCCAGAATGCGGTTGGTCATGTCTTCATGGAAATGACCTTCTTCGCGGAACGACCACATGTAGAGCTTGAGGCTTTTCAGCTCGACACAGGCTGCATCGGGGATGTAATCCAGGATCAGTGTGGCAAAATCCGGCTGGCCGGTCTTGGGGCAAAGGCAGGTAAATTCCGGGATTTCCATATGTATATGGTAGTCGCGGCCGCTGTTGGGGTTGGGGAAAGTCTCCAGGTTCTTGCTGGGTTGTGTGGTCATTTTGATTGATGGGCCGATTCAGTTAGAATGCAGCGCATTATATCTTCATCCAGATAGATTTTTAGCCCGGTTCAAATTGCGCCTATCCCATATCAAACTCGCAGGTTTCAAGTCATTCGTTGATCCCACCCACATCGCCTTGCCCGGGCAGCTGGTCGGCGTGGTCGGTCCCAACGGCTGCGGCAAGTCGAATGTCATTGACGCGCTGCGCTGGGTGCTGGGCGAATCGCGGGCTTCCGCACTGCGCGGCGAATCGATGCAGGACGTTATCTTCAATGGCTCCGGCAACCGCAAGCCGGTGGCACGCGCCAGCGTCGAGCTGATTTTCGACAACAGTCTGGGCAAGGCCGCCGGGCAGTGGTCCAGCTATGCCGAGATCGCCATCAAGCGCGTGCTCAAGCGCGACGGCGACTCCAGTTACTACATCAACAACCAGGGCGTACGCCGCAAGGACATCACCGACATCTTCCTCGGCACCGGTCTGGGGGCGCGAGCCTACGCCATCATCGAGCAGGGCATGATCTCGCGCATTATCGAGGCCAAGCCGGAAGAGCTGCGCGTATTCCTGGAAGAGGCTGCCGGTGTGTCCAAATACCGCGACCGCCGCCGTGAAACCGAGTTGCGCATTGCCGATACGCGCGAAAACCTGCTGCGCGTGGACGACATCCTGTTCGAGCTGGATAAGCAGCTGGTGCATCTGGCCAGCCAGGCCGAGGTGGCCAAACTCTACCGTGAGCTGGAAAGTCGCCGCGACACCACGCAACGCCTGTTGTGGCTGCTGAACAAGAATGAGGCCGAAACACGGCGCGCGCGCTTTGCCCAGGCCGTGGAGAAGACCCGCAACGAACTGGAAGCCGAAACGGCGCGCCTGCGCGAAATCGAGAGCCAGCTGGAAAGCTCGCGCAGTGAGCATTACACGCTGGCCGATACGCTGCACAGCAAGCAGGGCGAGCTGTATGCAGTCAATGCCGAAGTATCGCGACTGGAACAACAACTGGCTTTTCTGAGTGATCAGAACCATCGTCTGGCCCAGCAGATCAGCACGGGCGAGCGCCAGATCGAGCAGCAGCGCGGCCAGCTGCAGGGCACCGAGGGTCTGCTGGAGCACTGGAAACAGGAGCAGCAGGAAGCTGTCGTGCGCGTCGAAGTGAGCGAAAGCCGCGCCGAGACCGAGGCCATGCATCTGCCCAAGGCTGAAGATGCGCTGCGCGCCGAGCAGGAACGTTACCAGACCATGCAGCGTGAACACCTGTTGCAGCAACAGCAGGTGCAGCTGGCGGAATCGCAGCGCGGCCATATTCAACGTAACCAGCAGCAACTAGATGCGCGCAAGTCGCGCCTGCAGCAGGAGCTGGATAATCTGCCGCTGGCGGATATGGAAGCGCTGCAGCAGGCGCAGCAGCAGCAGGAAGAAATTCAGGCGGAATACAGCGAGCAGCAAATGCAGCTGGAAGAATTGCTGTCACAGTTGCCAATCGCCGATGAGGAGCGTCGCAATAATCGCACTGCTGCGCAGGAATCGGAACGGCAGCTGGCCCAGGTGGAGGCGCGCCTGAACGCGCTGGAGCAACTGCAGCAGCAAATCGATCAGGACAAGAACTTGAAGAGCTGGCTGGCGAAACACCAGCTGGAGCATGCACCGCGCCTGTGGCAGGCCATCCGCATCGAAGCCGGCTGGGAAGATGCGCTGGAAGCAGTGCTGCGTGAACGTTTGAATGCGCTGGCCGTTGGTCGTCTCGACGAGACTGCGCAGTGGAGCGAGGCTCCGCCAGCCAAGCTGGCGGTGTTCGCAGCGGACGGTTCGCGCGCCAACGTACAGGGAAGCTCAGAATTTACGCCGCTGGCGAAGTATGTACAGTGCCAGGATACGCAGGCAGCCCCTGTCGTTGAAGACTGGCTCTCCGGCGTGTATGCCGTGCCTGATCTGAACGCTGCATTGCAGCAACGCAGCCGCTTGCCGGCCGGTGCCTGGCTGGTGACGCAACAGGGGCATCTGATCGGCGCGCACAGCGTGCTGTTCCACGCACCGGACAGCCAGGTGCATGGCGTGCTGGCGCGCCAGCGCGAAATTGAAAGGCTGCAGCTGGAAGCGCAACAGCTGATCAGTGCGGTGGAGCAGAGCAAGCACAAAGTTCAGCAGGCCGAGCAGGCTTACAGTGCAATCGAAGGTCGCATTGCCCCGTTACGCTCGGCCAGCAGTGCGTTGCAGCAACAGCAGCACAGCATGCAGATGCAGTTGCTCAAGCTGACCCAGGCCGGTGAACGCAGCAACGAACGCAGGGCGCAAATCGCGCAGGAATTGCAGGAGCTGGCCGATCATGCTGCCGGCGAGCAGGGACAGCTGGAAGAAATTGCCGAGCGCATGGAAATATTGCGCGAAAGCATGGAAACGCAGCAGGCCGAGGCCGAAACAGTGCGCGAGCAGGTTGCTGCACAGGAAAGCAGCTTGCGCGAGCAGCGTGAGCGTGCGCAAAAGGCGCAGCATGAGCTGCAGGAAGCGCGCTTCTTTGCCAAGACCTGCGCCGAGAAGATTGCCGATCTGGAGCGTAATCTGCAGCAAACCACGGCCACGCTGACCCAGCTGGAAGAAGCGCTGGCACACAGCCGCACTGAGCTGGCCGGGATGACTGATAGTGATGCGCAGCAGCTGCTACAGGAGGCACTGGAGCAGCGCCAGGTGCGCGAGCAGGCACTGGCCGAAGCACGCAATGTGCTGGAACACGCCACGGTGACGCTGAACCGCCTGGAGCAGGAACGCATGAGCTGCGAGCAGCAGCT
This sequence comes from Gallionellaceae bacterium, assembly GCA_041488395.1. GTDB lineage: Bacteria > Pseudomonadota > Gammaproteobacteria > Burkholderiales > Gallionellaceae > 39-52-133. The sequence continues at coordinate 8,901 of JBGPPE010000042.1, forward strand.
GAATCCGCTGCGTGAAAAAGTAAGCGAGATGACGCTCAAGGAGCAGGAAGCGCGCCTGCAGTTTGAACAGTGGGCCGAGCAGCTGCAGGGTGTGGATGAGGCGCCCTTGTTACCGCTGCTGGAAGGCGCCAGGCAGAGCGGTTTGCAGAATGAACTGAACCGTGTCAACGGTGAAATAACCGTGCTGGGCGCGGTAAACCTGGCCGCTCTGGAAGAGTTACAGGCGGCACAGGAGCGCAAGACTTATCTGGATGCGCAGGCCAAGGATCTGAATGAAGCCATGGCGACACTGGAAGATGCGATACGCCGCATCGACAAGGAGTCACGCGATTTGCTGATGGCAACCTATGACGAAGTGAATCGCCATTTGTCCGAGCTGTTCCCGATTCTGTTTGGCGGGGGCGAGGCACGTCTGGTGCTGACCGGTGAGGAAATTCTGGACAGCGGCGTGCAGGTGATGGCACATCCGCCGGGCAAGAAAAATTCCTCGATCCATCTGCTTTCGGGCGGCGAAAAGGCGCTTACCGCAATTTCCCTGGTGTTCTCGCTGTTCCAGTTGAACCCGGCACCGTTCTGTCTGCTGGATGAGGTGGATGCCCCGCTCGACGATACCAATACGGAACGCTTGTGCAAGCTGATCAAAAAGATGTCAGAAAACACCCAGTTTATATTTATCAGCCATAACAAGATCACCATGGAACTGGCTCAGCAACTGGTCGGTGTGACCATGCAGGAGCGCGGTGTGTCCAAGGTGGTGTCGGTGGATATAGAAGAAGCCCTGCGCATGAGCGACAAGAGCGCGTTAGCCGCCTGACCAGGCGGCATGCTTCATCAGGAATTATTGGCAGTTGTTGCTGATGGTTTTGCGCGTTTCTTCTATGCGTTGCTGGCGTTCATTGTCGTCAAGATATGAGCGCTCCCCTTGCGCGTCGTAGGTGACTACACGCGGGCTATTCTCCAGTCCGGACAGATAGTTACGGGCATCATCGCAGGATTTTTTCCTGATGGCGGCCTGCTCCTGCTCCTTCGCGGCTTTCTGGGCGGCATCACTCTTTTCTTTCTCTGCTCTTCTTTGCTCTGCCTCGAGATCGGCCAGTGATTTCGGCGCTGCTGCAGTGCTGCTGCTATTGGCTTCTGCGGGAGCAGACTGACGCAGTGTTTGCGATTTTACGCTGGGCGGTGCGGCAGTGTCGGAATAGTGCACTTTCCCTTCCTCGTCTACCCATTTATGCAGGGCGGCGTGAGAGTTGAAACTAATCAATAGCAGGAAAATTGCCAGGCAATATTTCATTGGTATTGCTCCTCGTGAATAAGTTTGTGAATCGTTAATTTATTGATGGACGCCAGCTTACCATACTGGCCAATTGCTTAGATTGGCCATCTAAATGCCGCCAGGAGGTGTCTCACGGTGCCGCTCTTTAAATTATTTAACAAGCAGAATAAATTGTGCATAATGCCGCTTTTGCCGGCTAAGTGGGCTGCTTGCCGGAAATCGGATACTGCGTCAAAAGACAATGTCACAGGACAAAACAGATACTACAACTCAGCTTTATTGCAACACCAGCAAGAATCACGATCTTGCCCTGAGATTGTTCAATACTTACTACCGTTCGCAGAACCATACGGGCAAGCTGTATGAAGAGTTGCCCGATATGTTTCTGGTGCAACCCGAGGCGCTGGCAGTGAAAGATCTGGCTGCGCGTGCCTCGGACAAGCTCATTCTGGAAGATTGCATACAGCGAGCTCAAGAGCGCAATGGTTATATTTGCGTACACAGGCAGCAGAATCCCAAGTTGAATTATTACTGGCTGGAGTTGGGGGTTCGCCCTTATATGCTGGGTGACGAGGTTAACGACAACAACAAGAGTGAGTTTTTTTATGTGCTCACACAATTTGTGGAATTCGCCAGACAGAATCCCAAGATCTACGGCGATCTGACAGAGGAAATCGATTCTGACAAGGATCTGGCGCTCATGCTGAAGGAAATTAACAAAATGGGCGACAAGTTGCTGCCCCTGCTGGAAATTTACCCGATAGACAAGCTGGTTTCCTTTAATCCCAAATGGCCGGCCGCTGAAGTCAATAAACTGCTGATGGCACTTAAAGGTAACGAGCAGGGCTGGTGTGAGGTATTTTTCGAATACCTGATTTATATCATGGGCAAAAAATCCTGAATTTCAGCCGCATTTACCCTTTGGCCATGCTTGCGTATAATGCACGTTTTGTCGAGGATGGTTTTCATGCGAATTACTCAAAAAGCACTTACCTTTGACGATGTCCTGCTGCTACCGGCACACTCCAGTGTGCTGCCACGCGACGTCAGTCTGCGTACCCAACTTACCCGCAATATCACCCTGAATATTCCGCTGCTGTCCGCCGCCATGGACACGGTGACAGAATCGCGCCTGGCGATTGCACTGGCACAGGAGGGCGGTATCGGCATCATTCACAAGAACATGTCGGCCAAGGCACAAGCACTGCAAGTTGCCAAGGTAAAGCGTTTTGAAAGCGGCGTAGTGAAAGATCCGATTACCATCGCCCCTGACATGACCGTGCGCGATGTCCTCAATTTGACCCGCCAGCACCGCATTTCCGGCTTGCCAGTGGTTGAAGGAAAGACCGTTGTCGGTATTGTCACCAACCGCGACCTGCGTTTCGAAGCCCGCCTTGACCTGCCCGTGCGCAACATCATGACGCCGCGTGAAAAACTCATCACCGTCAAGGAAAACGCCAGCCGTGATGAGGCGCGTACCCTGATGCACATGCACAGAATTGAGCGCGTACTGGTGGTCAACGACGCCTTTGAATTGCGCGGCCTGATCACGGTCAAGGACATCCTCAAATCGAGCGAGCATCCCAATGCCTGCAAGGACGAGCTGGGCCGCTTGCGCGCCGGTGCTGCGGTCGGCGTGGGCGAGGGCACGGAAGAGCGTGTAACCTTGCTGGCAGAAGCCGGCATCGACGTGATCGTGGTGGATACCGCGCATGGCCATTCACAGGGCGTGCTGGATCGCGTGCAGTGGGTCAAGAAGAATTTCCCGAAAATTGAAGTGATCGGCGGCAATATTGCCACCGCCAACGCGGCACGCGCCTTGCTCGACCACGGTGCGGATGGCGTGAAAGTGGGCATCGGCCCCGGTTCCATCTGCACTACGCGCATGGTGGCCGGTGTGGGTGTGCCGCAGATTACTGCCATCGACAATGTGGCAAAGGCCCTGCTGGGCACCGGTGTGCCGCTGATTGCGGACGGTGGCGTACGCTTCTCTGGCGATATTTCCAAGGCGATCTCTGCCGGTGCACATGTGGTGATGCTGGGCGGCCTGTTTGCCGGCACCGAAGAGGCACCGGGCGAAATCGAGCTGTTCCAGGGCCGTTCCTACAAATCCTATCGCGGCATGGGCAGTCTCGGCGCCATGCAGCAGGGTTCCAGTGACCGCTACTTCCAGGACGGCAGTGAGGGCAACCAGGACAAGCTGGTACCGGAAGGTGTGGAAGGTCGCGTACCTTACAAAGGCAGCGTGCTGGCCGTGATACACCAGCTGATGGGCGGTTTGCGCGCAACCATGGGTTATCTGGGCTGTCCGGACATTCCAACGGTGCACGAGAAGGCCGAGTTTGTCGAGATTACCTCTGCAGGTATTCGTGAGTCGCATGTTCATGATGTGCAGATCACCAAAGAAGCACCGAATTATCACGTTGATTAACTCAGGTGAATGTTGACCCGTAACGAATAAGAAAACCTCCAGCCAGAGGTTTTTTTATTTACCACCTATCACCCTATACCGGTTTATAAAATGTCCCACGCTAAAATTCTCATTCTCGATTTTGGTTCTCAATACACCCAGCTGATTGCCCGCCGTGTGCGCGAGGCAAATGTCTACTGCGAGTTGCATTCCTGTGATGTGGATGAGGCATTTATTCGCGCCTTCAACCCGCAAGGCATCATTCTTTCGGGCGGCCCCAATTCGGTAACCGAAGGCGACACGCCGCGCGCGCCGCAGGTGGTGTTTGATCTGGGCGTGCCAGTGCTGGGGGTTTGCTACGGCATGCAGACCATGGCCGCACAATTGGGCGGTGCCGTGGAAAATGGCCTGGTGCGTGAATTCGGCTATGCCGAAGTTCGTGCCCAGGGTCATTCTGCCTTGCTGCGCGACATTCAGGATAGAAGCAATGATCAGGGCCATGGCCTGCTCGACGTGTGGATGAGCCACGGTGACAAGGTGACTGCATTGCCACCCGGCTTCAAGGTTATCGCCAGCAATGCGGCTACGCCGATTGCCGCGATGGCTGATGAGATGCGCCGTTTCTACGCGGTGCAATTCCATCCGGAAGTCACCCATACCTATCAGGGCAAGGCGATATTTGCGCGCTTTGTCCATGAAATCTGCGGTTGCGGCCAGGACTGGAACATGCCGGATTACATCAACGAGGCGGTGGAAAAAATACGTGCCCAGGTCGGCCAGGAAGAGGTCATCCTGGGTCTCTCCGGTGGTGTGGATTCCTCGGTGGCCGCGGCTTTGCTACACCGTGCCATTGGCACCCAGTTGACCTGCGTGTTTGTTGACAATGGCCTGCTGCGTCTGAACGAAGGCCAGCAGGTAATGGAAACCTTCGCGAAAAACCTCGGCGTGAAAGTGATCCATGTCGATGCCAGCGCTGAATTCATGAAGCACCTGACCGGCGTTTCCGATCCAGAGCAAAAGCGCAAAATCATCGGCCGCGAGTTCGTCGAGGTATTCCAGCGCGAGGCCGCCAAGCTGCCCAAGGCCAAATGGCTGGCGCAGGGCACTATCTATCCGGACGTAATTGAGTCTGCCGGTGCCAAGACCAAGAAGGCACACGCCATCAAGTCGCATCACAACGTAGGCGGCTTGCCCGAGAGCCTGCACCTCAAACTGCTGGAACCACTGCGCGAGCTGTTCAAGGACGAGGTGCGCGAACTGGGCGTGGCGCTGGGCCTGCCACATGACATGGTGTATCGCCATCCCTTCCCGGGGCCGGGCCTGGGGGTGCGCATTCTGGGCGAGGTCAAGCGTGAATACGCTGATTTGCTGCGCCGTGCCGATGCGATCTTTATTGAAGAGCTGAATGCCTCAGGCTGGTATGCCAAAACCTCGCAGGCATTTGCGGTGTTCCTGCCGGTCAAATCGGTGGGCGTGATGGGTGACGGCCGCACCTATGAGTGGGTGGTGGCACTGCGCGCCGTGCAAACGCAGGACTTCATGACCGCGCACTGGGCCGAGTTGCCACATGCACTGCTGGGCAAGGTCTCCAACCGTATTATCAACGAGGTGCGCGGCATTAACCGCGTGGTTTACGATATCTCCGGCAAGCCGCCGGCAACGATTGAGTGGGAATGATTTAACGCTTATAGAGGCAATCGCCAGATTGTAAAAAGTTAAAACCCCTTGCTAATCCAAGGGGTTTTTTATTGGGGATATGCACTCTAAAGTGGTTCAAAGCAGTGGCCAGTCGGAGTGTTAGAATCCACCTGTTAATTTTAATGCTTGGTAGAAATAAAGATGGCTAACCAGAGATTTCATTCTGCGCATTCTGATCCTGGAATTCCGCTGCAGCCAGTCCATACTGACTTGCGCTCGATCGGGCGCCTGTTTCCCTATCTGTGGGAATTTCGCGGCAGGGTGCTGCTGGCACTGGCATTGCTGATTGGTGCAAAGCTGGCTTCGGTGATGGTGCCGCTGGTTTTGAAAGAGATCATCGATGCGCTGGATAAATCGCATGCCCCTCTGGTTTTGCCGCTGGCACTCATTATCGCTTATGGGATGTTGCGTTTTGCCAGCACCACGTTTGCCGATATCCGCGATGTGGTGTTCGGCAAGGTGACACAGCGTGCGATGCGCCGCGTGAGTCTGGCGGTGTTCCAGCAGTTACATGCGCTGTCGCTGCGCTTTCATCTGGAGCGCCAGACCGGCGGCATCACCCGCGACATCGAGCGCGGCACCAAGGCGATTTCCAGCCTGGTAGGTTTCCTGTTATTCCGCATTACGCCCACCGTGCTGGAAATCCTGATGGTGGCAGTCATACTGTTTGTTAAGCTGGACTGGGTGTTCGGGATGATCACTTTGGTGACGCTGGCGGCGTATATCGGTTTCACTGTGACCATTACCGACTGGCGTACGCAGTTTGTGCGCCGCGCCAACACGCTGGATTCGGAAGCCTACGGGCGCGCCATCGACAGCCTGCTGAACTATGAAACGGTGAAATATTTCGGCAACGAGCGATATGAGTCCGCGCGTTATGACAACAGCCTGGCGGAATGGGAGCGGGCTGCACTGCAATCGCAGCGTTCGCTTGGGCTGCTGAATGCGGCACAGGCCGGCACCATTGCAATCGGTGTCACCCTGATGGTGGTGCGTGCCGCCAACGGAGTGGTAGAGGGTACGCTCACGCTGGGTGACCTGGTGATGGTGAATGCCTTTCTGTTACAGATGTTCCAGCCCTTGGGGTTTCTCGGGGTGATGTACCGCGAGATCAAACAATCCATTACCGATGTGGAGCGCATGTTTACCCTGCTACATCGCCCGAAGGAAATCGAAGATGCGCCAGATGCAGGTACGCTGGCTGTGAGTGGCGGTGAGGTGAAATTTGAGCACGTCAGCTTTGCCTACAACGCTGACCGCCCCATTCTGCATGATGTGACTTTCACCATTACTGGCGGAAAAACGGTGGCTGCTGTGGGCTCAAGCGGTGCAGGGAAATCCACTCTGGCGCGTTTGCTGTTCCGTTTCTATGATGTCAATCAGGGTGGCATCCAGATCGATGGGCAGGATATCCGCCATGTCACCCAGGACAGTTTGCGCGCAGCCATTGGTGTGGTGCCGCAGGACACAGTTCTGTTCAACGAAAGCATTTACTACAACATTGCCTATGGCCGGCCTGATGCTGCGCGCGATGAAGTAATTGGCGCTGCGCGTGCCGCACACATCCTGGACTTTATTGAAACCCTGCCGCAAGGCTGGGACACCATTGTCGGCGAACGCGGGCTGAAGCTTTCGGGCGGCGAAAAACAGCGCGTTGCCATTGCACGCACCCTGTTAAAGAATCCTGCCATCCTGATTCTGGATGAAGCGACTTCCGCACTCGACACCAAAACCGAAAAAGCCATCCAGGCCGAGCTGCTGGAAATCGCCCGCAGCCGCACCAGCCTGATCATTGCGCACCGCCTTTCCACCGTGGTGGAGGCCGATGAAATTCTGGTCATCGATGCCGGGCGCATCGTCGAGCGTGGGCGGCATCCCGAGTTGCTGGCCAAAAGCGGTGTATACGCGCACATGTGGGCGTTGCAGCAGCAGGCGGAAGAAGAGATTGCGTAAGGGTTGCTGATTATGGCGGGGGCATTTGTTACACCGCACTGACAAATTTTTCCTGGCTGGCAGGAAATGCAAGCTGATGGCATGCTAGTATTTATCAGCATTCGACAATTGCTGCGCTCATCTTTTCGGAGAAGTGCATGAGTGGAAAAGCGAAAAATGTCCGGCTGTGGCACGAGATCGTGCTGACGCTTGTATTCAAGGCCTGCCTGCTTGCCATCATATGGCAAGTGTGGTTTTCAGCGCCTGAAGACGTTACCCTCGATGACCAGAAGGTCGCCTCAAAAATTCTCTCCCCGCAACCCCAGAAGGAGCATGAACATGATGCCATCCGCAGAACTCGTTGATATTTCCCGACTGCAGTTTGCCGCCACAGCGATGTACCACTTTCTTTTCGTGCCGCTCACGCTTGGACTTTCCTTCCTGCTGGTGATCATGGAGTCAGTTTATGTGATGACCGGCAAAGTGATTTACCGGGACATGACCAAGTTCTGGGGCAAGCTCTTTGGCATCAATTTCGCGCTCGGCGTCACCACTGGCATCACCATGGAATTTCAGTTCGGGACCAACTGGGCGTATTACTCGCATTATGTGGGCGATATCTTTGGGGCTCCGCTCGCCATCGAGGGGTTGATGGCATTCTTTCTTGAATCCACTTTTGTCGGGCTGTTCTTCTTTGGCTGGGACAGGCTCTCCAAAGTGAAGCATCTGCTGGTCACTTTCCTGGTAGCGCTGGGTTCCAATCTTTCAGCACTGTGGATATTGATCGCCAACGGCTGGATGCAGAACCCGGTCGGCGCCGAATTCAACTATCACACCATGCGCATGGAAATGACCAGCATCACGCAACTTTTTTTCAATCCGGTGGCACAGGTCAAGTTTGTACATACCGTTTCGGCGGGCTATGTGACAGCCTCGATGTTTGTGCTTGGCATCAGCGCATACTATCTGCTTATCGGGCGTGACAAGGCATTTGCCCTGCGCTCTATCGCCGTTGCAGCCGGCTTCGGTCTTGCTTCCGCACTGTCGGTGATCGTGCTGGGGGATGAGTCCGGCTACACAGCAGGCGAGGTGCAGCGAGTCAAGTTGGCTACCATTGAGGCGGAATGGCACACGGCAAATGCACCCGCCGCCATTACCGCGTTCGGCTTTCCCAATGAGGCCACCCAGAGCACCGATTATGCGATCAAAATTCCTTACCTGTTAGGACTGATCGCCACCCGCTCGGTGGACGAGAAAATTACCGGCATAAACGAGTTGCGCGATGAAAATGAGCTGAGGGTCAGGGCGGGCATGATCGCGTACTCGGCGCTGGAAAAGCTTCGTGCCGGCGATGCCAGCGACGAAACAAAAGTGCTCTTTGAAAATAATAAAGAGAACCTGGGTTATGGTTTGCTGCTCAAGAAATATACGCAGAAGGTCAGTGACGCCAGCGACGAGCAAATCAAAATGGCCGCGCACGACACCATACCCAGAGTTGCCCCGATGTTCTGGACGTTCAGGATCATGGTGGTCGCAGGATTCATGATCCTGTTCATTTTTGCAGCCAGTTTCTACTATGTTGCAAAACGTACCATCGCCGAAAAGAGATGGCTATTGAAGCTGGCGCTATACAGCATTCCATTACCGTGGGTCGCTGCCGAGATGGGCTGGATTGTTGCCGAATACGGGCGGCAGCCATGGACCATCAGCGGCATTCTGCCGACGCAGCTGAGTACCTCAAATCTTGAAGTCTCGGCGGTGTATTTCAGTCTTGCCGGATTCATCGGCTTCTACACCTTATTGCTCGTCGCCGAGCTGTATCTGATGTTCAAATATGCGCGGCTTGGCCCGCAAAGCCTGCATACCGGCCGCTATGGCAAGGATTAAGGGGGGACGACATGATATTCGACTATGAAACGCTGAAACTGATCTGGTGGCTGTTTGTTGGCGTCCTGCTGGTTGGCTTTGCCATCAGCGATGGATTCGATCTCGGTATTGGTGCTCTGCTGCCTTTCCTCGGCAAGAATGACGAGGAGCGCCGTGTCATCATCAACTCGATAGGGGCTACCTGGGAGGGAAACCAGGTCTGGTTCATCACTGCAGGAGGCGCAATTTTTGCTGCCTGGCCCATCGTCTATGCGACAGCCTTCTCCGGTTTTTATGTCGCGCTGATGCTGACACTGTTCGCGCTTTTCTTCAGGCCGGTGGGTTTCGACTACCGCAGCAAGGTGGCAAATCCGCGCTGGAGATCAGCCTGGGACTGGGGGCTGTTCGCTGGCGGGTTCGTGCCAGCGCTCATTTTTGGTGTCGCCTTCGGCAATCTGCTGCAAGGCGTTCCGTTCAGCTTCGATAACGACATGCGTGTGACCTACAGCGGAAGTTTCTGGCAACTGCTTAATCCCTTCGGCCTGCTTGCCGGGGTGGTCAGCCTTTCGATGTTGCTGATGCACGGCTCGGTTTACCTGCAGGTCAAGACTGAAGGCGTCATCGCGGCACGTGCGCGACAGGTAACCAAAATAACCGGGGCCGTCTTCATCACCAGCTTTATCCTGGCGGGGATCTGGATTATGAACGGGATAGAGGGCTACCGCATCGTTTCCATGCTGCCCGCTAATGCCGTATCAATCCCGCTCGACAAGGCCGTCGAAAAGGCCGCTGGACTATGGCTGAACAATTACCATAAGTACCCATTGTTATGGCTGGCACCCATTCTGGGCATCGCGGGTGCGCTCCTGGCGATTGCCGCATCCAGCGCGAACAAGGCCATTGCTGCTTTCATCGCGAGCTCCGTAATGCTCAGCGGGGTAATTTTCACCGCTGGCATCGCCATGTTCCCCTTCATCATGCCGTCCAGCTCGGATCCGAGAAGCAGCCTGACGCTATGGGATGCGGTTTCCAGCCACATGACGCTGCAAATCATGTTCTGGGTGGTGCTCATTTTTCTGCCTGTCGTGCTGCTTTACACCTCTTGGGTGTACCGCGTGCTGCGCGGGAAAATCACGATTGAGACGGTTCGTGCTAACGACCATAACATTTACTGAAAGGGAAAATCATGTGGTATTTTTCTTGGATACTGGGAGTTGGCCTGGCCATGGCATTCGGCATTATCAACGTCATGTGGCTGGAGGCCGAATACTTCAGCGATATTGATCTTGAGGAAGAAGAAAATGGCTGATTGATCAGTGAATTGTGCAGATGATTATGTCAGGGAAACTTTTATACTAGTGCTGGCAGGTTCCGGCCAGGCATAGCTTAGATGCATGAGGGGGCACGCTAATGTATTCGCTTTTCATGATATTTCTGGCTCCGGCACGCATTACTTTTAACAAATAGCCGTATTTTCAGCCTTTATTCAGGGCTTTCCTTCATTGCAGAGCTGCTACCTTAGCGTCGTGCCAGTGTGTCTGGTGTTTATTGCGATGGGGGCAGGTCATGTCAGCACAGAAAAAAATTCGTTTGGTTAGCTCGCAGGACAAGGAATTCAACGCCGAGTCCGAGCTGATTCATGAATCGCGTGCGCGTCTGGAGGCGGAAAACGAGGCTCAGCTGGCTGCCGAGGCACGCGCCCGTGCCGAGGCGCATGCGCGTGTGCTGGCGGAGGGGCGTCTGCGCCAGGAAAACGAACTGCTCGAGCTGGTCGAAAACAAGCGGCGTGCGGATTTGCAGCTGATTGAGGACGTGAATGCGCGCCTGGAACTGGAGCGCAAATTGATGGCAGATGCACAGGAGAAGCTGCTGGCAGAAGCGAAGCTGGCCGAGGAAGTGCAGGCGAGGGTTCGTGCCGAGCGTCTGGCACAAGATGAACTTGAACGGCGGCTGAGCGAAGAACAGAGTGCGCGGCAAGTACAGGAAAAAAATGCAGCATTGGAGCGTGAAGCTGCTGCAGTAGCACAGGAAAAAGCCCGTGCTGAATCACTCATTGCACAGGCTATGCGTGAGAAACTCAACGCAGATAAGGCGGCTCATGCGCTGCTGAACGGCAAACTCATTGCAGAAACAGCACGTGCGGATGCCGCCAGGAAGGCAGCCCAGGTACAGGAGGAAGCGCATGCCTTGTTGCAACAGGCTGAGCGTGCAGCAAATGAACAGCTGATGCTGGAAGAGCAGGCCAGGCAGGTTGTACAGGACAGACTGCAAGCCGAGCGTGAACTGGTGGTGGTGGCGCAGCAGCGTGTGGAAGC
>JBGPPE010000043.1:0-19841 GCA_041488395.1 Gallionellaceae bacterium
AACCCACGCCCTGAGGGCGACAGTCAAGTAGTTTTTACATCCACCCCTACCAAAATCAGCAGCGGCGAACCGCGGCGCCTGAGCGAATTCAAGTAAGCGGACTCGTCATAAGGCGTGTGGTTCTGCCAGCACCTATAGAGAATACGAATCCACTTAAAAGCCAGCGCACGAACGGCGACCTGATGCGAGCAACCCTTCTCGCGTTGCTGACGATAATAAGCCCCCGCCCAGTAAGAACGCGGAATGGTTTCAGCAGCCCATTCAACAAAAGTCTGGCGCAGAAACTTGGGGCATTGCAAGCGCCAATGTATCCAGCATTTCTTACCACTGCGCTCGGTGACGGGTGCGATGCCGGCGTACTTCTGAATTTCCGCAGCGCTCTGGTAACGCTCGCGCTGCTCACCAAAAGCGGCAAGCAAGCGCGGTGCAAAAACCGGCCCGGCTCCTGGCAACTCCTTAAACAACACATAGTCAGGCAGCGACTGCGCAAACGTTGCAATCTGCTTATCGAAGCGCTCAATGGATTCGAGCAGCGCACGCAGTTGCTGCGCCAGCGCCTGTACCAGAAGTTGATGCGGCAGGATGACGCTCATATCGTTGGTGAGCGGGGTGGCCGCCTTGATGGCGGCGATGCGCGCTTCAATCACCTTGGGATAACGCACATTATGTTCGCGGAAGAACGATTCCAGCGTCACTTTACGGGCCAGCCGTGCCTGCTTCAGGGTGGGCCAGCGTGTGACGAAATCGCAGAACACCAGCGTGTCTTTCTCCTTGAACCATTCAAGGACTTGCGGGTAGTACTGCTTCAACGCATAGCCCAATTGATTGGACACGCGCACCTGGTCATCGACCAGGCCACGGCGTTGTTCAACCAGGCATTGCAGCGTGCGCATCTCCACGCCCTCTGGCTGCAGCGGCTTGAGTTTGTCACCATGCTGTATCAGCAGCTCGAGCAGCAAGCGTGCATCACTGGGATCATCCTTGGCATTACTGGGCGTGAACGCCTGGCGGTACTTTGCCAGCGTGACGGGATTGGCCGGAAACAACACGAGGAAATCATATTTTTGCAGGGCATACACCAGCGGCCCCTTGGTTAGCTCCAGACACACGGCAACAGGCTGACCGTGAAAGCGCTGCTTGAGCGACAACGCCCACGCCTCGATGACGTCAGGGCGATGGGCAAGCACGCTAAACTCATGCGCATCAGTATTGCTTGTCTGAAGGCAAATATCGTGTTTTTGATCTGCCCAGTCGATACCGATATAAGCGGAAAATGTGTGATCAAGATGGGGTTTCATGTTCATCTCCTTGGTGCTAAAGTACGACGAAGGGACGTGCATGCCTGGGTTCTGCGAAGGCGATATAGTAAGCCGGTGTAACGGCAGCCCCTGAGTATTCGTTAACGAACTCAAGCGCACCTGCGGACTCGAAACTGGGTTAGTAAACATCGGATGTTCGGCATTCGATATTCGTAATCTGCAGGTGCATGTCCCGCTTTCACTGACAGATACCTGCCAGGTGTGCGTAGTATCACAGAAAGAAGGACGGACTACCTATACGGCATTCGAGCGGGACGCTCAAGCGCGCCCCTTAATTTAACGTTGACGCTGTAGAAAAACCCCTTTTCGCCTTCATTTTTAGCGCAAAGCTTTCCCTCTGAAACGGTTCCGTTTCAATTTCAAATTTCAGATTTGATTTTCAGTTCGGCGAGTGCAATTCAATTGCATCACGAAAAATCATGGGCTCAGGTCTACATCCATAGCATTAAGAGCCGCATTCTGAGAATGTTCGTTGCGATTGATGTAGCGACCGTGCCTGAACCAACTCGATCTTGGTATCTGCAACCTCCCGACTCCAACCTGCTGCAGTCCCACAGCGACATCTAAGCAATTTAGCGTATTTCTTCTCCCGCGCTTCCGGCTCAATATTCAACCTGGCGTTGCCAGATGTTACCGTGCTCGACCGAAGCTAATTTATGGCTGCTATTTTCTGGCGATGATGCGATGTTCTACGATCAGGAGATGAACGATGGACGAGCAATTCAAACAGAATGGGGCATTCAGCTGGTGTGAGCTGATGACGACAGATGTGGACAAGGCCAAGGCTTTCTACACCAGGCTGTTTGGCTGGGAGGCGGAGGACATGTCCATGCCGGGGATGGCCTATACCGTGGTCAAGGCTGGTGGCAAGGGCATCGGCGGGATTATGGCGATGCCGCCGGACGCCATGGGGATGCCGCCGATGTGGGGCGCTTACGTGACTGTCGAGGATGTGGACGCGACCGCGCGCACTGCGCAACAGCTTGGTGCCAAGCTGCTGGTGCCGCCGCGCGACATTCCCAAGGTCGGCAGGTTTTGCGTGATTCAGGACCCGCAGGGCGCGGTAATCAGTGCCATACACTATGTGCCGATGTAGCGCGGCAGACCTTGCTTGTGGCCTGTCACTGATGCCGCGCACGGCCACATGGGCAGGGCAGGAAAGGAGTGCAACATGAACCATCACAGGGTAAAGCGGAATGAATTTCGTCTTGGTGACGGCGCTGCGGTAACTATCGAATACTGGACTGACCCTACAACTGTCAGTGTGGCCGCATTCGGCACGGATGGTCACCAGAAATCGGCCGCTGTATACCGGGCTACTGTCGACAATGGCGATGCGCTCACTGCGCAGATACAGGAATCTTTAATTGATAGCCTGGCCAACGCGCTTGAGTACGATCTTACGAATCATCCGGAGCTGCATGTGCGCAAGCGCTAATGCGCACACCGGCCTGCCTGTATCATCTGCCAGCATCACCATGCTGCGGCTTGCCTGCAAATCAATTCCGCTATACTTCATTGCCCAGATCATATGTTGTGTAGCAGGAGGAGCGGATGAAGGACACCTTGCAAGTTGGCATCAAATACCAGCACCAGTTCGTTGTACCCACATCGAAAACGGTCCCTGCGCTCTACCCGGAGTCGGCAGAATTTGTGGCGATGCCCGAGGTGTTTGCCACCGGTTTTCTGGTGGGCTTCCTGGAATGGGCCTGCATCAAGGCGATTAACCCGCACCTGGACTGGCCGCTGGAACAAACCGTGGGCACACATATCGACGTCAGCCATGAAGCTGCGACACCACCGGTGGCTGGAGGTTACCGCAACGGTTGAGCTGGTGGCGGTGGAGGGGAAGAAGCTGGTGTTTAACGTTGCGGCGCACGATGGCGTGGATACCATCTCCAGGGGGACGCATGAGCGCTACGTGATCAACAAGGAAAAATTTGATGCCAGGGTTAGCGCAAAAAAACCCAAGGCTTGAATTTGCGCATGCATCCGGGAGTTGCCCGCGATGAGCGCCAGCGCAGCGGTATTTGTCGCCACCAGCCCGGACGGTTTTATTGCGCGGCCGGATGGCAGCCTGGACTGGCTCAACGCTGCCAATGCACTAATACCCCGCGGCGAAGACTGCGGCTATGGCGAGTTCGTGCGCTCGATTGACGTGGTGGTGATGGGCCGCAACACTTTTGAGCAGGTGCTCACTTTTGATGTATGGCCCTATGCAGACAGAAGAGTGGTGGTGTTGAGCAGCAGGGCCATCGAGATTCCTGCCGCACTGGCTGCCACCGTCTCTGCGTCTGCGGAAGCGCCGGGCGCGCTGCTGGAACGTTTGACTGCCGAGGGTGCCAAACGTTTGTATGTCGATGGTGGCATCACCATACAGCGCTTTCTGGCCGCGGGGCTTATCGACGACATCACGGTCACGCTGATTCCCGTGCTGCTTGGGCGTGGCAGGCCGTTGTTTGGCCCCGGCGCGCAGGACATTCAGCTGACGCTGCGGGGCAGCAAAACTTTCGAGTTCGGCTTTGTCCAGCTCAGCTACCGCGTCACACGCGCTGCAGACGCCCGGCTCGCTGAGCGTAACGATGCGCCACCTTCCTGATTCAACTCGACCAGGAGAAACATCATGCCAGCCCTGCAAAAGATCACCCCTTGTCTGTGGTTCGACAATCAGGCCGAAGAGGCCGTTGCGTTTTATACCGGCATCTTCAAAAATTCCCGGATAGTAAGCGCTACCCGCTACGGCGAAGTGGGACATGATGTCCACGGCAGGCCCGCCGGCTCGATAATGACCGTGTTATTTGAACTGGATGGACAGGCATTTAGCGCACTCAACGGCGGCCCGCTATTCAAATTCAACGAGGCGATTTCGTTGCAGGTCATGTGCATGACGCAGGAGGAAGTGGACTATTACTGGGACAGGCTCTCCGCGGACGGCGATGTAGCGGCGCAGCAGTGCGGCTGGCTCAAGGACAAATACGGCGTTTCCTGGCAAGTGGTGCCCGGCGTGCTGATCGAGATGCTGAGTGACCCCGACTACGACAAATCACAAAGAGTCATGCAGGCCATGCTGCAAATGAAGAAGATCGACATCGAAAAAATCAGACGGGCGTATGCCGGGTAGCGTTGGGCACGTCAGCAAGCCTGCGCCCCGACGGATACCGCTTCAGCTGGCATAGTCCTGCAGCAGCCAGCCCACGACAGCGAGCGCGCCAAAGAAAATAAGCAGGTGCGCCCATGACCAGAACAGGTAGCGGCTGAATAGTTTTTCAGCCGGGATGTTGCTGATCAGGAACAGTTTGCCATCTGGCGGCTGGCCGATGATATTGGTGTCCGGCTGCGCCTGTGCGGCGCGCAGTCTTTTTTCCACCTCGCGCCTGGCGGCGGAGCGGGCCAGCATCCATTCCTGCATGTTGAGTTCGCCGTCGTTGTCGAGATCAAAGCGCGCGTGCAGCGTCGGCTGGTCCTGTTTCCATTCGGCCAGCAGTGCATTGAGCTCTTCGCGCGAGTTGAATTCCAGATTGCTGCCCCCCTGGGTGCGGAATTGCCCGATGACATACAGGTAATCCTGGTCGATCAGTTTCCACTCGGTGTATTGATAGCCGTCTTTTTCCCATTGGTCGCGATACTTGGTGATGATCTCCGCTGCCTCGGGATCAATCAGGCAGACACCGGTTTCGTCACGCAGAAAAAAACAATCCGTGCTTTCGCCGCGGTCTATGGTTTCCCACTTGTTGTTGGAGGTGCGCCGCTCAACCGTGTAGCGATACCACAAACAGGGCAGCGCGTTGAGCTTGCTGAGCAGGGGAGATTCCTTGACCTGCCCGCCGCGACCGATCAGCTCGACATAGCCTTGTGCGGCGGAAGCCACTTTTGAGGTGGGTGTGTCGCGGATCGCACGCAGCCGGTATAGCGCCGACAGCCAGGCGAAGACGCTGGTGCTGGCGATGAGGGTGAGGGTGACCAGCCAGCCTGTGCGCGTGCCCAGCTTCAGGCCGATAAACAGCAACAGCAGCTGTGCACCCGAGGTGACCAGCAGCGCGTACTCGCGGCGCAACGTGACCAGCATGACGCTCAGCTGAACAGGCTCTTCATGTCCACATCGGTTTTTTCAGCCGCGGCAAATTCCAGCAATGGCTTTTCTGCAAAATTGAACATCCTGGCAATGATGCTGGCCGGAAACACTTCGATCTGCACGTTGTTGATGTTGACTGAATCGTTGTACAACTCGCGGCGGTCGGCAATGCCGTTTTCCAGCGCGGTGATGCGGCTTTGCAGTTGCATGAACTGCTCGTTGGTTTTCAGCTCGGGATAGGCTTCTGCCACCGCGAAGATGCTGCCCAGCCCCGTGCGCAGCATGGCTTCGGCCTGGCCTAGTGCGGGGATGTCCTGTTGCTGGCGTGCGGCCTGCACCTGCGAGCGCGCTTCGATCACCTTCTGCAGCGTGCTCTGTTCGAATTGCTTGTATTGTTTGCACACCTCGACCAGCTTGGGCAGTTCGTCATGGCGCTGCTTGAGCAGCACATCGATATTCGCCCATGCCTTGGCCACCGCATGCTTGACGGTGACCAGATGGTTGTACAGGCTGATGACGTAGATCAACACCACTGCAACGATACCGAAGAAAATCAGAGTGCCCATGTTTGTTCCCTAAGTGAGGTTTTAAAATTTGATGCTGCAATGGTGACGCGAAGTCGCATCGTAAAACAAAACCGGCTGCCCGTGCATGACCTGATCATTGCGCCAGCCACTCTCCCTGCGTTTATCCGCGCAAATATTACAACATGCTAATATGGAAGCGATTTTTAATATGCCTAACATCCACCTGTTAAAGTTTGCTACACTTCCAGCGCTTCTTCATCTCACACAATAAATAAATACGACGCTCAGGGAATGGGGATGAAGAGGCTAGCTGTTCAGCTGTCGCGTAATCGCAACGCAGGCCTTGTATCTGTAGAGTTGTGTTTAATTTAGAACCGACCTTATGCAGCTTACCCAATACACCGACTACTCCTTTCGGGTGCTGATCTTCCTGGCCCAGAAACCTTCCGGCTTATCCACTGTTACTGAAATCGCCGCATTCTACGGCATCTCGCGCAATCATCTGGTCAAGGTCATCCACAACCTCGCCAGCAAGGGTTTTATTGTCACTACGCGTGGCCGCAATGGCGGCATGACACTGTCGCGCACGCCGGCCAGCATCAACCTGGGTGATGTGGCGCGCCAGACCGAACCCAATTTCAGTATCGCAGAGTGTTTCGACAGGGAGCATAACCGCTGCGTGATTACCCCCACCTGCACGCTGAAGTTCATTTTTCGGGACGCCAAATCGGCGTTTCTCAGCACCCTGGACAAATACACCCTGGCCGATGCCATTGCCGGCGCAGCGCCGTTTAGCGCGCTGTCCGACACTTCCCCCTCCCGTTAAGCGGCCAAGCCGCAGCAGCACTTGTTTGAAGAATTTTGCACTTTAACTTGCATTTATAATATATCTTATTAAAATCCTTATCTGACACACCCCATTCATACACAAGGAGCTCAAAATGTCCCTGCCCCATCTGCACCTGCAAGCTGACGCCCTCTACCCGTTTGATGCACGCGGTATCGCCAAGCGCTTTCGCCACGCGGCGATCTTCGGCGCGCTGGATGCGCTGCAGCCTGGTGAAACCATGCGTTTCGTCAACGACCACGATCCACTGCCCCTGCTGGCGCAGCTGCAACAACGCTATGCCGCTGCGGTTGCCATCAACTATGTGGCGCGTGAACCGGGCCAGATTGTGATCGACTTCAAGCGCCAGTAAGGGCCAGGATTTACCGCACCCACAAGGAGGTACGCTTATGCCGACCATTTCTGATTACCTTTCCAGCGATCACCAGCGCTGCGACAGCCTCTTCGTCAATGCGGAGGCTGCGGCAGCAGAGCAGCGGCCGGCAGCGGCAAGCGCGGCATTTGCTGGGTTTCAGGGCGCCATGCTGCATCACCTCGAGATGGAAGAAAGCATCCTGTTCCCGGCTTTCGAACAGGCGACCGGCAGCAACATGGTGCCCACCCGCATCATGCGTATGGAGCATGCGCAGATGCGGCAGCTGTTTGGGCAGATGCAGGATGCGCTCACCGCCAATGAGCTGGATATCTTTGCCGGACTGGCGGAAACGCTGCTGATTTTGATGCAGCAGCACAACCTCAAAGAGGAGCAGATGCTTTACCCGATGAGCGATCGCGCCCTGGGCAATGCCGCGGCGCTGGTTCAGCAGATGCGTGAGCTGGCCTGACATGAATGCGCAGAGTAGCGCGCCGCTCGTCGAGCTGGATGTGCGCGAGCTGGAGCCGCCCGAACCGATGCAGCTCGCGCTGGAGGCTATTGCCCGGCTCAGGCCGGGTGAGCAGTTACTCATGCGCCACCACCGCGAGCCTTATCCGCTGTATGCCATCCTGAGCGAGCGCGGCTTCCAGCATCGCACCACACAGCGGGCCGATGACAGCTACGAGATACTGATCTGGCAATGACACTCGCCGCCCTGTCACTCGAGCAAGCGCCACCGATTTCGGTGCCCTTTCGCTTTTTTCTCGTCGCGCCACTCTTTCTGGTGCTGGCCGGCACTGCGCTGCTGTTCGCGGGCAGCGAGGCCATGGCTTCGCGCTGGACTCCGGCGCTATTAGGAGTGACTCACCTGCTCACGCTGGGCTTCATGGCGATGGTGATGTGCGGCGCCATGCTGCAACTGCTGCCGGTGCTGGCCGGCGCGCCGGTGCCTAATCCGCGCCTGCTGGCCTGGGCCATTCATCTGCCGCTGCTGCTGGGCAGCCTGCTGCTGGCTTATGCACTGTATTTTTCCACGACCGCCCTGCTCAACTGGGCCATGCTGCTGCTCGGCGCAGCCTTTGCCGCCTTTCTGGCTGCGGCCATCCACAGCCTGCTGCGCGCACCGGCACGCAATGCCAGCACCCACGCCATGCTGCTGGCGCTGGTCGCACTGAGCCTGGCCGTGGGCCTAGGCCTGTCGCTGGCAGCCGCGCTGGCCGGGTGGGCTGAGCTACCGCTGCTGGCGCTTGCTGCGCTGCATGTCGGCTGGGCGCTGCTGGGCTGGACTGCCTTGCTGGTGATGGGAGTGGCCTACCAGGTTGTACCGATGTTCCAGCTCACGCCTGCCTATCCGCGCAGCCTGACGCGCTGGCTGGGCAACACGCTGTTTGCGCTGCTGCTGTTGTGGTCAACCCAGCCGCTGCTGCCGCAAGGCACCGCATGGCTGGCCCGCGGAGCCGGGCTGGGCGTCGCGGCCTGCGTCGCCGCCTTCGCCGTGATGACGTTACGCCTGCAGTTCCGGCGCAAGCGGCGCGTGCCTGACATCACCCTGCAATTCTGGCAGGTCGGCATGCTTAGCCTGCTCGCGGCGATCGCCCTGTGGCTGGCCGGGCAAGCCAGCCCGCGGCTCGGCGAAAACACGGCCTATGCGCTGGCACTGGGCATGCTGTTTATCGTCGGCTTCGCCCTGTCGGTGATCATTGGCATGCTGTACAAGATCGTGCCCTTCCTGATCTGGTTTCACCTGCAAAGCAACATGCCCGGCAAACGGGTGCCCAATGTGAAAAAAATTATTCCGGACAGCGCCACGCGCTGGCACTGGCGCCTGCACCTGCTTACCCTGCCGCTGCTCCTGCTCGGCGCGCTATGGCCTGCGCCCTGGATCTATCTGGCAGGCGCCTTACTGCTGCTGGAAGGAATATTGCTGTTCGCCAATTTGTATCTTGCCTGGCAACTGTATCGCAAGGTTGCAGCCACTGCCGGCCTGTAGGCAGGCGCATCACAAAAAAAATGCCGCACAGAAAGTGCGGCATTTTTTACAGCTTGCAATCGCTCAGGTCATGCGCAAATCCTGGATGCCCGACAGGACATCCCGATCCTTGGAACGCTTGCTGTTGAGCTTGATATTCAGACGCAGGTCGTTGACGGAGTCGGCATTCTTGAGCGCTTCTTCATAGCCGATTTTCTCTGCCTCGTACAGGTCGAACAGCGCCTGATCGAAGGTTTGCATGCCAAGTTCGCGTGAACGCGCCATCACACCCTTGATTTCGTTGACCTCGCCCTTGAAGATCATGTCGGCAATCAGCGGCGAGTTGAGCATGATTTCCATCGCCACAGTACGCCCCTTGCCATCCGCAGTCGGGATCAGCCGCTGCGAGATCAGGCCTTTGACGTTGAGCGACAGGTCCATCAGCAGCTGCATGCGACGCTCTTCCGGGAAGAAGTTGATGATGCGGTCGAGTGCCTGGTTGGCGCTGTTGGCATGCAACGTGGCCAGGCACAGGTGGCCGGTTTCGGCAAAGGCGACCGCATGCTCCATGGTGGCATGGTCACGGATCTCGCCGATCAGGATAACGTCCGGTGCTTGGCGCAGGGTATTCTTCAGGGCAGCTTCCCAGGAGTCGGTATCCACACCGACTTCGCGGTGGGTGATGATGCAGTTGATGTGATCGTGCACATATTCCACCGGGTCTTCGATGGTGATGATGTGGCCGTAAGAGTTTTTGTTGCGGTGACCGAGCATGGCCGCCAGCGTGGTGGACTTGCCCGAACCGGTACCGCCGACCAGGATGACCAGGCCACGCTTGGTCATCACCACATCCTTCAGGATCTGTGGCATGCCCATTTCATCGAGATCGGGAATCTTGGTGGTAATGGTGCGCAGCACCATGCCGACGCGCTGCTGCTGCTGGAACACGTTGACGCGGAAGCGCCCGATGCCGGGCGGGCTGATCGCGAAGTTGCACTCGTGCGTCGCCTCAAATTCTGCTGCCTGGCGGTCGTTCATAATGCTGCGCGCCAGTTCCTGCGTATGCTGTGCACCCAATGCCTGGTTGGATACCGGCATCAGTTTTCCATCCAGCTTGAACGCGGGCGGGAAACCCGAGGTGATGAACAAGTCGGAAGCCTTCTTGGAAATCATCCCGCGCAATAAATTGTGTACCAGTTCCGTCGCCTGATCTCTTTCCATGGTGTTGCTCCTAAATTTTTAGCCGGTTAGCCGCGCTAAGCCGATTGTTCTCTGAACCTTAAACGGGGAACAGGTCTTTATTGGCCGCTTTCGAACGCGCCTCGGCGGCAGAAACGATATTGCTCTTGACCAGGGTTTGCAGGTTCTGGTCCAGCGTCTGCATGCCGATGGAGCCACCGGTCTGGATCGCCGAATACATCTGCGGCACTTTGGCCTCACGGATCAGGTTGCGGATCGCCGGGGTACAGATCATGATCTCGTGTGCAGCCACGCGGCCGGCGCCGTCCTTGGTCTTGAGCAGGGTTTGCGAAATAACCGCGCGCAGCGATTCGGACAACATCGCGCGTATCATTTCCTTTTCGTCGGCCGGAAACACATCGATGATACGGTCGATGGTCTTCGCTGCCGAGCTGGTGTGCAGGGTACCGAACACCAGGTGGCCGGTTTCCGCCGCCGACATCGCCAGGCGGATGGTCTCCAGGTCGCGCATCTCGCCCACCAGAATCACGTCCGGGTCTTCACGCAGGGCGCTGCGCAGCGCGTTCTGGAACGACAGCGTGTGCGGCCCGACTTCACGCTGGTTGATCAGCGATTTTTTGCTTTCGTGCACAAATTCGATCGGGTCTTCCACCGTCAGGATGTGGCCCATTTCGTTTTCATTGCGATGGTTCACCATCGCGGCGAGCGTGGTCGATTTGCCGGAACCGGTCGGGCCGGTCACCAGCACCATGCCGCGCGGGTAATCCGAGATGGATTCAAAAATCTTGGGTGCACGCAGGTCCTCCAGCGACAATATCTTGGACGGAATGGTACGCATCACGGCACCAGCGCCACGGTTGTGCACGAACGCGTTGACGCGGAAACGGGCGAGGCCGGGAACCTCGAAGGAAAAGTCGATTTCCTTGTTTTCTTCGTAAATCTTGCGCTGCCCGTCGTTCATGATGTCGTACACCAGCGCATGCACTTCCTTGTGCTCCATGGCCGGCAGGTTGATCCTGCGCACATCACCATGCACACGAATCATCGGCGGCAAGCCAGCGGAAAGATGCAAGTCGGAAGCCTTGTTTTTAACGCTGAAAGCAAGCAGTTCGGTAATATCCATTATAATTTCCCATTCGCCATTACATTTTTCAATTCATCAGTGCATTTTGCTATGCAGCAGGCAGGGGCCGTATTGATGCGCTTGCCGTGCGTTACTGAATAACGTCGGGGATTATGAACGCAATCCTTTCCAACTTGCAAGCCGTCCACAGTGCCATGGAGCAAGCTGCGCAACAGGCGCAGCGCAATGCCGCCGGAATCACCCTGCTGGCGGTCAGCAAAACCGTTTCCGCCGCGGTGGTGCGCGAGGCTTATGCCGCTGGCCAAAGCGCATTTGGCGAAAATTACCTGCAGGAAGCGCTGGATAAAATGACCGCCCTGCACGACCTGCCGATCGAATGGCATTTTATCGGGCCCATCCAGAGCAACAAGACGCGCGCCATCGCAGAAAATTTCAGCTGGGTGCACAGTGTCGACCGTCTCAAGATCGCCGAGCGCCTGTCTGCACAGCGCCCGCCACACCTGCCCCCACTGAATATCTGCCTGCAGGTCAATGTCAGCGGCGAACTCAGCAAGTCGGGCGTTGCCCCGCAGGATGCTGCGGCGGTGGCGCGCGCCATTGCCGTTTTGCCTCATCTGAAACTGCGCGGCCTGATGGCCATCCCCGCACCAGTAGAAAACTGGCCCCAGGCCGAAACGCTGACCGCCCAGCGTGCCCCGCTCGCGCTACTGCGTAAATTATTAAAGCAAATGAATGAGTCACAGGATAATATTCCGGGATTGAATCTCGACACATTGTCGATGGGAATGTCGCATGACCTGGAAGCCGCCATCCTGGAAGGTGCCACCATCGTGCGGATTGGAACAGCCATTTTTGGCAGGCGTAATTACGGAGAGACAACATGAACATTTGCTTTATCGGTGGCGGCAACATGGCCACAGCCCTGATTGGCGGCCTGATCAAGCGCGGTTTTTCCGCGACACACATGCGCGTGGTGGAAATCAACGAAGACAGTTGCAAGCGCCTGCACCAGGATTTCGGGGTCAGGGCTTCGGCCGAATTTGCGCCGAGCATCGGGCACAGCGAAGTGATCGTGCTGGCGGTCAAGCCGCAGCAAATGCATGGGGTGGCCATGCAGCTCAAGCCGCTGCTCGGCACGCAACTGGTTATCTCCATCGCCGCCGGCATACGTGCCGAGGATCTGGCGCGCTGGACCGGTACGCAAAACATCGTGCGTGCCATGCCCAACACCCCGGCCCTGATCCGCAGCGGCATCAGCGGGTTGTACGCCCTGCCGCAAGTCAGCGAGGCACAGCGCCATGATGCGCAAACAGTACTGGCCGCAGTAGGCAAAACGCTGTGGCTGAAAAATGAGGAAATGATGGACGCCGTTACGGCTGTTTCCGGCAGCGGCCCGGCCTATGTGTTCTATTTTATTGAAGCCATGCAGCAGGCTGCACGCGAGCTGGGTTTTGACGACAGGGATGCGCGTCGCCTGGTGCTGGATACCTTTATCGGCGCAACCAAGCTGGCCGATTCCAGCACGGAGGATGTCAGCGAATTGCGCGCCAGGGTGACTTCAAAAAATGGCACTACCGAACGCGCCCTGCTCAGCATGGAAAGCCACGCGGTAAAACAGCACATTATCGGCGCGCTGCATGCAGCAGCCATACGGTCACAAGAACTCGGCGATGAATTAGGAAAGGAAAAGTAATATGCTGCGTGATGCACTGCAGTTTCTGCTGGATATGTTGTTGCAACCCTACGCCGCGGTACTGCTGTTGCGTTTTCACCTGCAGTGGCTGCGTGCGCCGCTGCGCAATCCGATCGGCGAGTTCATTATGGCGCTGACCGATGCCCTGGTGCTGCGCACACGTCGCCATATTCCCGCAGCCTGGGGCTACGATAGCGCCTCGCTGCTGCTGGCCCTGTTGTTCGAGGCACTCTACCTGTCTGCCAACATCTGGTTGCAGGGCTTGCCGTCCAACATCTTCCCGATCCCGGGCCTGCTGGTGTGGGGCCTGGTGGGCCTGCTCCAGCTGAGCGTCATCCTGCTGATGGGCTCGGTCATTCTGGAAGCACTGCTCTCCTGGATACACACGCACACGCCTTTTGCCCCCCTGCTGGCGGCCGTCAACCGGCCTTTCATCACACCGCTGCGCCGCCGCATTCCGCCGCTGGGGCAGTTCGATCTTTCCCCGCTGGTGCTGCTGATCATCCTCAAGCTGGTCCTCATGCTCCCGCTGGCCGTGCTGGAAAGTTTCGTGGTGCGCCACTTCGTCTATGGCTGAGTGGTACCGCTGCAGCGGCGATTGCATCACGCTGGTGCTGCACGTACAGCCCGGAGCCAAACACAGCGCAGTCGCCGGCCTGCACGGCGATGCCCTGAAAATCCGCCTCGCCGCCCCGCCCATTGAGGGGCGCGCCAACGAGGCATTGCTGCGTTTTATTGCCGACCGCTTTCAGGTGCCGTTACGCAATGTGGAGCTGAAACAGGGCGAGCAGTCACGCCACAAGCGGATTGAGGTGCGTGGCAGCAAGGTGTTGCCGGTAAGCCTGCTGCCACCGGAATAAGCCCGCACGCTGCCGGCTCAGCCGGGCAAGCGCGGCTGCAAGCGGGCCAGTCCGTGAGCTACACGCAATTTCTGGCAACGCTCATTCGGCAGACCATCCTCTTCCCATGCCTCGAATTCGCGACAGGGTGACGGGCGCTGCGCATAGATCGTGCAGGCGGTCTGCGCCCCCAGTGTGCCTGACAGGGCGACGCAACGCGGGTTTTTCTGGCTGGTGCCCTGCATGCACGCGCGCGACTCTGTCAGCTTTTCGACCAGATGCGCGGGCACCCAGCCGCAGGGCATGCCCTCGATTTCGCCGTGATAAAAAGACACCCGGAAATTGCTGCAGCAGATACCGCAGCTGATGCAGGGATTTTCTTGCTGGCTAGTCATGGCAACACTATTTGCGGTTGCTGCCCGCCACCAGTTTGTATTCGAACAAGCGGCACTCCAGTGCGCCGTTGAACAAGGGCGTGCGCCTCGATACCGAGAGGCGGATGAACTTGGGCATCTCCAGGTCGGAGGTGAGCAGGTAGGCGTTCCAGCCCTTGAATTTCTGTTTCAGCACGTCGCCCAGCTTGGGGTACAGCTCGCGCATTTCGTCCAGCTCGCCCATGCGTTCGCCGTAGGGCAGGTTGGCCACCAGCACGCCGTGCTCGGCCGGTGCGCTGACTTCCAGCACGTTGGCCTGCTTGAGTGACACTGCTTCGAGCAGGCCGGCATTTTCCAGATTCTGCCGTGCCGCCTTGAGCTCATCGCCATACAGATCGCTGCCATAGATGGGCAACGCGGTGACCGGCTTTTGCGCGGCGATCGCCTCGGCGCGCATCGCCTCCCACTTCTCGGCATTGAAGGTGTGCAGCTTCTCAAAGGCGAAATGACGCCCGATGCCCGGCGCGATGTTCAATGACATCTGCGCCGCCTCGATCAAAAAAGTGCCGCTGCCGCACATCGGGTCGAGCAGGGGCGTGCCGGGTTTCCAGCCGCTCAGCAGCAGAATGCCGGCCGCCAGGTTTTCGCGCAACGGCGCGATGTTGGTGTACTGGCGCACGCCGCGCTTGAACAGCGCATCGCCGGAAGTGTCCAGATACAGGGTCATCTGGCTTTCTTCGAGGAAGGCATGGATGCGGATGTCCGGTGCGTGCGTATCCACACTGGGGCGCTCGCCGGTGATCCGGCGGAACTGGTCACAGATGGCGTCCTTGATCTTGAGCGTGGCGAAATTCAGGCTCTTCAGCGGGCTCTTGATCGCCGTCATGTTGACGCGGATGGTGCGCGTCACATCGAACCAGTCTGCCCACGGCAGGGCGTAGGCAATGTCGTAGATGTGCTGCTCGCTGCTGTAGCGCGCCTGCGCCACGCGCCACAGCACGCGGCTGGCGGTGCGGCTGTGCAGGTTGACGCGGTAGCTCAGCGCACCCGGGCCGCTGAAATGCGCACCGCCATCGGTGGCTTTTATTTTTTCGGCGCCAAAGCTTTTCAGCTCGTCACAGAGAGGTGTTTCGAGGCCGCGCGGACACGGTGCGAAGAAGTTTTCACTCATAATGGTTTTACCGTAACCAGAATTACCACTGCCATCAGCAGCAATACCGGGATTTCATTGAACCAGCGATACCACACGTGGCCGTGTGCATTGCGCCCCTGTTTGAATTGCGCCAGCAGCCGGCCACAATAGGAGTGGTAGACCACCAGCAGTGCGACCAGCACCAGCTTGATGTCCAGCCACATGCCGGAAAAGCCGTAGCCCAGCCACAGCCAGGTGCCGAACACCAGCGCCAGGATGCCGATCGGCGTGACAAAGCGATACAGCTTGTGTGCCATCAGCAGCAGGCGCTCACGCTCGGCCACTTCCCTGGCCATGGCCAGGTTGACGAAGATGCGCGGCAGATAGAACAGTCCGGCGAACCAGCTGACCACGAAAATAATATGAAAGGCTTTGATCCACAACATGATGATTTCTCAACTTCCTTTTATCCGCAGATTACACAGATTAAGCAGATTGGTTTTGATGTCTGACATCGCATGAGCATAAAGCAAAGCGTGATGTTTGGTTCAATCTGCGTCAATCTGCGCAATCTGCGGATCAGATTTATCTTTACCTCGCCAAACGCCGGCGGAACAGCACCAGCGACACGTAAAATCCGACCAGGGTAAATCCCAGCAGTACCGCCACATGCGTCAGCACCTGCGCGGGCACAGTGTTATTCAGCAGCGGTCGCGCCATATCCACGGCGTGAGTGAGCGGCAGCAATTGTGACACGAGCTGCAGCCCCTGCGGTAGCTGCGTCACTGGAAAGAACACCCCGCACAGCACCATCATCGGCGTGATCACCAGGGTGAAGTAATACATGAAGAAATCATAGCTCGGTGCCAGCGCGGTCATGATCAGACCCACCGCGGCGAAGCACAGGCCCAGCAACAAGGCGAGAGGAATAACCCACAGCGACAACAGCGTATGCGACATGCCCAGCACCCAGATCACCAGCAGCACCGCCACGCCCGCCATCAGGCTCTTGGTGGCTGCCCACAGGATTTCCGACAGCACGATGTCGTCCAGCGTCACCGGCGTATTGAGGATTGCCTCCCAGGTGCGCTGCTCGTGCATGCGCGAAAAGCCGGAATACAGCGCCTCGAACGACGCACTGTTCATGGTGCTGTAGCACACCGTGCCGGCCGCCAGAAACAGCATATAGGGCGTGCCGCCCATCTCGGGCAACAGACTGCCGAGGCCGTAACCCAGGCCCAGCATGTAGATCACCGGATCGGCCAGGTGGCCGAGGATGGAGGTGATGGCCACCTTGCGCCACACCAGAAAGTGGCGCCGCCAGATCGGCACGAAGCCCAGGCTGATGCGCGGCAATGCAAGATAATTTTTCATCTGGGTCACATTTACAGAGATGCTTTGTATGTCTTCAGGTTCGCACGCGCCCTGGAAATCATCTCGCTCACAGCAAGATTCGCATGAATGTCGATTAGCTCTATGGTTGGATGCTGAATTGCAAAGACTCTAAAAACCTCATCTGCAAACGCCTGCCCTATAGCGTCAATATCTCGAAAATCGAAAATGACTGTTTTAAATTTTTCCACACGGGCAAGGAGGCGTTTTGCCTGGGAACGTGACACCAGATTGTCATCGCCATATTTAGTTAGCTTCACTGGCACAATGGTTTTGTTGAAGCCATAGTCCTCATCGGAAGTAAATTGATCGAATATTTTCTTTGTCGTCCGCGCCGTATGATTGTTCAGCTTCATACTCACTGCTGTGCCACGTGATGGCTTGTGAGCCTCCAGTATCCAATCTTCTTTTTTCCCAAACTCATGTGAGAAATATACCCCCCCAGACAATATCCAGTAATCATCAAACATCCTGGAAGTAAAAAAAATCCCTTCCCCGGAATGTCGTGCCGGGTCTGTCGTGAGCTTACCCTTAGCGAGTTCAAGCACTGAGTGTCGTTCGTCCAGAAGACCCAATGCAGCTTGAATTTTCCTGAAAATACCAACACCATCATCGCTAATTACAATTTCCGTCTTCGCTGCTGTTTTCTCGAATTGAACCTCAAGTGTCTGCCCTTCAGAATGGTCAATTGCATTGTTGAACATCTCAGTAAAACCATAATGCCAAATGTCCATGACATTTTTGGGCACCTCCCCCAATGATGGAGCAACATCCCCATTCCAAACCTGGTCTTCTGTTACCCCAGAGTTGATCTGATATGTCTTTTTCCAACTAAGCAACGGCGCCAATCTATAACTGCGCGCTCTCGTTTTTCCATCCGGGATCAGTGCATTTTCAAGTACAAGATTTTGGATATGCTTGTTGGCGGCTTGTCGGGTGACCCCAAATTTTTCCGAGACTATCCTGGCGATATCAACAGGATGCTTCTCAACATGCTCAACAATAAATCGCCTTACCACTTCGCCACGCACACGAACAGTATTCATCCCGCACCCCCAACCAATCTTTGTCAACCAAATGATAATTAATTGTCAACTTAATTAGGGTTATTGTCAACCTTATAGTTATTCCTGCATCTCTCGGCCGGGCTTGATGAGCACCAGGCTAATACGCAACAAGGCGCAGAAGTGTGCACTCATTTCCGCCTGTCCTGCTCTACTGCGGCAATCACCTCGGCCGGGCTCACCACGCCGTTGCGCGATTTGATCGCGCCCCTGGCGGTGCCCTCGGCGATCACGCGCTCGGCATTGCTGAAGGTGTGCGTCATATAAAAATATTTGTCGTCCCAGTGCGTCACTTCCAGTATCACATCGTAGCGCTCGAACAGGGCGAGCGGCTTCTTGTATTTGATCGTCTGCTCCGCAATCACCGCGATCCACCTGCGCTTGATCATGGCCTGCAGCAGCCCGCTGCGGATAAACAGATCAACCCGATTGAGGTCGCAGATGCTCAGGTAGCGCCCGTTGTTCATGTGCAGGTTAAGGTCCAGGTCGTTCGGCAACACGCGCAGCGACAGATGGCTGGCCGACACCCCTATCGGCAGCCGCTCCTTGAACAGCGCGCGCACAGCCACATACAGGATGCGCAGGAGCAGGTTCATTCGCGCATCTCGCGGCCGGTGAGCTTGATGAACACGTCTTCCAGATTGGCCGGGCGGTGCAGGTAGCGCAACTCGGCATGCTCCTGCAGATGCGCCAGCAAGGGTTGCGGATCGCTGACGTAACAGAAAGCCGTTTCCCCGCTCACCTCATAGCGCTGTGCATAGGTGGCCGCGTTGGCATGCGCCCACTCGGCCACGCCCTCGCCAAACACCTCCACCACCTGCGGTTCGATATGCTGCGCGATCAGCCCGCGCGGCGTATCTTCAGCAATCATGCGCCCCTGGTCGAGGATGGCAAGGCGGTGGCACAAACGCTCGGCCTCGTCCATGAAGTGGGTGGTGAGCAGCAAGGTCTTGCCCTGCGCAGTGAGCTCGCGCAGGCGCTGCCAGATCAGGTGGCGTGCCTGCGGATCGAGACCGGTGGTCGGCTCGTCCAGAAAAATCACATCGGGATCGTTCACCAGCGCGCGCGCCAGGGTGAGACGGCGCTTCATGCCGCCGGAGAGTGTCGGCACCTTGGCATCGCGTTTGTGGCTGAGGTTGGCAAACTCCAGCAGCTGCGGAATGCGCGCCTCGATCTCTGCATCCTTCATACCGAAATAGCGCCCGTACACCAGCAGGTTTTCCGCGACGGTGAAGTCCGGATCGAGGTTGTCCATTTGCGGCACCACGCCGATGCGCATGCGTGCCGCGCGCGCGTGGCCCGGGATGGTATGCCCGAGCAGGCTGAGCTTGCCCGCATCCGGGCTGATCAGCCCCAGCATCAGGCGCAAGGTGGTGGTCTTGCCGGCGCCATTGGGACCGAGCAGGCCATAGCATTCGCCGCGTTTTATTTGCAGGCTGATGCCATCCACCACGCGGTGGCCGGCGTAGGATTTCTGCAAATTGTCGACGGAGATAACGGAGCTCATTGCATGCTCCTGTCGGAGTCAAAACCTTCACCACAGAGACACAGAGACACAGAGGAAAGACTATTACTCCTTCCAGGCCTAGCAAACATGCCATTTCCCAGCTGCGCAGCATGAATGATGAATTGGTTTTCTCTGTGTCTCTGTGGTGAGATTGTTTTTCTTCATATATTTTGGCCAAGAAAGTGATGGCTGACGATTTCTTTCAGCTGGTGCAGGCGCCCGTGGAAATAATGTTCCGCCTCCGGCACCACCACGATGGGCAGATGCTGCGGCCGCGCCCAGGCCAGCATGTCGGCCAGCGTCACCACTTCATCCAGCTCGCCATGCACGATCAGGCTGCCGGCCGGCACGTGCGGCATGGCAAAGCGCCCTACTGCCGGGGCGATCAGCACCAGTTTGCGCGCATGCAGCTGTTCGGCCGCGCGCGCCTGCACATAGCCGCCAAAGGAAAAGCCGGCCAGGATCAG
>JBGPPE010000044.1:0-19582 GCA_041488395.1 Gallionellaceae bacterium
AGGAAGTTGCTTCCAAGACTTCCGACGTGGCAGGTGACGGCACAACCACCGCAACCGTGCTGGCTCAATCCATCGTGCAGGAAGGCATGAAATTTGTTGCCGCCGGCATGAACCCGATGGACCTGAAGCGCGGTATCGACCAGGCTGTTATCGCCGCCGTTGCGGAGCTGAAAAAGATCTCCAAACCTTGCACCACCACCAAGGAAATCGCGCAAGTGGGTAGCATCTCCGCCAACTCCGACACCGTGATCGGCGAGAAGATCGCTGCTGCGATGGAGAAGGTCGGCAAGGAAGGCGTCATCACCATTGAAGACGGCCAAGGTCTGGAAGATGAGCTGGACATCGTGGAAGGTATGCAATTCGACCGCGGTTACCTGTCTCCCTACTTCATCAACAACGCCGACAAGCAAATCGCGGCGATGGAGAATCCCTTCATCTTGTTGCACGACAAGAAAGTCAGCAACATTCGTGACCTGCTGCCTTTGCTCGAGCAAGTGGCCAAGGCCGGCCGTCCGCTGCTGATCATCGCTGAAGATGTGGATGGCGAAGCGCTGGCAACACTGGTAGTGAACAACATCCGCGGCATTCTGAAGACTGTTGCAGTCAAGGCACCAGGCTTCGGCGATCGTCGCAAGGCGATGCTGGAAGACATCGCTGTCCTGACCGGTGGTACCGTAATTGCCGAAGAAGTGGGTCTGACCCTGGAGAAGGCAACGCTGGCAGAACTGGGCCAGGCCAAGCGCATCGAAGTGGGTAAGGAAAACACCACTATCATCGACGGCGCAGGCAAGCATGAGGCAATCCTGGGGCGCGTTGGCGAAATCAAGAAGCTGGCCGAAGAATCCACCAGCGACTACGACAAGGAAAAACTGCAGGAGCGTCTGGCCAAGTTGTCTGGCGGTGTGGCAGTGATCAAGGTTGGCGCTGCGACCGAAGTTGAAATGAAGGAAAAGAAGGCGCGCGTGGAAGATGCATTGCACGCAACCCGTGCTGCTGTTGAAGAAGGCATCGTTCCTGGAGGCGGCGTTGCCTTGCTGCGTGCCAAGGCAGCGGTTTCCGGTCTCAAGGGCGTGAATCACGACCAGGATGCCGGCATCACCATCGTGCTGCGCGCGATGGAAGCGCCTATCCGTGCGATCACCATGAACGCAGGCGATGAGCCCAGCGTGGTGGTGAACAAGGTATTGGAAGGCAAGGGCAGCTTCGGTTACAACGCAGCCTCCGGCGAGTATGGCGACATGCTGGTTATGGGTGTGGTCGATCCGACCAAAGTGACACGCGTAGCACTGCAAAATGCAGCTTCTGTTGCCGGCCTGATGCTGACAACCGCATGCATGGTTGCAGAACTGCCTGAAGACAAGCCCGCCGGTGCTGGCATGGGCGGCGACATGGGCGGCATGGGTGGTATGGGCGGCATGATGTAATTGCTGCTTCGCAACTTGTTGTAAAAACAAACCCCGCGCTGCGGGGTTTGTTTTTGCTTGCTGCTTCAGGGTATGGCAAGTTTGCGGTTTGCATTAATTCAGTTTGCCGCTATAATGCGCGACTTCGTTTTGGCCGAAAGGCCAGTACGACAGTAACAAGTAGTTTGGCTCGGTAGCTCAGTCGGTAGAGCAGAGGATTGAAAATCCTTGTGTCGGTGGTTCGATTCCGCCCCGAGCCACCAGTATTCGGAAGGCCTGCAGAGATGCAGGCCTTTTTTATTTTCTTTCCGCCGCTTGCCCGGCGGCTATGTCCCTGTCTGTCGGGCTATATCGGGCTTGTCAGCGTGACACTTCATTGTCATGATTCCACTAGTGGTAATGTGGCGGTCTGTGGTTTGGTTAGGTCAACGCAAACGAAAGTGAAAATATGGTTCGCTCATTCCTGGCAAAAACTTTCCTCGTGAGGAGCAAAGCGGCTGCAATCCTGCTCGCATTCGTTTCCGTCTTCAGTATTACTGCACTTTACTATCATCAATCCCCCTTTCTGGAAGCCTTTGAGGCGAAGACTTATGACCTGAGGTTCAAGCGCCTGCGCGGCGCCATACCCCCCAGTCCGGAAATCGGCATCATCGCGATTGATGACAAGAGCATTGCTGAATTGGGCCGTTTCCCCTGGACGCGCAGCCAATATGTACGCCTGCTTGAGAAGCTCTCGGCTGCCGGAGCGAAAGTGGTGCTGTTTGATGCCTTTTTCCCCGAACCTGAAAGTGCCGCAGTTGATCGTGCCTTCGCTGCGTCAATCAAAAAGGCGGGAAATGTTGTTCTGGCGGCCACGTTTGATTTCGATAAGGCGCTGAAAGTGGTGGGCAGTACTCGCACGCTTGCGGCCATAGAGAAGAATGCTGCCGGTGTGGGCCACATCAATTTGGTCCCGGAAGACGATGGCGTCATTCGTCGCAACCAGTTGTTGATCGAGGCGAATGGCAAGCAGGTGCCCTCGCTCGGATTGATGGGGGCGATGGCGGCACTGGGCGCGAAAGAGTTTGTGCCTGGCTCATTTGAAATTACGCTGGGTGATCGCTCTATTCCTGTGGATGGGCATTATTCGATGTGGATCAACTACACCGGATCCACCGGAAATTACCCCCGCTTTTCTTTCACCGATATTGTGCATGACAGGATCGACAAAGCCTTGCTGAAAGACAAGGTGCTCTTTCTTGGTGCCACCGCACTGGGTATTTACGATATGCGCGTCACTCCGTTCTACGCCAATACTCCGGGGGTAGAGGTGCATGCAACTATTGCCGATGACATTATCAGTGGCCGCTTTATCCGCCAGACCGGACTGGAAGCGCTGTTCGACATGGTGCTGATAGTCATTCTTGGTGGCGTGGCTTTTTATATGGCCATGCGCATGCGGTTGTACGGCGCTATCCCGGCCACATTTCTGCTGTCGGGAGCCTACATCTGGCTAAGCTACTGGCTGTTCAAGGAAGGACATTGGGTCAGCATGATTTACCCGCCTCTTTCTGCGCTTGCTGCGCTGCTGGTGGGGGGGAGTTTCCGTTATCTCGTGCTGGAGCGCAGCGCCAGGGAAATGCGCTCAATGTTTTCCAGTTACCTTTCTCCGAAGCTGGTCGCGCGACTGGAGAAGGAACCCGAGGCTGCCAGAATCGGCGGTGATATCAAGGAGGTTACGATACTGTTTACCGATATCAAGGGGTTCACGTCATTCAGCGAACAGCACACGCCGCAAGAGGTTGTGGCGCGACTGAACGAGTATCTCGGGGCCATGGTTCAGGTGATTGAAGACTTTGACGGAACCGTGGATAAATTTATCGGTGACGGCATCATGGCCTATTGGGGCGCCCCCCTGGCGCAGCCAGATCATGCAAAAAAAGCCATTGCCTGCATGTTGGCAATGAAAGAAACGATGGCAGAGCTCGGCCAGAAATGGGAAAAGGAAGGGCAGGAACCCTTCTTGATTCGCGGCGGGGTGCAGTCTGGCGAAGTGGTGGCTGGCAATATCGGCTTATTGGGCAAGAAAATGGAGTACACCGTTATTGGTGACACCGTCAATCAGGCTGCCAGGCTGGAAGGGACGGCAAAATATTACGGCGTACAGTTCCTGGTCGGCGAGAGCACTTATCAGAGCACTTGCGATACCTATCGCTATCGCGAGCTGGACAAGGTGCGCGTGGTTGGCAAACAGGTGCCTGTTACAATATACGAGTTGTGCGGCCTGCTGTCCGCACCTGAGGGTGAGTTGCTGGGGCGCTTCAATAAAGGATTGGCCTTGTTCCGCTCACGTCAGTGGGAAGAAGCTGCTAAATGTTTTACTGCAATAATTGATGAGGTTTGCGATGACAGGACCAGCAGGCTTTATCTGGAACGCTGTGAACATTTCCTGAAGGCTCCCCCGGTCGATGGCTGGGATGGTGTTTTCAATCGCCGCGACAAATAAGGCGGGGCATAAAACGACACGATAAATTCTCCTTGCGGGTTGCACAGGGAAAATTACGAATTAACGGATGGTGGTCACAATGCGCATTTTTACAAAATCAAATATTCCCCTGCTGCTTGGTTTCTTTCTGGTTATTCCTGCTGCCGCGGTTACTTCGGATATAGCACCTTCGATTGGGCTGCCCAGAGTTGATTTTGTGAAAGACCTGCCCATGAGCGGGGCGCAAAAACTGTTGGGCTGGCATGCGGGCAATTTGTATTTTGCGCAGGCCGATGGCGCGGTTAATGTCGTAGACAAGGAGGGGCGCAAGCTATTGGTGTTGCAGGGAAAGGATGGCAAGGGGGCGGCGCTGCTAAAGCAGCCAGAGGCGGTCGCGGTTGCAGATGGCACGATTTACGTGGTGGATAGTGAAACCAGCCAGGTTGTCATGTTTGCGCTGGATGGAAAACCCAAGGGAACGTTTGGCACCAAAAAAGGCGGCTTCTTTAAAAGTGGCGGCGCCAATGAACTGAATGCGCCACGCGGCATTGCCGTGCATGAAGGCATCGTTTATGTGGCGGATACCGGCAATCGCCGTATCCAGCTGTTTGGCAGCAACGGTGTGTTCCTGGCGACGCTGGAGGTGGATGGGGCCGCTGAGAACAAGGTGGCCAAGGACAAGGGGCTGCCTTACAAGCTGGGTGAACCCACAGATATTCAGATCAATGCGCAGGGGCAGATTTACGTGCTGGATGCGGGCGACCTGCTGATCAAGGTATACGGCCCCACGGGCGCGTATATCAGAAACCTGCCCAAGAGCGGCAAGCCGCTGGCCTTTGCCATGGCCCAGGACGGCATCTATGTGGCTGACCAGGACTCGCTGGTCATACAGAAATATGATTTCAGCGACCAGCTGGCTTATTCATTTGGCGTAAAGGGCGACGGGCGCTCGCAGCTCAAAAGCATCACTGGTCTGCTGGTCAGCGACGATCATCAGGTATTTATCGGCGACAGCAAAAAAGGCGTGACCAATATTTTCCAGGCTGAAGCTGGTACCGCTATCGAATCATTGCCCAAGACTGCAGCACGTACCTCGGTGCTATGGCAGGCAACAATAGCCGCAAACGTGGGCAAGATGGCTTGGAACGGCAAGGATGCGCTCTATGCGGTTGATGCCGAGCACAGGAATGTGGTGCGGCTGCGCAACGGGGCTGTGGAAGTGGTAAATCTGAAGGACATTACGCCGCTAGCGCTGGCGGTAGACAAGAGCGCGGCGCTCTGGGTGCTGGATAAAAAGAAGATGCGCGTAGTCAAGCTGGATGATGCGGGCAATATAGTCAGCAGCGTCGGCAGCGAAGGCAGCAAACCGGGGCAGCTGGATGATCCCACGGACATTGCCATTTCCGGCAATGGCAGCCTGTTTGTGGCTGACCGCGGCAATCACTGGGTGCAGGTATTCAATGCAGATGGCGTGTTTCTCTATGCCATCCGCAGCAGTACGGCAGGCAAGCTGGACGAACCTGCGGCGATCGCGCTGGATCCGCAGAATAATATTTTTATTCTGGACAAGGGGCGCGCTGCTGTTTCCACCTATTCGTCCAAAGGTGAACCGCTGGGCGAATTTGGCAAAGGCCAGGATGAGTCATCCTCACTGAACAAACCGGTGGCGCTGCTGGCCGCGCAAGATGAGGTGTTTGTTCTCGATTCCAGCCTGGTCAAGGTTTATTCGCACAAGGGGCGCTTCCTGCGCGCCTTCGGCGCCAAAGGCAGCGGCACCGGTGAATTTGACGAGCCTGTGGCCATCACGGCCAAAGACAGCACTGGTTTTATGGTGGCCGAGCAGGGGAACAAGCGCATTCAGTTTTTTTCTACCCAATATAAGCCGGCAGCTCCGCTGCAACTGGCAGCAAGCAGTGCTGTGCATGCGGTCGAATTGCGTTGGGCCGCCATGCCGTTGCCCTATCTGAAGCAATACAACATCTATCGCTCCAGGAATGAAAATATCGGTTTTATGCGCCTCGCCAGCAGCACTGACAGCCAGTATGTGGATCACGGGGTGGAGGCTGAGGGGCGATATTTTTATCGTGTGGCCGGGGAAACACAAAGCGGTTTTGAGGGCGCCACCAGCGTTGCGGTGCAAGGTGTCGCCGAGAAGTTTGTGCCGCCGGTGCCGGAGCAGGTTAA
Source organism: Gallionellaceae bacterium (assembly GCA_041488395.1). Classification (GTDB taxonomy): domain Bacteria; phylum Pseudomonadota; class Gammaproteobacteria; order Burkholderiales; family Gallionellaceae; genus 39-52-133. Next base: position 6,052 of record JBGPPE010000044.1, read on the forward strand.
GGCTGACCCTACGCCATGGCAGCTCAAAATGAGCTGGAAGCCGATCGACAAGCAGTATCTCAGCACCTATCTGATTTATCAGAAGGAGGGTGACACCTTTACCAAGGTGGGCGAAGCGGCAGAGCCTGAGTTCACCAAAGACGGACTCACACCGGATACCAAATATACCTACTACATTGCCACGCGCAGTACAGATGGCGTCGAGTCGGAGAAATGTGCGGTCAGTGCGACCACGCTGAGCTTCAACCGGGCACCCCTGGAAATCGAGGTGCTCAAGCTGCACGATGTTTTCTCCAATACCTACAAACTGTACGAGCAGGATGGAGTGGGGCGCATCAGGCTGACCAATAACACCGACAAGCCGATAGAAAAAATCAAGGTCGCCTTCATGCTGAAAAATGTCATGGACTTTCCGACTGAGGAGAGAATAGACAAGCTGATGCCGGGGCAGAGCGAAGAGGCTGATCTGAAAGCGGTGTTCAACAACAGCATACTGACCCTCTCCGAAGACAGTTCGGTGCAGGCGATGATAGAGGCCAGCTATTTTGAAAATGGCAAGCGCGTGGTGTACAGCAAAAATTCCACCGTCAAGATCTATGACAAGCACCGGCTGACGTGGGATGAGCGTGGCCGTTATGCCTCTTTTGTCACCCCCAAAGACCAGCCGGTGATGAATTTTGTGCGCTCAGTGGTGACACAGTTCAAGGATACCAAGGATGAGTCGCAATTGGCGGCGACGGTATTTGACGCAATGGGGGTGGCCGGGCTGACCTATTTGCCCGATCCCAACAACCCGTACCAGGTGACCTCCGGCAAGGCCGCTACCGTCGACTACATCCAGTATCCGCGCGAGACGCTCGCGCGCAAATCGGGTGATTGTGATGACCTGACCGCACTGTACTCCTCGGCCCTGGAGAGCATGGGTATCTCGACGCTGGTGGTTGAAGTGCCCGGGCACATGTTCATGATGTTCTCCACCGGAATAGCGGCCGACGATGATGGTTACACCATGGATGATATGTATGTGGCGCATGACGGCATGTTATGGATTCCGGTAGAGACCACCGTGGTGGGCAGTTCGTTTGTCAAAGCCTGGGAGTTGGGTGCGGCCAGTTATTACAAATGGAAGGACAAAGGACTGACCCTGCTTGATGTGCACACATTCTGGGAAACTTATAAGCCGGCAACACTGCCTGATGCACCGGTAAAAGCAGTGGATGTCACACCCGCAGAAATCGAGAAAAAATTTCCCGGTGAGTTCATGTCCGTGCTGAAAATCAGCTCGCAGACCAAAACCCGGCGCTATCTGCAGGCGATCGCCAGAAAGCCCAATGATATGGATGCACATTTGCAGCTGGGCATTATTCTGGCCAAACTGGGCGACCGCAAGGAAGCAATGAAATATTTTGACAAAGTCATTGCGGCAGAACCCAGGAATGCGGCTGCACATAACAATCGTGGCAACCTGTTCATGATGGATGAAAAATACGCGGAGGCGCAAAAGAGCTACCAGACTGCGACACAATACGCTGGCAATGATGCGGATCTTTGGGTGAATCTGGCTAAATCGTATAAAGTGGTCAATAATACAAAAAAGGCCAAAGAAGCTTTCGTGCAAGCGGCGAAACTGGATCCGTCGGTCAAGAAAAAATACAAGGCACTGGCTCTTGAACTGCTTAACTCACTGTAAATACGGTGCCATGCGATTGCAGCAACCATCAAGGAGAAGATGATGAAAAAAATTATTGTGCTACTGGTGCTCCTGGGTACAGCACTCGGCTCGACAGTCCTTTATGCGGCCGAAGCCAGTGACAGTTCGCTGGGCTTCTGGGACAAGCTGAGAAGAAAGGTGGAGATGATGGCTCCGCACAAGAATGTAACCGCAACGACAGCTGTGGGCGGTGTGCGCGGTGCGCAGGTGACGGCAAGCGACACTTACTGGAAAGGCGAAAAAGCCGAACCGACTATCGATGCCGAGGAATTGGCTGCCTTCCAGAAGGCGATGGCACTGGCCGAGTCAGGTGAGGTGAAGCAGGCGCAAGCGGCTTTTGCCGAATTTGTGAAAAACAACCCGGACAGTCCGTTGCGCAAGGATGCCGATCAGGCGTTACTGCAACTCCAGTCCAAATAGTTAGAATCATTGCTGCAAGGGGGATGTGCTGGTGCACATCCCCCTTTTCCATGGTCGGCCGGTCTTCAGTGTGGCTGGTATTGGGAGCGGCTAGCCACTATAATCGCGTCCCGGCTTAATCTTTGACCCCTTGGGGTTCCCCTTCTGATTCTATGCAGTTATTCGCTTTTGGCATTAACCATCAAACCGCGCCGCTGTCGGTGCGCGAGCAGATTGCGTTCAATGTTGATGCGATGGAGCCGGCCCTGCGCGACCTGGTCGGCCACGGTGCGGCCAAGGAGGCCACAATATTATCGACCTGCAACCGCACCGAAGTGTATTGCAGTACACACGACCCGGAGCAGGCGATCAAATGGCTGGCGGCTTACCACAAGCTGACCACGCAGCAGATCGAGCCTTATATCTACACCCTGCAGCAGGAAGAAGTGGCGAAGCATGCTTTTCGCGTGGCGAGCGGCCTGGACTCCATGGTGCTGGGCGAGCCGCAGATCCTCGGACAGATGAAGCAGGCAGTGCGCTACGCCGAACAGGCTGGCACCCTGGGCTTCCTGCTGCACAAGCTGTTTCAGCGCACGTTTTCGGTGGCCAAGGATGTGCGCACGCAAACCGAGATCGGTGCCAACCTGATTTCCATGGCGGCCGCCGCGGTCAAACTGTCCGAACGTATCTTCCCCAGTATCGGGGAGCAGAGCGTGCTGTTCGTCGGTGCTGGCGAGATGATAGAGCTCAATGCGGTGCATTTCGCGGCCAAATCGCCGAAACAGATTACCGTCGCCAACCGCACCCTGGAGCGCGCAGAGGTGCTGGCGCGGCGCATCAACGGCCATGCCATCACCCTGAACGAGCTGCCCGAGCAGCTGGCGCTGCACGACATTATCGTGACCTGTACCGCCAGCCCCCTGCCCATTATGGGCAAGGGCATGGTGGAACGCGCCCTCAAGGCGCGCAAGCATAGGCCGCTGTTTATTGTCGACCTTGCCGTGCCGCGCGACGTGGAAGCGGAGGTGGCGGAGCTGAGCGATGTCTTCCTGTACACCGTGGATGATTTGTCCGAAGTGGTACGTGACGGTCTGGATGCACGCCAGGGCGCAGTGAAAGAAGCGGAAGTCATCATCGATTCCGGCGTCAACGATTTCATGCACTGGATGGAATCACGCGAGGTCGTGCCCACCATACGTGCGCTGCGCGACAACGTCGAGCGCCAGCGCCGCAACGAAATGGAAAAAGCGCTGCGCCTGCTGGCCAAAGGGGAGCCAGCCGAGAAAGTGCTGGAGGCCCTGAGCAGTGCGCTGGCCAATAAATTTCTGCATGGCCCTACCCAGGCATTGAACCAGGCTCAGGCTGGCGAGCGCGAGGTTCTCCTCGACACCATCCATCGCCTTTACCACTTGAACACGCCCGAATGAAGCCCAGCATAGCCGCCAAACTTGCCCAGCTGGCCGACCGCCTGGACGAGGTAAGTACCCTGTTGAGCAGCGAAGAAGCCACGCGCGACATGGACAACTTCCGCAAGCTGAATCGCGAGCGTTCCGAACTTGAGCCGGTGGTTGAGCTCTATCACGCTTGGCAGTCCTGCGAGGCAGACATCGCCACGGCGATGGAGATGGCGACAGACCCGGAGATGCGAGAATTTGCCGATGCCGAGGTAAAGGAAGGACGTGCGCGGCTGGAGCAGATCGAGATCGACCTGCAGAAGCAGCTGCTGCCGAAAGATCCCAACGACGACCGCAACGTCTTCCTGGAGGTGCGTGCCGGCACCGGCGGCGATGAGGCAGCCCTGTTTGCCGGCGACCTGTTCCGCATGTACGCCCGTTTTGCCGAGCGTCGCCGCTGGCAGGTAGAAATTATTTCCGAGAGTGTCGGTGAAAAGGGTGGTTACAAGGAAGTGATCGCCCGCATCATCGGCCAGGGCGCGTATTCGGTGCTGAAGTTCGAATCGGGCGCACATCGTGTACAGCGGGTGCCTGCCACCGAAACCCAGGGGCGTGTGCACACTTCCGCCTGCACCGTGGCGATACTGCCGGAGGCGGATGAAGTCAGCGATGTGGTGCTGAACCCGGCCGAGCTGCGCATCGACACCTTTCGTGCCAGTGGCGCCGGCGGCCAGCACATCAACAAGACCGATTCCGCCGTGCGCGTGACCCACCTGCCCACCGGCACCGTGGTGGAATGCCAGGACGGGCGCTCGCAGCACAAGAACAAGGCGCAGGCGCTGGCCGTGCTGGCGGCGCGCATCAAGGACAAGCAGGAGCATGAGGCGCATTCCAAACAGGCCGCCGAGCGCAAGTCGCTGGTGGGCAGCGGCGATCGCTCCGAGCGCATCCGCACCTACAATTTCCCGCAAGGGCGGGTGACCGACCACCGTATCAACCTGACGCTGTACAAGATGGAACACATCATGGACGGCGACATCAACGAGCTGACCAATGCGCTGATGGCCGAGCACCAGGCCGAGCAGCTGTCGGCATTGGCGGATGAAAGCTGATGCCTTGCTTTACTCCATTCAAACCCTCCTCCTGCAGGATGGCGCGCAGCTAGCCATCGCACTCGAACTCGACAGCAGCACAGCGCGCATTGAAGTGCAGAGCCTGCTGCAGCAAGTGCTCAAGGTGCCGCGTTCCTATCTGCTGGCGCACCCTGAGCGCTGCCTGAGCGAGGCAGAGCAAAAACATTATCAAACACTCAGGCAGCGCCGTCTGGGCGGAGAGCCCATCGCCTATATTCTGGGTGAGCGAGAATTTTTCGGGCTGAACCTGAAAGTTACGTCCGCTACCCTGATCCCGCGTCCCGATACCGAATTGCTGGTGGAACTGGCGCTGCAGCGCATTCCGCCGTCTGCTGCGGCCCGGGTGCTGGACCTGGGCACCGGCAGCGGCGCGATTGCGCTGGCAATTGCCCATGAGCGCCCCAGGGCTGCTGTACTGGCCTGTGATGCTTCTGCGGGTGCGCTGGCCGTGGCAAGGGAGAATGCGCAGTGTCTCCGCCTGGCCAACGTAGCTTTTGTGCAAAGCAACTGGTTCGCGCAGATCGGTGCGCAGCGCTTTGAACTGATCGTTTCCAATCCACCCTATATTGCTGCTGCCGATCCCCATCTCAGTCAGGGCGATGTGCGCTTCGAGCCTGTTTCAGCGCTGACTGCCGGGCCGGATGGCCTGGATGATATTCGTCACATCGTGAGTCATGCCCAGGCCTGGCTGCAGCCAGGTGGCTGGCTGTTGCTGGAGCATGGTTACGATCAGGCCGGGCAAGTGCGCGCCCTGTTGCAGCAGGCCGGATACCGGGAGGTGTTTTCTGCCTGCGATCTGGCCGGAATCGAGCGGGTCAGTGGCGGGCGCAATTGCGCTTGACGTCGATGGCCATGCCTCGCTAGAATACCCGAGTTAATTACTCAACAAACGCAGACGGAGCAAAAGCAATGGATATTCAAGAAGTGATCAAACAGCAAGTAACCACACACCCTGTCGTGGTCTATATGAAAGGCACGCCACAATTTCCGCAATGCGGCTTTTCGGCGAATGCAGTACGCATCCTGAATGCATCGGGTGTAAAGGACATTTTTAGCGTCAACATCCTGCAAGATGATGAAATCCGCAAAGGCATTATCGAATACGCAAACTGGCCGACGGTGCCTCAGATCTACATTAATGGCGAGTTTATTGGCGGTTCCGACATCATGACCGAGCTGTATCAGAGCGGGGAACTGAAGACCTTGCTGAAAGATATTGTCTGAGCAAACAAACGGCCTAGATAATTATCTAGGCCGTTTGACATATTGGTCTGCAGGCAGAGTGCTAATAGAATGAGGGCCGAGTGTTAGAAAGCAGGTGAATAACCTCTTTTCATACTCTCCTCCAACTCAGGGCGATCGAAAGATTGCCCATTTTTTTGCCTTGCGGAATGAGTGCCTGGTGGAAGCGGCCAGCAGTTATTCGGCCAGCAGCTTCCTGGCGCGTGCAATCGCTGCTTCCACCTGTCTGGGTGCGGTACCGCCAGTGTGGTTGCGCGCAGCCAGCGAGCCTTCCAGCGTCAGTACAGCAAAAATGTCCTGTTCAATCAGCGCGGAAAACTGTTTGAGTTCTTCCAGCTTCAGTTCGGCCAGATCGCAGCCACGCTGCTCGGCAAAGCGCACGGCCAGTGCCACCGCCTCGTGCGCGTCACGGAAGGGCAAGCCCTTTTTCGCCAGGTAGTCGGCCAGGTCGGTGGCCGTAGCATAGCCCTGCAACGCGGCGCGGCGCATGGCCTCGGGCTTGACGGTAATGCCACCCATCATGTCGGCGTAGATGCGCAAGGTCATGTTCAGCGTGTCCACGGTGTCGAACAGCGGTTCCTTGTCCTCCTGATTGTCTTTGTTGTAGGCCAGCGGCTGGCCTTTCATCAGGGTCAGCAAGGCAACCAGGTTGCCATTCACGCGCCCGGTCTTGCCGCGTACCAGCTCGGGTACGTCCGGATTCTTTTTCTGCGGCATGATGGAAGAGCCGGTGCAGAAACGATCGGCAATGTCGATAAAGCCGAAGCGCGGGCTCATCCACAGTATCAGTTCTTCCGACAGGCGCGACAGGTGCGTCATGATCAGCGCAGCCGCAGCGCTGAATTCAATGGCGAAGTCGCGATCGGAAACCGCATCCAGCGAGTTCTCGCAGACGCCGTCAAAGTTCAGCAACTCAGCCACGTATTCGCGATTGATCGGGTAGCTGGTGCCGGCCAGGGCGGCGGCGCCCAGCGGCAGGCGGTTAACGCGCTTGCGGCAGTCGGTAAGCCGCTCTGCATCGCGCTTGAGCATTTCGAAATAGGCCATCAGGTGATGCGCGAAACTGACCGGTTGTGCCACCTGCAAGTGGGTAAAGCCGGGCATGATGGTGTGGGTATGCTGGCTGGCCAGATCCAGCAAGGCGGTCTGCAGTGCCTTGAGCAGATGCAGCTGGTCGTCGATGGCATGGCGCAGAAACAGACGCACGTCGGTGGCGACCTGGTCATTGCGCGAGCGGCCGGTATGCAGGCGCTTGCCCGCATCGCCCACCAGGGTAGTCAGGCGTTTCTCGATATTGAGATGCACGTCTTCCAGATCGAGCTGCCATTCAAACTGGCCGCAAACAATTTCATTTTCGATCTGCGCCAGGCCGCGACGGATGTCGTTCAGATCCTGTGTGCTGATGATGTTGCAGCCAGCCAGCATTTGCGCGTGCGCCAGCGAGCCTTGAATGTCGAAGAGCGCCAGGCGCTGGTCAAATTCAACCGAAGCGGTGTAGCGCTTCACCAGTTCTGCCACTGGTTCGTTAAATCTGCCCGACCAGGTTTGATTGTCTTGCATCGTTGCCATGTCTTGTCCAGAATGAGCGGCACACAGGGAATTGCCATGCCTAAAGGACGAAGTATAAATCAAACCCCGCTTGCAGACACGTTGCCTGACTTCCGCAACCTCGGTGCAACCTTGCGCATCGTGTTGCTGGTTAATGCGGCAGCCCTGCTGCTGGCCGCTGTGCAGGCGCTCTCCTGGCAGGACGGGGTGCAGCGCTTTATCGACAGCTCGACGTTTGTTCAGCCGGTCCTGCTCTCCTGCCTGTTATTGCTGTTCGCGCTGAACCCGCTGTTCGCGCGCCTGGATTACTGGCGTGGTGCCGCGGCCGTGGTGGTGCTGGCCGGGCTGATTGCGCTGGCCGTTTTTCTGCTGGGCCAGGATCTGTACGCGGCCCCCATGGAAGTCGGCCATTTCCATGCCGGGCGCAATGCCCTGCTGGCTGCGGTGGAGGCTGCATTATTGCTGGCGTACTTCCGCTTGCGCTCGCAGGCGCTGTTACCGGCTTTGCAGAGCGCCCGACTGCAAGCCCTGCAGGCACGTATCCGGCCGCACTTTTTGTTCAACAGCATCAACGCCGTACTCAGTGTGGTGCGCGCCGATCCCAGGCGGGCCGAGACAGCACTCGAGGATATGGCGGATCTGTTCCGCATGGCCATGGCAGACAACCAGGGCATGGTTCCGTTGCGCCGTGAAGTGGAGTTGTCGCGCCAGTATCTGGCACTGGAGGCGCTGCGCCTGGGTGAACGACTGACCGTCAACTGGCACATCGACGAGGCGTTACAGGATGCACTGATGCCCCCGCTGATGTTGCAGCCGCTGCTGGAAAATGCCGTGTATCACGGCATCGAGCCACTGGATCAGGGCGGCGTAATCGATATCAGCCTGCGCTACGAGGATGGTGAACTGCATCTGGACGTGCGTAATCCCAGCCGGCCGCGTGCGCCGCAGCACAATGGCAATAAAATGGCGCTGGAAAACATCCGCGAGCGACTGGCACTGCAATTTGACGTTGAAGCGCAATACACCGTGGAAAGCAACGGCGACTCTTACCATGTGCATATTCAGATACCTTACGTCAGAGAGGAAAGCAGATGAGCAGCAGCGTTGAACTCCCCCTTGCCGTGTTTGTAGTAGATGACGAGGTGCCTGCGCGCAACCGGCTGAAGGAGTTGCTCGGCGACTGTGCGGCACAACTGCCGGTGGAGTTTGTCGGTGAAGCGGCAAACGGCCGCGAGGCACTGGAAAAGCTTTCGATGCAGCATGCCGATGTCGTACTGATGGATATCCGCATGCCGCAGATGGACGGGCTGGAGCTGGCGCAGCACCTAAACAAGCTGGACAGGCCCCCGGTCATTATCTTTACCACCGCTTACGACAGTTATGCGATCAAGGCGTTTGAGCAGCGTGCCATCGATTACCTGCTCAAGCCTATCCGCCTGGGGCGGTTGTTTGAAGCGCTCACGCGGGCGCGTGCAGCTGTGCCGGTAAAAAGTGAAGTGCTGCAGGAACTCACCCCGGAACCACGCAAGAATCTCTCCATCCACGAGCGCGGCAAGATACTGCTCATTCCCGTTGAGCAAGTGCTGTTCCTGCGTGCCGAGCTGAAATACATCACGGTGCGCACGGCCGAACGCGAATACCTGATCGAAGAGCCGCTCAGCGCACTGGAGAAGGAATTTGCCGCGCGATTTATTCGCATCCATCGCAACTGTCTGGTGGCAAAAAATGCGATCGAAGGTTTCGAAAAGAAGGCGGCGGAAGATGGCGGCGAAAACCACTGGACGGTGAAGCTCAGGGGGCTGCAGGAAACCTTGCCGATCAGCCGGCGCCAGCAGGCGCTGGTGAAAGATTTCGGTAAAGCATAAGGCGAGCGGCGCAGCTGGACACAGTCGGCATGGGCACAGTGCGCATGCCTTGGGATGCTTGAACCTGCGCCTGCCGGTTAACCGCTGTTCCGCATGCCGGCGGCAATGCCGTTGATCGTCAGGTGGATCGCACGCTTCACTTTCTCATCGTCATCCCCGGCGCGGTGGCGATGCAGCAAGGCCACTTGCAGGTGATTGAGCGGATCAATGTAAGGCGTGCGTGTGGTAAGGCTGCGTGCCAGCGTGGGATTGTCCTGCAGCAGTGTAGTGGCGCCGGTAATGACGAACAGCATCTCCACCGTGCGCTGCCATTCGGCCTCGATCTCGCCAAAAATCATGTTGCGCAGCGCCTCGTCCGCCACCAGCTCGGCATAGCGCGAGGCAATGCCCATGTCGGTCTTGGACAGCACCATGTCCATGTTGGAGAGCAGGCCGCGGAAGAAGGCCCAGTTCTGATACATGGCCTGCAGTTGTTTGAGGCCTGCTTCGCCCTCGCGCTCAAGCAGCAATTTGACCGCACTGCCAAAGCCAAACCAGCCGGGCAGCAATGTGCGGTTCAAGCCCCAGCTGAATACCCAGGGGATGGCGCGCAGATCTTCGATCTTGTCGCTGGCCTTGCGCGATGAAGGGCGGCTGCCGATGTTGAGTTCGGCAATCTCGCGTATCGGTGTGGCGGCAAAGAAATATTCGGTGAAGCCGGGAGTTTCGTACACCAGTTTGCGATAGGCGGCGAAAGCGTCCATGCTCATCGCTTCCATGATGCGATGAAAGTCCGGCATGGTGGTGTCATCGCCGTGGTGGTGCACCAGTGTGGCTTCCATGGTGGCGGCAATGAGTATCTCCAGATTGCGCCGGCCGATTTCGGGATCGGAATATTTGCTGGAGATGACCTCGCCCTGCTCGGTGATGCGGATCTGCGCGTTCACACTGCCCGGCGGCTGCGCCAGGATCGCCTGGTAGCTGGGGCCGCCGCCGCGACCCACGGTGCCACCGCGGCCATGGAACAGGCGCAGCTCGATGCCATGCTTGGCAAACACTTTCACCAGCTCCAGTTCGGCCTTGTACAGTTCCCAGTTGGCGGTGAGGTAGCCACCATCCTTGTTGCTGTCGGAATAACCCAGCATCACTTCCTGGGTGTCGCCGCGGCTCTTCAGCAACTGGCGGTAGTAGGGGATGGAGAACAGCGCGTCCATGATAGGGCCGCAACCGCGCAGGTCTTCAATGGTTTCAAACAGCGGGATGAGATTGATGTGCAGGTGCGCATCCTTGCCACCTTTTTTGGCCGGGTCGCTTTCGAGCAGGCCGGTTTGCTGCACCATCAGGGCGATTTCCAGCATGTCGCTGACATCATCGGTCTTGGAGATGATGTAGTTGGGCAGGGCGGCGCGACCAAAGCTGTGGTGAATCTCGGCAGCGGCCTGCATCAAACGCAGTTCGCCCTGGGCCAGTTCGGAAAATTTTTCCAGGTCGGTGGCCAGTGCTTTGGCTGCCTGCAGCGCGGTGACCAGCGTTTCGCGGCGGGTCTTTTCATCCATCGCATCGTAGTTGTCGATGCCGGCCTGCTTGAGCAGCTCGCTCACCACCTGCTGATGGATGGCACTGTGCTGGCGCATATCCAGCGGCGCCAGATAGAAGCCGAATACCTCGGCAGCACGGCGCAGATTGGCGATGCGGCCGCGCGACAGGTAAGTCGAGCCGTGGAATTCCAGCGAGTTGATCAGGATGTCGAGTTCGGCAATAAATTCCTGCGCGTTGGCGTAGGGCTTAACCTCACGGCTGACCGGATGCAGGTGCTCGACGCGATGGCCCATATGCTCGGTGGTTGCGACCAGGCGCGAGTAAATGGAAATCAGCGCGCGGCGATATGGCTCATCCTCGCGGCTGACGGCCTTGTCCGGCGATTGTGCGGCGAAGGCTGCCAGTTCATCGCTGACCTTGACCAGGCGCGTGGACAGGCTCAGGCGGGTGCCGAGCAGATGTGTTTCGGCCAGATAGTATTCCAGTGCAGTGGCAGAGTGGCGCTTGGCCGCATCCAGCATCACCTTGTGGGTGACGAAGGGGTTGCCGTCGCGATCACCGCCGATCCAGCTGCCGACGCGCAGGAAAGGCGGAATGCGCAGGCGTGTGCCGAAACGTGCTTCAACCTGTTTTTCCAGCCCGGCGTAAAGCTTGGGAATTTCCCTGAGGAAGGTGTAGTTGTAAAACGACAGGCCGTTCTTGACTTCATCCGGCACCGTCAGCTTGGCGGTGCGCAACATGCGTGTGTGCCACAGTATCAGCACGAAACGACGCAGCGCCTCTTCGTTTTCATCGAGCTCTTCCGGAGTCATGTCGAGGCGGTCGCGATCGGAGAGCAGGCTGGTTATGATCAGCTGGCAATCGAGAATACTCTTGCGCTGCACCTCGGTCGGGTGCGCAGTCAGCACCGGCGAAATCAGTGCCTTGTCGAAAAAGGCCTGCAGGGTGGAAGCATTGACATGTTTTTCCTCGAGGCGATCAAGCGCCAGTTGCAAGCTGCCTTCCTGCGGTGGCGAGCCCGCCTTCAGATGGGCGCGACGGCGACGGTTGTGGTGCAGGTCTTCGGCGATGTTGGATAGCTGCGAGAAAAAACTGAACGCGCGCACCACCGAGAGCGTGTCTTTAGGTGACAGTTCATCCAGTACCTGTTCCAGTTGGGCACGGTCGCGGTCATCCTGCGATTTGCGGAAACGCACCGCGGAGCGGCGCACGTTTTCAATCAGCTCAAAGGTAGTGTCGCCTTCCTGTTCGCGCAGAGTGTCGCCGAGTATGCGCCCGAGCAGGCGTATATCGTCCCGTAGCGGCACATCTTTGCTGGAAAGGTCAGGCGGAGCGGCAAGCAGGTTCATAAGCGTTTATCTCGACAACATGGCAACAACGCGCGCGCAATAGCGCTCATGCTAAAATGCGGCGCAAACGGATTAAAACAATTTTGGAGCTCAGGAAAATCAATGAAGCATGCATCTCAGGCGCAGCCTACCCCCGCAAAACTGGTCATTGCATCGCGCGAAAGCGCATTGGCAATGTGGCAGGCAGAACACATCCGCGATCGACTGCGCGCATTATACCCGCAAACCGAGGTAAGCATCCTGGGTATGACGACCCAGGGTGATCAGATACTCGATGTGACCCTGTCCAAAATAGGCGGCAAAGGCCTGTTTGTGAAGGAACTCGAGGTTGCGCTGGAGGAAGGGCGTGCCGATATTGCGGTGCATTCCCTCAAGGATGTGCCGATGCATCTGCCGGAAGGCTTCATGCTGGCCTGTATCGGCAAGCGCGAAGATCCGCACGATGCCTTTGTTTCCAACCATTTCGCCAATCTGGAAGCGTTGCCGGCGGGTAGCGTGGTGGGCACTTCCAGCTTGCGCCGCGAGAGCCAGCTGCGCGCGCGCTTCCCCCATCTGCAGATCGAGCCTTTGCGCGGCAACGTGCAAACGCGTTTGCGCAAGCTGGACGAAGGCCAATATGCCGCCATTATTCTGGCCGCGGCCGGCCTCAAGCGCCTCGGCCTGGGCGAGCGCATCCGCGATCTGATCAGCTCAGATGATAGCCTGCCGGCCGTGGGGCAGGGGGCGCTGGGGATAGAGTGCCGCGCCGATCGTGCCGATCTGGCCGCCTTGCTGCGTCCGCTGCATGATGCCGACACCGCCGCCTGCGTGCTGGCCGAGCGTGCCATGAGCCGCGCGCTGGCGGGCAGTTGCCAGGTGCCGCTGGGCGGGTTTGCCGAGGTGAACGGCAAGCAGCTGCGCATGCGCGGCTTCGTGGCCAGCCCGGACGGCAAGCGCATGCTGCGTGCCGAACAGATGGGCAGCATAGATGCGCCCGAGGCGCTGGGCGATGCGGTCGCTGCAGCCTTGCTGAAGCAGGGCGCGGGCGAGATCCTGGCTGCACTGGCGCTGTAAGGCGAAAGACTTTTTGCCACAGAAATCACAGAGTACACAGAGATCATAGAGTCAGGTCTGCTGCTGCCGGGTTTTCTCTGTGGTCTCTGTGTGCTCTGTGGCTAAATTGATTTTATGAATTTAACTCATCCTCTCGCCGGCCTCAAAATTGCTGTTACCCGCCCGCGTGAGCAGGCGGCTGAGCTGGCGCGTCGCATCGAGCAGCTGGGCGGGGAAAGTATCATTTTTCCTTTGCTGGAAATCACGCCGCTGGCTGACCAGCGGCCACTGCAGGCAGCCATCGCGCGACTGCACGAATTTGATCTGGCCATCTTTATCA
>JBGPPE010000045.1:0-19145 GCA_041488395.1 Gallionellaceae bacterium
CCAGGCCGATGCTCTCAAGTAGGCGGGCAGCCGGCACGTTGCGTGAATTGGCCAGCGCCTGGCGCGGCAACAGCGGGCCAAGAAACGCGCGGTCGGCATTGACAATGCCGTAGCTGACCGAGGGCAGGTCATCGAGGATGGTGGCGGGCGTGATTTTGCCCTGCTCCAGCGCCAGTGCGTAAAGGAAGGGCTTCAGCGTGCTGCCGGGTGAACGCAGGGTCTGCGCGTAGTCGAGCGCGCCGGCCTGTTCGCGGTCAAAGTAATCGGTGGAGCCAAGCCATGCCAGCACCCCGTTGCTCTCGCGATCGAGCAGCACCACCGCCGCATTGCCCACGCCCTGGCTCCTCCACTGGTTGACTGCAGCAGCGGCCAGCTCCGTCACGCTGTCCTGCATGTCCAGATCCAGCGAGGTGGTGATGCGGTAAGGCTCCTTGTCGTTGCGCGGCGGCGTCTCGGCCAGCACCTGCCTGAGTTTGAAAATCGCATGCAGGCTGTGCTCTGAGCGCGAGATCAGCCTGGGGAAACTGATCTCGTGTATCTGCTGCTGTGCCAGCTCATGCTCGGCCGGCGTCAATACACCACTCTCCAGCAATTGTTGCAGCAGGCGCGAGCCGCGCGCGATGGCGCGCTGGCGTCCATCTTCATGAAACGGGTTCATGTGGCTCGGTGCCTGCGGGATGGCGGAAAGATAGGCAATCTCGGCCCAGCTCAGGTCTGCCACCGGCTTGTCGAGATAGCGCCGCGCGGCATAGGCAATGCCATGCACGCGGTTGCCATACGGAACCAGGCGCAGGTAAGCGGCGAGGATGTCGTTGCGCCCATAGCGCGCGGTCAGCACCAGCGCACGCCACGACTCGTGCAGCTTGTGCCAGTAATTGCGCTCGCCGGGGTCCAGCAGCCGCGCCACCTGCATGGCAATCGTCGAGGCACCTGACACCCGCCTGGCGTGCGTCAGGTTCTGGTACAGCGCGCGTCCCACCGCCAGCGGATCAACCCCGGGGTGGCTGCCGAAACGCTTGTCCTCCAGCGCCAGCGCCGCCGCCACCACGCGCGGCGGCAACTCCTGCAGCGGCCAGTAGCCGTAGTCCTGCCCCTCATCGGCCAGCTCCGCGATAAAAGTGCCATGACGGTCGAGCAGCAGATACGAAGGGGGCGGGCCGTTCAGGTCGATGCGCGCGGCATCGACTGCCAGCACTGCAAGCAAGGCGAGCAGTGTCAGCACAGCCACACGGCGCCGTGTGAAGGAGCGCCGTGATGGTATGGACAGGTATTTTTTTAATGCTTCAATCTTCAAGACTTGATACCGGGACAGCAAAGGCAGGGCGGGTCACACCCGCCATTGCAACATCATCGCCATTAACAATAATTTGCCATCGTGTGCAGCGGCGGGTGTGACCCGCCCTACCAAACTCATTTCTCCTTCGCAGTCACCTCGACCACCGCACCTGCCGATTCGCCATGCACTGCCGCATCGTACATCAACTCGGCGCGCGCCTGCGGCTGGGTGAACTGGCCGGGGACGGTGGCGCGGGTGCGGAAGTAGAAGTGGAGCGCGCCCTTGGGCAACTCGTCATAGTAGAACGTCACCTGATCATCCAGGTAGGCCACGTAGCTCGGCGTAATGCTGAGCGAACCGCTGGGTGTGGCTTCCGGCGGGGCGGTGGCCAGTTTCGGGTTGAGCGGCTCCAGGCCGGCTGCCAGGGGCACCACGATGGCGACATAGTTGTGCTTGGCGTTGCTGATCACCTCGACGTGCTCTTCCACCACATCGCCGACGGAGAGGCGAATGGTGGTGCCGGGCTTGCTCAGGGCAAACTTGTCGGCGGGCGCGTTGTCGCCGTGCTGGAGCAATGACTCACGCGTGACGACAAAGCCACTGGTTCCGGCCGGGGCCTGCGAGCCCAGCGCCTGCGGCAGGTAACTGGTCTCGGCGCGCACGATCAGCGGCTGCTTGGCCTCGGAGCGCAGCGTGACCTTGGCCGCACTGTTGCTCGACGCCTGCACGATCGGGCTGGAAGGTGCGATCTCCAGCACTTGCGCTTGCGTGCCGAAGCTGACGTTCAGGCGATAGGTGTCGCCCTTGGCGTTCTTGCGCTTGAGGTAATCCGACAGGGCGAGCATCGCCGCAGCGTCGGCCTGGGTGGAGCCCCAGCCGTCATCCTGGCCCAGCGTGACCAGCGCATCGGTCAGCACGGCGAGGCGCGCGTCAGCCTTGGGGCTGGCGGCAGAGGCACGCACCACCTCGGCCAGCGTGCGCGTCTCGCTCGGCAGGATCAGGCCGTTGCGCGAGCTGGCGGTCTCCTGCAGGCCACCATAGATCTCGCGGCCCTGATACATGCGGATGACCACACCATCCCACACCTTCTTGCCCAGCGCATCACGGGCGGCGGAAGACTGGCCGCCGGCCGTGTCGAGCAAACGCCACACCTGCGCACTGGATTCGAGGTTGAGATAGTCGGTGCGCCGTGCCAGCTCGGCCACATAGCTGTTGTCCAGGCGGCCCGCCGCTGCCAGCGCGCGCAGCGCCATTACCCGTTCGGTATAGCTTTCTCCCGTGATGAAGTGCGTGTAGTCCGAGCGCAGCGCCTGCTGCAGGGTAGCGATCATGCGGTCGAACATGGCCTGGTCGATGGTGAAGCCGGCACGTTTGGCCTCAACCAGGAACTCGGTGACCCACGCGGTGAGCGAGACATAGCCGTTGGAGCCGGGCCAGTACGACACCAGGCCGTTGTTGTCGACGACGCCGGGCAACCAGGTGAGCACATCGTTGACGACACGCTTCAGCTCCTTGTCCTGACCGTCACGATACAGCCGCGCATTGAATTCCTTGAACGCAATGAATGCGCGTGCCCGCGACAGGCGCTGCTCGGTGCAGCCATGCGGGTAGCTCATCAGGAAGTTCAAGCCGGCCGCCATGCGCACCAGCGCCATCTGATCCGATGCCACCAGCGAGCGGCGCAGGCTGCCTGCACGCACCGCCTCGGCCACTTCCGGTATCTCGGCGCTGGCGCCCGGCTTGATTTCGATCATCTGGCGCTGGGTCAGTTTGGAGCGGTCAGGACGCACCGGCAGCTGCACCTCAAACGCATCGCGCGCCTTGTCGGAAGTGCGCTCGACGGCAACGGTGAAACCGACCTTGTCGTAGGACACCTCGCCCTGTGCCGACACCGGCGGGGTGGGCACCGCCACCTGGTACTCGATGCGCTGCGCCTCGTTCAGCTTGAGGTTGAGCGCACGCCTGGCATTGCCGCTTACCTCGACACCCTTGGCGCGCAGCTCGGCACTGGCGGCGCCGCCTTCACCCTCGACGATGCGGCCGATGGCAGTGGCAGTGAAGCGGTCACCGGGGCGCACAAAGCGCGGCAATGCCGGCTGCACGATCACCGGCAGGCGCACCGACACCTGGCCGGTGCCGACGCCGAAGCGGTCAGCGCCGCTCACTGCCTTGGCGCGCAGTTTGAAGTTGGTGAGGTTGTCGGGCAGCTTGACCTTGACCGTCGCCACACCGCTCGGGCCGACCTCGATCTTCGGATTGAAATAAGGCACCGACTGGAAGTCCTTGCGCACGGTAACCTTGTCCAGCAAGCTTTCGGTGGCCTCCTCTGCAGTGCCGTCGCCGCCGGGCTCATCGCTTAACGGGAAGATGCCGAGTGTCCAGTTGCGCGTGTCCTGCACGCCCACGCGTGAGGTAACCGGCGTGATGAAATCCGGGATAGGGTCGAGGCGCTGTTCCTTGCCGAGCGCGAGCACGGCCTGGTCCACCAGCCACAGCGTAACTTCGCCTGCAGCCGGCTTGCCGGCGCGATCAGACAGCGAAATTTTGACATCCACCGTCTCGCCCGGGCGCGCGCGCTCCGGGTGCACCAGTGCGACATTTACCTGGTGTTCCACCGGTGCGATGGTGATCCAGCTGGTGGCGGCCACGGTGGCCGGCTTGCCCAGGTCCACGCGGCCTCCCGCCACCGGCTGCACGCCGGGAATACGGCCGCGCATCAGGACAAAGTGCACCGGCAGGCGCGGTACGAAGTTTTTCTGGATCGGCACGTCGAAGCTGGCAGCACCGGCCTTGACGGTGAACCACTGGTACTGGTTGCCGTCGGGTGTCTCGACAATGGCGAGGCCATGCGCCTGCTGGAATGGGCTTTCCACGATCAGGTGTGCGGTTTCGCCGGGTGCATAGCTGGCCTTGTCCGGCGTCACCTTGAACACATCGCTGGGGCGGCGCGACCAGCTCACCGGCTCGTCGCCGCCAGCATAGAGGTCAACCGCCACCGTCTGCGCGCGGCCGAGTCTATCCTGGGTTTCCAGTTCGACCACATAGACACCGGCACCTTCCAGCGGCAGCTCCACTGCCAGCGGCTGTGCCGTGCTTTTCACCTGGCGTTCGGAGATCTTGTTGTCCACCACCTCGGTGATGTACTTCGGTTCGGCCTGCGAGAAATCGTCGGCGCGCAGGTGCGAATGCCACTCGCGCTTGATCAGACGCACCGTCACGTTTTGCTGTGCCACCAGACCGCCATCCGGGCCGACCACGATGATTTCCGGCTTCACGCTCCTGGCGCGTTCCAGATAGCGCGGCGTCTTCAGGCCAAGCACCACCGCCGGCAGCGCCAGCACGCGCTGGGTTGCGCTCACCGTCTGGTCGTCGGCGCCGGTCACGGTGGCCTCGACCACATAGCTGCGCGGCTGCCCGGTGGTTTCGGTAGCCGGGTTGAGCGTCAGGCTGGTGGCGCCCTGCGCGTCGGTCTTGCCTTCGCGTTCAATCACCGGGCTGCCGCGGAAAGCCTCGCGCCCGGAGAAGCGGCCATCGGAAGAATAGAAAAAGCCGGGGCGCGCAGCCGGTGTCCAGGCGTAGGGGAACTGCGTCACGCGCCAGCGCACCGGGCGGTCGGCGGCCTGGCCGCCGGCATAGTATTGCGCAGCCAGTTGCACCTTGAATTCACGATCCAGCGGCACCTGGTCAGGCGCGCTCAGGCGCAAATCAAATTCCGGCGTGCGGTACGCCTCTTTCAGCACATTGACCACGCCGCACTGTGTCTGGTCATGGAATTCGAAGTGCAGCTTGTAAGGGCCGGTAGGGGTATTCGCTTCGTCAAACACGTAGTTGAAACTGCCTGCGGCCGAGAGCTTGAGCGGATAGCGCCAGGACAGCCCGCCGGGGCCTTCCACCACCAGCGTGCCGTCGCCGCTGGCCAGGCTGATGACACCGCGCTGACGCTGGCGCACATAGCCTTTGACGTAAATCTTCTCTTCGGGACGGTAGACGGGACGTTCGGTAAATACATGGCAAACCGTCTGTGCCGGTTCACCGCGATCGCTGAGATACTCCTGCGTCCATTGCAGCCAGTTGCCGCCGGCGCGGCTCCACAGGTTGTCCGCGTAACGATCCGGCTGGCGTGCCGGGTCAAGCACCAGCACATCGCGCCCCTGCTGCACCACGATGCGCCGTACGCTGACGTGATCGTGGCCGTTGTAGCCCGGTGCCTGCCAGCGATAAGTGCCGTCCGAGCCGGAGGTGGCGCGCAGCAGCGTTTGCCATTCGGTGCCGTTGCTGGTGCTGCGCGTGCCTTCCACCCTGATCTCGGCGCCGGAAACCGGCTCGCCGGTTGAGAGCGAGGTCACCGCAAACTTGACCGCGCTTTCCTCCTCGATGGTCGACAGCGACAGGTCGGTGACCTGCACGCGTATCCAGCTGCGCTGCGACGATTCGTCCAGCTTGCGGATGCCGACCAGGTAGGTTCCCGGCTGCTGCTTGCCCGAGATGGCGGCCAGGTGCGGCTCCAGGTCCAGGCCGAAGCGCGCTGCCGTGCCCGCCGCGCGCAGCGGCAGCTTCACGATGGTGGACAAGGGGGGCGAGCCCAGCGTGCGCAACTGGCGCATCAGGCCGCGGGTATCGATCTGTGAATTGACGTTGGTGAACGCAGACGGCTCCTCGCCCGGTGCCGGTGGCGCGGCTTGCTCATCGGTCACCACCGGCTGTTCGGGGAAGGGCCAGAACGAGCGGTTCAAGGGATCGAGCGGGTAGATGCGCAGGTCAACGCGCTCAAAACCGCGGCCGCTGAGCGGCAATTGCTGCGGGCCGAAACGTTCGATGATGGCCTGCCCCACCTGCGGTTGCAGATATTTTGGTTTGGGCGGGAAGTGCAGGTAAAGCTGGCTCGGCGCCTTGGACAGCAGCGGACGGTTGCGCTGGTCGGTCAGCTCCAGCGGCATCACGCTCACACGGTACAGCGTGTCGGTCTGGAAATTGCCGTCCACCAGCAGCTGGCGTCCGGCAACCTGGAAGGTCAGGTCTTTCACCGCCGGCGTGAAGCGCACCAGATTGCGTGCCTCGACCGGGCTGAACTCCTTGGGTGGCGCAGAAAACTCCACCTGCACCTGGCGGCGGTCGGCGCTGCAGGTCAGCGCCTGGTCGCGCGCGTAGCTGACACCCTCGGGCGTCACCGGCAGGCGCAGCTCGGCGCAGCCCATGTTGGTGATGCGGAATGACTCCGAGGTGGTGAAGCTGATGTCCTTGAACGAATCGGCCGTGCTGTCTTCCAGCGACAGGCGCAGGCGCACGATCACGCGCTGGCCGCTCGGGATCGGACGGGCAAAGGTGAGCACATAGCTGGCCGGATCGCGGCGCTGCACGCGCTCCATCACCTTGAGGTCGAAATCCTTCTGGTCGAGCCAGCGCGTCTGGCTGTCGTCAATGCCGGGCAGGGGACGCACACCGATGCGCAACATCTGGCGCAGCGCCTTCGGGTCGAGCGGCTCGGCAAAGGTGAGCGAAATGCGCTCGATCGGGTCCAGCCCGTCCTCGTGGTCGGCCGGTATGGTCTGGGTGGGCACCTCCATCAGCGTGACCAAGTCGTAATTCTTCTGCTTGATGCGGAAAGAAAAACGCGACAAGGCCGGCCACGGCTCAGCCGGGCGGAACTGCAGCGTCTTTGCATCCAGCCAGGTGTACACGCCGGGATGCGCCGGCTTCATGCTGACAAAGCGTTCCGGGTGGTGCTCGGGCGTGCCCTGCGCCTGGCCGCTGGCGGAATCAAAGAAAAACGTCACCGGGTCCCAGCGGCGCAGGAATTTTTCCGGGATCACCGACACGCCCGGCGGCTGCACCAGGGTTCCAGCGGCGACAGGATCGGCAGCGTGCGAAACGTGGCTTGCGCCCAGCGCGGCAAGCAGTAAGAGAAATCCAACCAGGGTATGTGCACGTTTCATCAGTTGCTCCAATTTGCATTAACCTGAACACGGTAGGGCGGGTCCCGCCCGCCATATCAATTTTCAAAATTCAACATCGTTTACTTCGTTATAACCTGCAACGGCGGGTGCGACCCGCCCTACCTGATCCTGCGCCGTCCTGCATGCGTAGGGCGGGTCCCACCCGCCGTAGCACCTTTCCAAATTCAACAACGTTTGCTGCATTGTTTCGGCATCGGCGGGTGTCACCCGCCCTACATGAGTTGCCGGGCGTAGGGCGGGTCACACCCGCCATATCGTCATCACGCTACTCACCAAATTCCATGTCGTTATCCCGCGCACTCCGTCCCATCCAATCCGGCGGATAAATCCCGGCTTTCACATAGCGGTGAAAGCTGGAATACGGCCAATCCGCCACGCATTCAACGTGTCCGTGCTTGACCGGGTTCCAGTGCACGTAATCCACGTGTCGCGCAAAATCACGCGCGTCGCGGATTTGATGTTCCCAATAGCGCTGCTGCCAGAGTGAACCTTGCTGCTTGTTCTTGCGGCGCATGGTCATGTATTCATCGCGCAGCAATCTTTCACCACAACGTTGCGTCACCCTGGTCTTGATCAATTTCCAGCGCGTGGAAAAATCCGCATCGTCCGGCGGCAGCGTCCACAGGCAATGCAAATGATCGGGCAGCAATACCCAGGCATCAATGCCGAACGGCAAGGTTGTTCTCACCGATTCAATCGCCTCGCGCAGGGCAGCGCGTACATCCGCTTCAAGCAGCAACGGCTGCCGCTGCAAGGTATTCACCGTGAAGAAATAGCATCCTCCCTCAACGTTGGCGCGGCGATAGTTGGGCATGTTGTCCTTTGTCGGCGGGTGTACCCCGCCCTACGTTCGTTAGCAGGCAGGGCGGGTCACACCCGCCATATCAATCTCCAGATTTGACATCGTTTGCCTCGTCATCTCGGCATCGGCGGGTATGACCCGCCCTACACCGGCTATCTCGGGCATGGGCGGGTGTGGACCCGCCCTGCACTTACTCCCCATCCGAGCCTTGCTCCTGCTCTTCCTGTGGCTGTTCTTCGGGTTGCTGTTCCTCTGGCGCCTGCTCGCCTTCCTCACCGTCTGACTGGTACTCGCCGTTCTCGTCGACCGGGCGCACGGGCGCTTTCCTGCGTGCGACCTTGGCTACTGCTGCAGGCGGCGTTTCTGCTTCATGCGGATCGTAAATAATCGCATCGGCATTTTTGCCTTCAACGTAGCGGCGCAGGATGTCGTAGGGCGGACGCGTATCGGGTTTGCTCAGGCCGAACACAATCGGCTGCACCAGTACCGGGGCGGTGTCCGCCGGTGTCTCGATGGACAGGTAATAGCGGCCGGGCTGCAGGGTGGGCATTTGCACCACGCCTTGCGCCTGCACCGTGCTGCTTGCGTCATACAGGGTGCTGCGCACGATGTCGGAAGAGGCGCGGATACCGATACCTACCGGGGTGCGCTGTCCGATTTCGAAGGAAAACAGGCGCGCGCTGCCCGGTGCCAGCAATACTTCCGGCCCGGCACCTTCGTTCAGCTTGGTAACCTCGGTCGCCATCACGGTAGCTACACCGGACAGGCTGTCCGCGCCGACTGCACGCAGCACCAGGCGCGAGGCCCCGGCCGGTGCCAGCAGGTTGATGTTGGCGCCTTGCAGGTGCGCTTCGGTTTGCGCTGATTTGCCGTTGACCAGGAAGTGGGTCACCACCGGCACGCTGGTGCGCACATGCAGCATGGTTGGGCGTTCCAGCTGGAGCGCAAGAATCTGCGATTTGCCGGCAAGGCTGACTGTCTGCGGCGGCTTCACCGCTGTCTCGCGCAACGCCTTGAACCACTCTGCGAAGCCCTGTGTGCTCTGCTGGCGTTGCGGTGCATCGAGCCATGCTACCAGCGTGCCGGGCTGGTGTTGCAGCCACAGCACGCCGCTGTCGCGGATCGCGATGTCGTTGCCGCTGGCCACGCGGCCGCCTTTTTCCAGCCACAGCACCTGGGTGTTGCCGTTCACATGCAGACGCACCGTGTCCGTCTCGCTTCCCGAAGTTTTAACTGCGGGAATTTCCACCGGCACGCGCAGGCGCCCGGCAGTGCTGAGGTTATGCTCGAGCAGTTCGCCCGGCTTCAGTGTGTCCACCTTGCCGGCGCCATCCTGGGTGATCTCGATGCCGTAGTGGCTGCTGTGCCCATCGGCGTTGAGCAGCCACAGCTCGTCGGCATCCGTCGCCACCGTCTCCTGCAGGGCATCATCGCCCGACCAGTGCGTGGAGAGGACGCTGCCGCGTTTCAGGAACACTGCCGCGTTCTGTGGCGGCAAGGTCAGGCGCACACTCAGCGCGCCGCTCGGCAGCCTGAGCGGCAGTGCCATCTTCGCGCCGATCACGTCATCGCGCATGCCCATGCCGAGGGATGCGCCGTTGCCGCGTTGCAGCGGCACCTGGCGCACATCGAGCTCGATCGCCGCATTCGGGGAGGCGGCATTCCATACGTAGGCCGCATCGGTGGTGCCGTGCATGGCCACGGTCACCGCGGCACCCGGCACCAGGCCAATGGTGTCGGGATTGGCGCGCTGGCTCATGGCCACGCCGGGCTGCCCGGCGCCGGCCTGGGCAATGATCAGCGAGGGGCCTTTGGCATTCGGCTGCAAGTCGATCACGCCACCGCGCCCGGCCATCAGCTCCAGGCGCAGCGATTCGTTGTCGCCGTCGGGAGTGCGCAGGCGCTCGGCAGAAAATGCCACGGCTTCATCCGCACTGCGCTGTTCGGCCAGCAGCCACAGGGTATCGCCGCTGACGCCGATGACTGCGTTGTTGCTGACCTGGTCGGCGCACGCACTGCCGTCCGACCACTGCAAGCGGGCGAGATCGCCCTTGACGCGGAAGCTGCCGGGGCGGGAAAGGGTGACCCTGGCCACGCGCAATTCGGCACGCGTCTCATCCACCTTCGCCAGTGCCATGCCGCCCTGCTGCAACTGGCTCTCGCTGCTGACCGGAACCGTGGCGGCTACCGCCCGGACGCGCATCTTCAGGCTGCGCCGGTCAGCCGACCAGGCGCGCAGGCGATAGGAACGGAAGCGCTCCGCGCCAAGCGGCAGGGCCAGGTACGGTGTCTTGGCCAGGGTGGTGCCGAGGTTGACCCAGCCCTGTGCCGATTCGCCTTCCAGCGCGAGGCCCACCGTATCGCTGGACTGTGCGCTGGCCAGCAGCAGGTTGCGCTCTGCCGGTAT
The DNA here is from genome assembly GCA_041488395.1 of Gallionellaceae bacterium. Classification (GTDB taxonomy): domain Bacteria; phylum Pseudomonadota; class Gammaproteobacteria; order Burkholderiales; family Gallionellaceae; genus 39-52-133. Next base: position 10,440 of record JBGPPE010000045.1, read on the forward strand.
TGCCAGCGGATAGACATGCACCTGGTCATCCTTGATGTCGAGCGTGCTGCCCAGCGCCAGCGGCTTCTCGGCCACTTCGCGGGGCGCATGCATGGTGACGCTGGTCTGTGTCTGCTGCGCGTTCACCGGATCAACCTGCAGCTTGTATTCACCGGGGCGCAGGCGTTGTGCGATGTGGAAGTTCCAGTCATCGGCACGGTCGTCGTTCTGCGCCACCGTCTCGCCCGCCGCATCCAGCAGGCGGGCGCGCACATCGCCGGGGCCGAACGACTGCAGCTCGACCAGCCCGTCCGTGCCCACCGACAGCGGGATCAGCGCCGGTGCCAGCACTTCGCGCGACTGCCCGGCGAGCAGCTGGGTGGAGGAAACCTGCAGGGTGTAAGGCATGTGGTTGTTGGAGCGGCTGTGTTTGGCCAGCACGCGGTAACGCCCCGCCTGCACACGCCCGCTCCAGCCGCGTTTGGCATCCACCTTGGCAATCACATTCTTGAGGTCGGTGGTGTTCACCAGAACCCCTTCCATCTCATTGTCGAGGGCGATGCTGAGATCGGCCGCGCCGGGCAGATCAAACTCCCACTGGTCGGGCGTGCGCGCAGCACCCTTGGCCGGCTCGACCCAGGTGTGTTCAACTCGCTGTTCCAGCGCAATGCGGTGCGGGCCGTGGCCCTTGTAGCTCTTCTTGCCGGTCACGCTGACCAGCCGCGTGAGCACGCGTGCCTCGGCGGTTTGCGGCAGCACGATCAGGCGGTAGTTGCCCGGCTGCAGTTCCTCGGTGAAGTCGCCATCGAGTTCCGGTGCAAACACCGGCCAGCCGTTGGCATCTTCCAGGCGCAGGCGGAAATTGCGCCCCAGTCCCATCGCCTGCAGGCGGTAAGTGCCGCGGCGGCTGATCTTGAACCGGTAGGACAGCGCCTGTGCGCTTGGCAACAGGGCGCGCGCCACTTCACCGGCACGCAGCTCGCCGCCGTCCACCACTTCGGTGCGCGTCAGCTGCACGCCGAGATGTCCCGCGGTCTGGCCTGCCGTATTGACGGTGAGCTGGTATTCCCCTTCGCGCAGGTAGTTCTGGATCATGAAGTTGCGGCCGACGCCGTTCTCGGCATTGCTGAACAGCGCAGGATTGATGCGCGTGCGCACCTTGCCGCCGGTGCGCAGCAGGCCGGTGGTTTCAAACTGGTACAACCCGGGTTTGTCCACGTGCACCTTGAAGCTGTTGGTGCTGTTGCGCTCGAGGTCAAAGTAGTACGGTTCCGCGGGCGTGATGGTGGGGAACTTGGGCAGGTTGGCCAGCGTTGCATCCGGCATGGGCGGCAGCGGTGTCTTGCTGGACAGGCGCGTGGGTTCCAGCACCAGCGAATAATCCTGCACCGCATTGCTTTCCTTGATGGTGACGCTGTAACGGCCTGCGCCGACTTCGAGGGCGGCTCCCTTCTTGCTGTTGTCGAGCGCAATCTCCAGTGCGCGGCCATCTTCGGCAATCGCGCGCAGCGTGCCTGCTTCCGATATCTGCACGGGAATGGTCAGACGCTCGCCGGCACGCTGGGTAACCGGCAGCGCCTCATCCAGGTTGATCGGCAACGGGCGCACCACTATGCCCGAGGCCACGCCCGGCTGGCGATTGAGGTACACCGTGTAGTAACCCGCGTTGTTCAGCCGGGTGTCGGCAAAGCGTGCCACCGCGCTGACCGGGGTGAGCCCTTCTCTGGATGCGTTGTCAGGCAAGCCGGACTGGTTTTCATCCGCAGTGAGTTTGGACACAAAAGACATCGCCTTGCTCAGCATGCTGCCCGGCGGCAGCAGTTGCAGGTCGAGGATGCCCCTGGTTTCCGGCGTGACAGTCAGCACATACAGGCCGCGATCGAGATCGAACTCGTGGCCGCTTTCCTGCCAGTTCGGCGTTTTGTAATCGCGCGGACGCGAGGTGACAAACGGCTCGAAACGGTAGCGTGCCTTGACGCCCTGGCCCACCACGCTGATTTTCGAGGAATCATTCACCTTTACAAACAGCGTCAGCTCGTCGAGCAGATTGAAACGGCGGTGCCAGTTCTTGCCACGCGCCAGCTCGACCACCTGCGCATCGACATATTCTTCCGGGGTATAGGAGCTGCTGTGGGTGAGGATGGCCGTGGCCCCGATCGAATCATCGGCGTGGCCGGCATGAATCGAGCTGATCCAGTAATTTCCGCCCGCGCTGAGCGTGGTCGAGCTGGCCGCATTGAAATGCTGCAGCACAAAGGGTTTGCCCGCTTCCATGGTGACGGTCACCACTCTGAGCCCGCTGCTGCCGACATTACCCAGTTCGGCGACCGGGGGCAGGGAACGCTTGTCGATGTTGGCGGACGGACCGCTCGCCTGAAACGGATTGTTCTCGTTATAGGAGCTCACCTGCAGGCTGGCTTTGGCTGCAACCGGCAGCTCAAGGCGGAAGAAATTCGGCCCGGACGGCACCAGGAAACGCTCGACGCCGAATTCGCCCATGGTGAATTGCTGGCGCAAGGTGGTGGCCAGTTTGGGAATGCCGAAGCGCAACAGGAATGGTTTCTCGTCGGAGGCGTCGGTCCACGGCTGGCTGGGGCCGCCATAGGCCGTTACCAGGTACAGCCCCGGCTCAAGGCGCGCGCTAAAGCGCGCTACCGAGAGCGGGTGATCTGCGCGGGCCTGGCTGGCGGACATTTCCGCTGCGCTTTCAACCAGCCAGACACCGTCGCGCCACAGGCGCAGGTCGGCCAGATGGCGCCCGGCAGCCTCAATGGCCACGGTGCGCTGCTCCTTGACCTCCAGCCAGTAGGAACGCTGTTCGAAGTCGCCCAGGGTTGCGCGCTCCAGCCTTTCTTCAACCAGCCTGGGCGGGCGTGCGCCATTCAGTTCACGGAAGGCATGCGCGCTCAATTTGGCCTGGCCGCTGCCTTGCCTGGAGGCATGCGTCAGGATTTTGTATGAACCATTGTCCAGGAAAAGATCAAGGCGGCCATCCTGCTTGCCGGGTATGCCGGCCATGGGGCCGGCACCGGACATCTTGTCCACCGCCTGCAATGCCACACCTTGCGAGCTGCTTACCGTTACCGAATAGCGGCCAAACGCCTTGAGTGCCAGCACCGCAGATTGCTGGCCGCGAGCGGCCACACTGGCGGGAGTGAGCTGTGCGGCGGGAGCCTCCTGTTCGGCTGCCATGGCTGGTGCAGTACTGGCCAGCAGCGCAGCAAAAAAAATTGCCGGCCGATAATGGCAGGCAATGGTGTGATCTGGTGGGGTCCTGTGCTGCTCCGGATGGTTGCGTGTCAAATCGCCAGGCAGGTTTGCGCCAGAAAAGTAGCGCAGCAATTGAAACATGGTGTTTCCCCTTTTAGTGCGGCGCGTGCTGCCTGCCGGTTATCCAGATATTTAAGGTGCAACCCGTGAAAAGCCTCTTGCGCGATGCGATTCGCGTCTTGAAATGAATATGGCTGGAGGAGTTTGATACATGAACAACCACGACACCATATAAGGAGTTCTTCTGCGGGGGATCATAGGGGACACGTCAAGAAACTGTCAACGCGAACGAGGTTAAGCGATATGCAATTCAGGTAGGTCTGCGCCAGTCAAGGGTGTTGCTGCTAGTGGATACTGACCATCCGGTTAGTGCCCACCCACACCTGACCCCGTATTGCCTTCCCGTCAGGCAAGCAGATGGTTGTGTATTTGATCAGCCGGCCACGCATGACAGCTCGCCGGCTAAGCACCATGTTGAAACCGGGTGTCCAGTATAAGCATTGTGTAATAAAGGAATGCGCATTGACTTCATTGCCGAGGTCACCAATACTTCGCAGCCATGCAGCTAAATTTTCTTTTTGCCGAGAGATCTGTTTGCGTTTATCTATAGCTGCCATCCTGCTGTGTGCGGGAACAACAATTCCACTGCTGGGGCAGGCAACGCCTGATGACAAGGCATTGCGCATCGGCGTGCTCTACTGGTCGATGAACATTCCCGGCCAGGTTGCCATGCGCAAGGGGCTCGAGGCAGAGGCCGCACGCATCAATGCCGCGGCCAAACAAAATGACCTGCCCGCGGTCACGCTGATCCCCCTGGTTGCCGGTGACGGCAGCGCCGGCGTTGAAAAACAGATCGCACAGATGTTCGAGATGGTGAAGCAGAAGCCCAGGCCCGACATCATCATCGTGCAGCCCACCGACAACGCCGCGCTGGCCGGGCCTTTGCGCGCCGCCAACCGGGCCGGCGTACCCGTGGTGGCCTACGACCAGTACATCAGCGGCGGCACACTGGCCGCCTACATCACCTCCGACAACCAGCAGGCCGGCTATCTCGACGGCGAGTATGTGGCGGCGCATTTTTCCGACAACACCACAATCAAACTGATACTGGTGGAATATCCGCGCGTCTCCTCCACGGTCGAGCGGCTCAACGGCTTTCTGGATGCCTTGCGCGACCACGGCCAGCCCTATCAAATCCTCAAGTCGTATGAAGCGGTCGAGCCGGTCGGCGGCAAGCTGGCCGGCCAGCAGATTCTGCACGACTTCCCGGCCAGGGGGAGCGTGGATGTCGTGTTCAGCGTCAATGACGGTGGCGGCCTCAGCGTGGTGGATGCGCTGGCCAAAGCCGACCGCAGCGAGATCATCAGCGCCAGCATCGACGGCGACCCCCAATCGGTCGACAACATCCGCAAACACCGCCTCACCCGTATCGATACGGCCCAGTTTTGCGGCCCGCTCGGGGCAGAGGCGCTCAAGGCCGCCTACGCCATCGCCACCGGCAAGCCGACACACAAGCAGGCACTGGTGCCGGTATTTCCCATCACGCAGGAAACCCTGGCGCGCTACCCCGGCTGGGCCGGCCCGATTCCGGCAGGATTCACCAAGCCCTGGCGCGCACGCAATCCCGTGTGGGAAGGAACCGTGAAGGCCGTCAAATGAGAGATTACCAATGATGACCTCTCCGCTCGCCAAGGGCATCGAAGCCGAAGAGCGTTCATTCGCCGATTTCGATCGCCGTATTGCCCTGTCTTTCGGCGCGCTGATCTTTGCGCTGATGGTGACGGTATTGCTTGCCGGGGGCATGTACTATCGCGACATTGCCAAACGCGAGCAGGACAACCTCTCCACCCTGGTCACCCAGATACTGGCCAAGTCGGTCAATCGCATCAGCTTCTCGGGCAAATATCATGCGCGCCTGCTGCTGGAAGAAATTGCCCAGGGCGAACCGGACATCCGCTACATCCTGCTGGCCGACAAACAGGGCAATGTGCTGGCCAGCAGCGAGCCCACCCTCAACGACATGCAGCTGGATCGCAGTGCGCAGAACGCGGCCGGAAAAGTGCTGGCGGGCAAGCCAAGGGAAATAAGGAATATCGAGATCGATGGCGAGCCGATCCGCGAGATTACCGTGCCTTATCTCAGCGGCCTGGACAAAGACATCGCCGGCGTCATCCAGGTTGGCATTTCCGACCGCACGCGCGCGGCCGCATTCCGGCAGGGGCTGTATTTTATCGGCGTCCTGGTGCTGCTGCTGCTGATTATCGGCATTCTTGTTACGCGCCGCATCAGCCAGCGCTTTGGCCGCCCGGTCATCCATCTCGCCAGCGATCTCGAGGCAACACTGCAGGCCATCCCCGATCTGATGTTTGAGCTGGACCAGGAAGGGCGCTACCTCAATATCATGTCCGCACGCGACAAGCTGCTGGCTGCCCCGCGCGAACAGTTGCTGGGGCGCACGGTCAGGAACGTGCTGCCGAAACAGGCCGCAGAGACCGTGCTGCTGGCACTGGAGCTGGCCAACGAGAAAGGCACGGCCTATGGCCTGGAGATCAGCCTGCCGCTGGCCGACGGGATGGGCTGGTTCGAGCTCTCGGTCGCCAAAAAGCCCGTCGCCGCGGGTGAGCTGCAGCGCTTTATCGTGCTGTCGCGCGACATCACCGAGCGCAAGCTCGCCGTGGAAGAAATCCACAACCTGGCTTATTACGACCCGCTCACCAAGCTGCCCAATCGCCGTTTGCTGCACGACAGGCTGCAGCAGGCACAATCAGTCAGCGCGCGCGCCGACAATTATGGCGCGGCGGTGTTTCTTGACATGGATAACTTCAAGACACTCAACGATACCAAGGGCCACGATGTGGGCGACCTGCTGCTGCAGCAAGTCGCCCAGCGCCTGCAGGTGAGCGTGCGCGATGGCGATACCGTGGCGCGGCTGGGCGGCGATGAATTTGTGGTGATCCTCGAATCGCTCAGCAGCGAAGCAGAAGAAGCCGTTACCCAGGCCGGGCACATCGCCGAGAAGCTGCGCGCAGCGCTGGGGCTGCCCTACCTGCTCAGGGAGCAGGAATACCACTCGGCGGCCAGTTTTGGTGTTTCCCTGTTCCTCGGCCATCAGGAGCGCGTCGAGGACGTGCTCAAGCACGCCGATACCGCCCTCTATCAGGCCAAATCTGCCGGGCGCAACACCATCCGTTTCTTTGATCCGGGCATGCAGGCCGTGCTGGAAGCGCGCACCGAAATGATCAACAACCTGCGCCATGCCCTGGATGAACAGCAATTGCGCCTCTACTACCAGGCGCAGGTGGACAGTGCGCAGAAAATCATCGGCGCCGAGGCCCTGCTGCGCTGGGATATGCCCGGGCAGGGCCTGATTTCGCCGGCCCGCTTCATTCCGCTGGCCGAGGAAACCGGCCTGATCGTGCCGATCGGGCTGTGGGTGCTGCGCACCGCCTGCGCGCAGATCAAGCTCTGGTCCAGCAACCCGGCCACCAGCGCGCTGCAGGTGGCGGTCAATGTCAGCGCACGCCAGTTCCGCCAGCCGGATTTCATCGAGCAGGTGGGGCAGGTGGTCGTCAGCAGCGGCATCGATCCCACCCGGCTGAAGATCGAGCTCACCGAGAGCCTGGTGCTCGACAACGTCAACGACAGCATCACCAAAATGCACGCGCTCAAGGACATGGGCATCGGCCTGTCGATGGACGATTTCGGCACCGGCTACTCCTCGCTTTCCTACCTCAAGCAACTGCCGCTGGACCAGCTCAAGATCGACCAGTCCTTCGTGCGCGACATCGCCACCGACCCCAACGATGCCGCCATCGTGCAGGCCATCATCACCATGGGCCAGGCGTTCGGCCTGAGCGTCATCGCCGAGGGCGTGGAAACCGAAGCGCAGCGTCTGTTCCTCGATCTGCACGGCTGCCATGCCTTCCAGGGCTATTTGTTCAGCAGGCCGGTGCCGATCGAGCAGCTGGACTCCATCCTCAAGCAGGGCCGCTTGCTGTTTGCAGTCTAGTTGAGCGCGCTGTGCAGTGCGCTACGCCCCTCAGGCGCCAACTCATCAAGGACTTTTCCCCTCATCTTCTTCACCGGCAGCTACACTGAAATGAGCAAGATCAGCGCAGCAGGGCAGGCTGTGCAGAGCATGAGGGTGCAGTTTGAAGTGATTGCCAGGAAAATAAATTTCTGACCAAGCAGCATGAACCACCACACTCAGGCCATTGAGAAACTCTATGCGCATCTGCACAGCGGCGCGCAGGGGCTGGCGCAGGCCGAGGCCGTGCAGCGCCTGGCAAGGTACGGTGCCAACCGCATCGAGAAAATCGCCGAGCAATCCCTGCTCGGCAAACTGCTCAGGGAATTCACCCACTTCTTCGCACTGATCCTGTGGCTGGCCGCCGGGCTGGCATTCTTCGCCGAATGGCGCGAACCGGGCCAGGGCATGGCGACGCTGGGCTATGCCGTGCTCGGCGTGATCGTGGTCAACGGCCTGTTCTCGTTCTGGCAGGAATACCGCGCCGAGAAAGCGCTGGCCGCGCTGCGCAATCTGCTGCCGCGCCACACCACCGCGCTGCGCGACGGCCGTGCCGTGCAAGTGTTGGTTGCCGAACTGGTGCCGGGCGACGTGGTGCTGCTCTCCGCGGGCGACGATGTCCCGGCCGACTGCCGCTTGATCGAGGCGTTCGGCGTGCGCGTCAACACCGCCACGCTTACCGGCGAATCGCTGCCGCAGGCGCGCGACACTACCCCGGCTGGCGAAGAGCTGGCGGCATTGCGGCGCGACGCCCTGCACGCGGGCACCTCGCTGATCTCGGGCGAGGCGAAAGCCATGGTGTACGCCACCGGCATGCACACCGAGTTCGGCAACATCGCGCGGCTCACGCAAACCCTGCATGAGCCGCTGTCGCCGCTGCAAAAAGAGATCGCGCGCCTGTCGCGGCTGGTGGCGCTGTTCTCCCTCCTGCTCGGTGCGCTGTTCTTCCTGATCGGGCATTTGGTCGGCCTGTCGTTCTGGGCCAACCTGCTGTTCGCCATCGGCATCATCGTCGCCAACGTGCCGGAAGGCCTGCTGCCCACCGTCACCCTGTCGCTCGCCATGGCAACGCAGCGCATGGCGAAGAAGAACGCACTGGTGCGCCACCTGCCCGCAGTGGAGACGCTGGGCGCGGCCACGGTGATCTGCAGCGACAAGACCGGCACGCTCACGCAGAACCGCATGAGCATCCGGCAGGTGTTTTTCTCCGGGGCGTTGCGGACACCTGACCCCTCAAACCCGTTCGTCCTGAGCCTGTCGAAGGAACGAACGGCGCTCGGCTCTGAAGACATTCACCCTTCGACAATGCCTTTAGTCCTGAGCGGAGTCGAAGGGTCAGCCCGAACGGACCCTGAAACTTCCGCCGCCCCCCTGTTCGACATCATGCGCCACTGCCACGACCTGCGCCGCGTCGAGCAGGACGGGCAGAG